>CAYNFB010000268.1:0-5335 GCA_964396355.1 uncultured Leptospirales bacterium | reverse complement strand
AAACCGGTGCTCTTTACTATTGTTTCAATATCACTGAGCTCAGCCCGGGCCAGAGATGAAAAATCCGGATACCTTTTAAACAGTTCTCCTGTTACAGCATTAACCTGTTTGTCTGTGGTCTGTGCGGAGAGGACCACTGCAACGGTCAGTTCGTATAAATTGCTGAAATTAAGATCCGCTTCAGTCTGACCGTAGTACCCTTCCAGAATTGAAAGAATAGACTTTGAATTTTCAGTTGTCATCATATTGTCTTATTCATTATTCCTTTCAGTATCTCATGAGCTTTTTCCAGAGCTGCTGATCTATGGCTGGTTTTGTTCTTTTCATCCATAGACATTTCCGCCATGGATTTTTTAAGATTGGGAAGATAGAAAATCGGATCGTATCCGAAACCTCCTTCTCCTCTGGGGCCGGAGATTATGATTCCTTCACATTTTCCTTCCGTGACAAATTCTCTTCCGTCGGGGAGTACTATTGATATGGCGCATACGAAACGGGCTGTCCTTTTTTCGTCAGGTATTCCTTTTAGGTTTTCGAGAAGCTTCCTGTTGCGGTCTTCATCTGTGGCATTTTCTCCAGCATATCTGGCCGAATAAATACCCGGCTCACCGTTCAGGGCATCTACTGCAAGTCCCGAATCATCGGCCATTGCCGCCATTCCCGTGAGGGAACACACCGTTCTGGCTTTTATCAGTGAATTTTCTTCAAAGGTCAGGCCGTTTTCGATTATTTCGGGAATTTCCGGAAGGTCCTTCAGTGATGAAAATTCAATTTCATCTATATCCCTGAACTTGTTTTGTATCTCTCTGATTTTATTGCTGTTGGCTGTTGCAATTATTATTTTCATGCTAATCCTGTTTTTATATATTGGGCTGTAGTTTCGCTGTAAAAGTACAGGGAAATTATTTTTTATACTATGGAATACATTATCCTTATATTAGTACTTGTAAATTTTTTTAAACGTGATCACCTGATGTATACCGGACTCTACAGGAATATGAAAAGCAAACAATAAAAAAAAAGTAAAAGTCGGATTTTATGGAAAATTATAGAAAAATTGCATACTGGATAATTAAGATTTTCATCCCCAACCTGCTTCTTGCCGCTTTTGTTTTCTCTACGCTCTACTATCGTGAAAACATACGCGGTTCAACCTATTTGATGCTTTTTATCGGCATGGTTGTCTATTTTTTCGCCAGACTTTATTACTACTATTACAAGGTCGGATTTTTTCTATGGAATAATCTGAAGAGTCTCAGTCAGGTCATAGGTGAATTCAAGAAGGGGAAGTTCGTTTTGAAGGATTCAGACATAGATGATTCAATTCTGGTATCGGGATTATTGAAGGAACTGCTAACTGTGGGCAAACAGTTTGATTCAATTGTCTCATCCCAGAGTGATGAGCTTAAAAAGTTTCATGAGATATACAGTCATATAATATGTTCAATAGATTCACATTTTATAGTAATCGATAAGTTTGAGAATATAATTTATGCAAATGAAGGTTTCTGCAGGAAATTCAATATAGATCCTGACACTGTGGTGGGCAAGGGGCTCGACAGTATATTCTACTTTATCAATACCAGGCTGAAGATAGGTATAAGCCACATAAAGGGCGAGGAGGGAGGGGATTCGGTGGTCCTTAAAAATGTTCACCTGATGTCGGTAAACAGAATTTCTATAATTGCCGATATCAAAATCTCCTCCATGGTGGTAAACAGCGAGGATCAGATTGCAATTATTATTGACGATATCACAGATCGTTTCAGCAAGGATTACCAGACATCAATACTCACCCATATTACAGGCACATTGGGTGATGAAATTGAAACAGATAATATATTCTATAATATTCTTTTCGGTGTTACCTCCGGCTCGGGACTGGGCTTTAACCGGGCAATGCTCTTTCTGGTGGAGGACGGCAAACTGAAAGGAAAGATGGCTGTTGGCCCCGATTCCTTTGAAGAGGCCATCGAAGTGTGGAATTCGATATCTTCCTCTGAAAGAGATCTGCCGAGCGAATATCCTGTAAATGTGAAGAAGAGCAGACTGCTTGAGAGAGTCCTTGAGTATAGTGTGGACGCTGATGAGGATAATATTTTCACCAGGGCTGTCCGGGAGATGGATAGATTCCATGTGAGAAATTCCTTTGAAGACAGCAGAGTAAGTGACGGCATCAGGGAATTCATGGAGGTCGATGAGTTTGTAATAGTGCCGCTCATCTCCTTCAAAAAAACCATTGGTATTATTGTTGCGGATAATAAATATAATATGACTGAAATATCCCAGCAGAATGAAGATTTACTCACCATATTCTCCTATCAGGCGGCATCTCTCATCGAAAGCTATCTGAATTTGATCGAAGTAAGAGAGGAAATGGAGAAGCTTGAGGAGCGCCAGGAGGCAATCATAGAGTCTGAAAAAATGGCCGCAGTAGGAAGGATTGCATCTCATATCGCTCATGAGATAAGAAATCCTCTCGTTACTATGGGGGGCTACGCGAAGAGGATCAGCAAGTATGCCTCATCAGGTTCGGGAGATGAGAAGAAAATAATCAAATCTGCAGATATTATACTCAGGGAATCAGAGAGGCTTGAGAAGATTCTTTCAAATGTCATGGATTTTACCCGGCCTTCGAAGTATATCAAGGAATTTAATGATATTAATCATATCATTAAGGATACATTCAGTCTCCTGAGAAATTTTCTTGATGAGAAGAAGATCTCTGTGAAGATGAATATGGAAAAGGATTTGCCTCATGTTAAATCTGATTTTAATCAGCTCAAGCAGGTCCTTCTCAATCTCTTTCAGAATGCCATTGATGCAACTCCCCCGGGAGGGAAAATAGAGATAAAAACCCGGAGTGATGAATCATCTGTTACTATCTGCTTTACCGATAGCGGAATCGGAATAGAAGAGAAGAATGTTGAGCTTATTTTTGATCCTTTTTTTACTACCAAGGTTACAGGAGTAGGTCTGGGGCTTGCCAATGGTAAGAAGAGTATAATGGATCACAAGTGCAAAATTTCAGTTCTTAACAGAGAAGAGGGCGGTACGGAATTTATCATCAGGCTTCCGCTTCCTTTATTAGAACAAAAAAATGGTGAAAAGGCTGAATAAATTTTTGAAAGAGCTGACATATTTTTTTATTTTGTTCTTAAATAAATTATCGGGTTAAAGAAATGGCAAAATTGTTAATAGTCGAAGATGAGGAAAATCTGCGTGAGCTCTATGCTGAGGAGCTTGAAGAGAACGGATACTCGGTCACGAAGGCATCTAACGGAAGAGAAGCAATTGATCTTGTCACAGATGAGAGCTTTGATCTTGTTATAATGGATATACGAATGCCGGAGATGGACGGGATAGAAACTCTGGGCAAGATCATCTCTATGAAAGGGAAACTTCCCGTAATCATTTACACTGCATATTCCAATTATAAGAGCAATTTCATGACCTGGACAGCCGACGCATATCTCACAAAGGCCTCCAGTCTTGATGAGCTGATCAGTAAGATAGAGGAGCTGCTTGCCTCGAAGTAGACTATTCAGGACTGAACATACATCTGGAATTGGCTGATTCCCATACAGTAACGGAGTCTACAGCAACATCTTTGCCTGTATTTAGAAGTCCCTCGCTGACGCGGTTGTATATGAATTCAGCAATATTTTCTGAACTGGGATTTATTTTGTCAAATGGCTTGAGGTCATTTATGTTATTATGATCAAGGTAGTCTGTTGCATCCTTGAGAATTTTTTTCAAATCATGGAAGTCGATAAGCAGTCCTGTCTCATCAAGTGTTTTGCCCTTAACACTAAGGAATACCTTCCAGTTGTGGCCGTGAATGTTTTCGCATTTTCCTTTATATCCTCTCAGCTGATGAGCTGATGCAAATGTGTCTTCTACTGTTAATGTATACATGGTATTATCTCTGCCTTAAAATATTAATAGATCTTCTATACGGTTTAAATATAATAAATATGTTACGCTGTCAGATAAATGCCGCAACATTTTTTGAAATTTTTTCTATCTCTTTTTTCGTCAAAGTAGGATAGAGAGGGAGAGAATATAATTTTTTTGACATTCTGTCTGCATTGGGGTAGTCAAATCCCTTAAGGTCGAGCAGATTATGGCAGGGGCAGGGAATGGCCCGGAGTACCTCTATGGCGTTTTTCTTCCAGTATTTATCCACACGCTCTGCCGGAGCATCGAATATAACGGGGAATGACTGATATGCAAAACTTTCATTGTAGGTGTACATTGTCTTGTGAGATGTGAGGCGCACAGATTCATAATACTTCCTGGCTATCTCTCTCCGTCTTCTTAAAAAATCTTTGAGCTTGAGAACCTGGGATATGCCCATGGCTCCCTGAAGGTCAGTCATCGTAAAGTCGTAATTGATTACATCTTCTTTGCATCCCCTGAGATCCCGCATGGCTGAGAAATATCTGGAGTTATTAGTGAGTACAATCCCGCCGTTGCTGGTGGTCACAATCATTGATGGAGCAAAGGATGCAACCGTAAATGAAGCGTACGATCCTGCCGGCTGTTCATTTAATTCTGTTCCGATGGAGTGAGATACATCGGTAATTACAGGTATATTCAGATCTTTCAGATCCTCACCTTCGAAGTGAAATCCGAAGAGATCTGCTGTTATGATGGCTTTTGTTTTATCAGTGATTTTTTCTTTTATCTGATCGATAGAAGGGAAAATCGAATTCGCGTCGGAGTCAACAATTACCGGAATGCCTCCTGTTATATCCATTGCGCTTATGGGGGCGCTGTTAGACAGAGATGGCAGTATAATTTCATCTTCCGGCCCTATTTCCAGGGACTTGAAAAGAAGAATATAGGCGGAGGTCAGAGAATTTACAGCAAGAGGGTACTTCCTTCCTGAAATGACTGCAACAGCAGATTCAAAGTTTTTTACAGTACTGCCCGTTACCAGTTCCTCGTGTATCATGCAGTCCAGTACGCCTTCAAGTTCCTTCCGCGTAATGGTCGGTTTATTAGATAATATCTTCATTCAATCCTCATATTTTAAGGAATATACTCATTTATTTTGTTTAAGGCAGGGATTGCAGAGGTCAAGGATTTTTGTGACATAAAGTCAAAATTAGGATAAAGTGGCAATGGTCTGTGTCCGATATAATAAACAGGTGTTTATATATTCGGAGGTATCAAAAATGACTAGTTTTCTGAAAGGCACGGCAATTTCAATGAGCGGTATACTCGTCATAATGCTCTATATAGGATGTACGCCCGGAAAGGCTCAGACAAGAATGGTTACAATATATACAACAGGCGTAACTTTTTCACCGTTTTCGTATGCACCACT
>CAYNFB010000267.1:0-5362 GCA_964396355.1 uncultured Leptospirales bacterium | reverse complement strand
GCCGACAATCTGAATAATACCCTTCTCATCCTTAAGCTCTCCGATTATCCTGTCAAGTTCCTGTTTCATTTCATCATGGACATCAAACTTTCCCGGTTTCAAAAGAAGACTGTTGGCCACAAGAAGCATTCTCTCCAGTCTGATAGATGCTATTTCTTTATTGATTGATGTTATTTCTTTCTGCGTCATTGGTAACGGCTCAGTAAGAGTATTCCCTGCAGAAATATTTGCTTTTTTATTCTTTCCAACCTGTACTGTTCTTTTATCAGCAGAAATCTCAACAACGCCGTCGACACAGAAGCCTTCAGTATTTCCGCCATCAACTGCTGTACAGAACTCTGTTCCTCTCACAGCAATAACCGCAGTAGCTGACTTAACATGAAGCCCCTGCCCTTTGGTCAGCCTGTGAATCTTGCCATAGAGAAGACCGTCAGTAATTTCCATATCTATATTTTTTGAATTAATTTCTTTTACAGAGATAGAACAATTCTCCTTCACACGGACAACACATTCATCCTGCAGCAGAAGATCGAGAATTGAATTTTCACCTGTTTTAAAGGTATAATCTTCATCATACTTCATTCCAACAGACGCTTTTTTCCACTCTCCGCCGGAGCCGGCTTTGTACCGGCAATCTCCAAACATAAAATTCACCTGAGGATTCAAAGTCTCAATATTAATTTTTTTCCCGATCATTACAATTAAAACAATAAGCACAATCAGAGCAGCAGAAGGAATAAAAACCATAAGTATTTTCTTTCTTCTCAGCTTTGCCTCATCCTTTCTGGTAATTATTCTTTTCTTCTCTGCCATATTATCAGTTATACTCCCCTCTAATGTTCTAATAATTTATCCAGTATTTTAAAATCTATTTTTCACACCGTCAAGATCAAAAAAATTAAAAAAATCTGTTCCGCACTAAAGATCGGCTGTCCCGGCGCCGAAATAATAAATATGAATATATCTTCAGGCATATCTGAAATTACATTAAACAGGCCATCTGCAAACAGGCCTGCATCCAATAAAGTCTATATCTGGCCCGACTACGCCAAAGGAAAAGTCGAAAAAGTCAGAAGGATAGAGGGACAGGGAACAAGACCTATCTACTTCAAGCCCTCTCCGGAAGAACAGGAACGGATCCTCGGTCAGATAAAGAACAGGGAGAGCAGTTACGGCTCCGACGGACGAAGCAGTACACAGGGCCCGGCGCTTAAGCCCGGATCGCTCTTCGATGCAATAGCCTGATATGCTCCTCCAAATCGACAATATAACACTGAGGCCGGATCAGGAAGAATCTGCTCTGGCTGATTTTGTAAAAAAGCGCTTCACCGAACCCCTAAAATTCATCAGAATACTTAAGAAATCTCTCGACGCAAGAAAGAAGAGTGCAATCTGCTTCAGATACAGGGTGCTCATCGAGGCTGATGATGAAAATGCATCAGAACTCCTGAAAGAGAAGGACGTCACAGAATATATAATCCCGCAATCCGTTCCCCGGCCTCAGGTAAAGAAGAATGAAAAAATCATTGTCATAGGTGCCGGCCCGGCCGGACTCTTTGCCTCACTCAGGCTGATAGAGGCAGGAGCTGAAGTTATAATCCTGGAGAGAGGAAAGAAGGTAGAGGAGAGGATGAAGGATATATCTATTCTGGAATCACAGGGAATCCTCGACAGTGAAAGCAATGTTCTCTTCGGCGAGGGCGGTGCGGGAACCTATTCAGACGGCAAGCTGACCACGAGAATAAACAGGCCTGAGATTCTCTGGTTCTACGACAAACTGATTGAAAACGGCGCGCCCTCATCCATCGCTTACGAGTCAAAGCCCCACATCGGCACAGACCGCCTTCAGAACATAATGAAGAGTATCAGAAAGACAATAACTGACTCGGGTTCGCAGATTATTTTCGGAGATAAAGTCACCGATCTTATCATTGCCAAAGGAAAAATTCAGGGCCTGCGCACATCGGGCGGCAGCGAAATCACTGCAGACAGGATAATCCTCGCAGCAGGCCATTCCGCCAGAGACGTATACATGCTGCTGAAAGATAGAGGCGTACAAATAGAAAAAAAGGGCTTTGCCATAGGATCACGCATAGAGCATCCGGCAGAGGAGATAAGAAAAATACAGTATGGAAACAGCGGCTACAGAGACATACTTCCGGCAGCCGAGTATTCTGTAACATCCAAGAATACAAAGACCGGCCGCGGCACCTACTCATTCTGCATGTGCCCGGGCGGAACAGTAATAAATTCCTCATCAGAGGAGAATCTTCTCTGCACAAACGGCATGAGCACATCATCACGAAAGGGCTCATTTTCAAATTCAGCCATCGTGGTCACCGTACATCCCGACGATACAGGCCCTGATCCGCTCTCAGGTATTGAACTTCAGAGAGAAATAGAAAAAAAAGCATTTATTCACGGCGGAGGGGGATGCACTGCCCCGGGCCAGACAATAGGTTCATTCATAAAAGACAGAACTGACAAGGATCTGCCTGACACATCTTACTCCAGAGGCATCACACCATCGAGACTCACAGACTTCCTCCCGCCCTTTATTACCGATGAGATAAGGGCTTCACTTCACAGATTCAACGAACGCATGAGGGGATTCATATCCCCCAGGGCAACTTTCATAGGAGCAGAAACGCGGACATCCTCTCCAGTGAGAATAACACGAGGTGAGGACTTTCAGTCAGTCAATACTGCAGGACTCTACCCTGCAGGAGAGGGAGCAGGATATGCCGGAGGAATAGTAAGCTCCGCAGTAGACGGCATAAGATGTGCTGATGCAGTAATCAATGAACTCTCCACGACGTAAAACAGACTAAAATTCTTTTATATTTTAGTTGCTTAAAATGCCCCTGTATCAAATATTGATTTATTCATGTAAATACATACAGAACTTACTCTGCAGCCTCTGCTTAAATGGAGCAATTTAATAATGAACAGATATATACTCAAATTCCTGGTGATAGTCCTGTTTTTTGTATCCGCTTCTTCGATACAGGCCGCCAGTGCAGAAAAGAAACAATACGACGAATCAGGCCGGCTTATACAGGTCACCTACAATAACAGCAGCAACGGAAAATGCGCTAAAAAACTCTACTATGAAGGGGACTGCAAAAAACCTGCCAAAATCGTCTATAAAGATCTTTCCGGCATGGAATCAAAGCGTTCTAAAGAAGTAAGATATAAGTATTCCGGCGATCTGGTATCGTCAATACACTTCTATACATATAAGGACGACCGCCGGATTCATGAGGGGCAGATTGAATACTCCTATGAGGACGGCCGTATTTCACAGGCAAAATACTACAAAAGGCTGAAACCCTCGAAGAAAATTTTCATGTTTGCCCTCCAGCACTACGCCTATTCCGGGAAAGCACTGAAGAACAGAAGATTCATACAGTTTGAAATAAATCCGGAAACTCTTAACACAATGCAGAGCGGTCAGCATGTAATATACTACAAAGAAAACCATATAGAGAGCATGAGATCATCAATTATGGACAGTAAGTCCAAAAAAATTATTGAAAAAAGAGAAAAAGATATTAGTATCATAAATAGTCGAATAAAGGAAATCGAAAAATCCTGCCTCACAAAGGCAAGCGGAAACGGTTTTATAAAATTTTAGGAGGAACGAATGAGTAAGCTATCAGAATCCAATACAGAAACATTTGAAGCAGATGTGCTGAAATCTTCAGGCAAGGTTCTCGTTGACTTCTGGGCTCCCTGGTGCGGTCCCTGCAGGATGCAGACCCCGATTTTGGAAACCCTGTCAGAATCAGATGAAATCAGCGCAAAAATATACAAGGTTAATACGGATGAGAGTCCGGCTATTGCCCAAAAGTTCGGAATTGTTTCCATCCCCACACTGATTCTCTTTGAAAACGGACAGGAGACAGAACGTTTCGTGGGAGTTCAGCCGGAAAACGTACTCAAGGCTAAACTGGCATAAATGAGAGCAGTAGTACAGAGAGTTAAATCAGCCTCTGTTTCTGTTGACGGGAATATAATCTCGTCAATAGACAGGGGCCTTCTTATTCTCGTCGGCTTCCACAGAGATGATACGGATAGAGATTCGGATTATATTATCCGGAAATCCACAGAGATGAGAATATTCGAGGACAGCAACGATGTGATGAACATCTCTGTCGAGGACCTTGGCGGAGATATACTGATTGTGTCTCAGTTCACCCTCTACGGTGATGCCAGGAAAGGTAAGAGACCCTCATACTCCAAATCCATGCCGCCGGGCAGTGCAGAGGCATTCTACAATCAATTCATTGAACAGTTCGAAAAAAAATGGGGTTCTCCGGTTAAAACAGGAGAATTTGGAGCCGATATGGATGTTTCCCTGATAAACGATGGTCCTATAACCATTATGCTGGACAGCTTTAAGGAATTCTAAGAAATACTACCTTATTATATCCTCTATCCACTCCACCTCGTCGCCGATGCTGCATATCAGATCAAAACGGTAATTATACCCGGCTCTGTTATATTCCGGATTGTTGACCAGGAAGTGATTTGCAGACTTGCGGAGTGAGGAAAGTTTCTTCTTCGTTATTGAACGAATGGGGCCGCCGAAAGATTCACTGCTTCTGGTCTTAACCTCGACGAAGAGGATTGTACTGTCCTTAACGGCGATAATATCTATTTCACCGAGATGCCCTGCATAATAATTTCTATTTATAACAGAATATCCCTTCTGCTCAAGGAGAAACGAGGCTCTATCCTCGCCGTGCCTTCCGTATTCGGTCCGGTAAGAACCGCCCATTAAAAAGCCCAGAGTACATCGAAGATGTTAATTCCAGCCTCCTTCTCATCAAGCACTCTGGTTATATACTTTGAGTGATCCTCGAGAAGGTTTACGATCTTTGTCTCTACGATTTTACTTCCGCTTTCGTCGAATATCAGCTTAATGATCGGCCGCAGAGGTTTTTCAGTGACAGATCCTATTACAATTCCTATTGTTTTGTCATTGAGTTCAACGAGCGAACCGATGGGATAAACAGACATTCTGGACAGGAATATTTTCAGCACTTCGGGATCAAACTTATTAACTCCGCTTGCAAGAAGATTCTTCATTGTATGATATGCCCCGACCTTCTCCCTGTAGCTTCTCTTTGATATCTGAGATTCATAACTGTCGGCAATAGCTGCGATTCTTGCGTACTCATCTATTTCCTTTCCCTTAAGACCCCGGGGGTATCCCTTGCCGTCAAACTGCTCATGGTGCTGGAGTGATATATTTGCAATTCTTTCATTTATATCGTGATAGAGAATAAGCGATTTATAGCCGTGAAGCGGATGGGCCTTAATCATCTGATATTCGCTGTCAGTTAGATTCGACTGC
>CAYNFB010000266.1:0-5367 GCA_964396355.1 uncultured Leptospirales bacterium | reverse complement strand
TCCATCATACATCTGGGCCTTGTTCCTGTTGAGGAACTGGAGAATCTGGAATCAACAGTGGAGATCATGGCAGATGCGGCAGAACAGCATATAGATTTAGACAGGCTGAGCGGGATTGCAGAGTCCCCCTCCCCGTCATTGAAAAATCAGACAGTCCCCGGCGGCATTGACGGAAAAAGGTTGAGAGTAGCAGTGGCGCGGGACAGGGCATTCAGCTTCTACTACAACGACAATCTTAAGCTGATGAAGGAAGCGGGAATGGAGCTGGTTGAATTCAGCCCCATGGAGGATGAAGGACTTCCGGAAAACACAGATGCGCTCTATCTGGGCGGAGGTTTTCCCGAGGTATTCGCACGTGAGCTGTCGCAGAACAGTGCCATGCTCCGGGAGATAAAAAGAAGACTGGCAGGCGGCATGCCGGCATATGCGGAATGCGGAGGGCTCATGTATCTGACAGGAGGGATTGTTACACTGGAGGATGAGTTCTTCCCTATGGTCGACTTCTTCCACTGCAGAGCCGTGATGACCGAAAAACTTCAGCGTTTCGGATACATCGAAATCAGCTTCATGGATATCGTAACAAGAGGCCATGAATTTCATCATACGAAACTGGAAGATATAACGGATAGTGAGATGAAGCACTCCTATGATATAAAGAAGGCCGGAAAAGATATAAGGTGGCAGGGCGGCCTGAGGAAGCAGAATGTACTGGCGGGATACCCCCATATACATTTCTATTCAAACATGGATTTTTTCAGAAAGATAACAGAACTATACAGAGGTGAACTGAATGATTAAGAATCCCGAACTCATTGAAAAAACAAGTTTTGAGATAATAGGTAAAGAGATTACTGTTGATGTGAAGAAAGAACATATTCCCACAATTTACCGGGTAATACATACAACTGCGGACTTTGAATATGCAGAGATTACAGAGATAAGTGACGATGCTCTTACAAGCTCTATGGATGCCCTCAAGCGGGGATGCAGAATATATGCCGATACCAACATGATAAAGGCCGGAGTGAGCAGCATCAGGCTCTCTAAATACGGAAGTGAAATCTACACCCTCGTTGCAGACAGCTCCGTAGCAGAAGAGGCCAAATCCAGAGGCGTTACCCGATCGATTGTCGGGATGGAGAGAGCCTGCATGGACAGCAGTACTGGAATATTCATGATAGGCAATGCCCCCACCGCACTTTTCACACTTAAGAAATTCATAGATGAAGGAAAAGTTAAACCCGCTCTTGTCATCGCAGTGCCCGTAGGATTCGTGGGAGCTGCAGAATCCAAGGA
Source organism: uncultured Leptospirales bacterium (assembly GCA_964396355.1). Taxonomy (GTDB): domain Bacteria; phylum Spirochaetota; class UBA4802; order UBA4802; family UBA5550; genus CAYNFB01. Next base: position 4,071 of record CAYNFB010000266.1, on the reverse strand, counting down.
GGAGTTTCTTGAGGCGGATGTACCGCGAATTGTTACACGGGGAAGGAAGGGAGGCAGCACAGTAGCTGTGGCCATACTGAATTCAATTATTATTCAGATGGAGAGTTGATGGATAAGTTTATTGTCAAAAACGGCAGGAAACTCAAATACGGCTATACAACAGGCTCCTGTGCGGCAGCTGCTGCCCGTGCTGCCGTGAGGATGCTCTTCTCGGGAGAACCCGCCCGGACAGTAACAATTGACACTCCCATGGGATGGGAGCTTAAACTCGATGTACATGAAATCATTATTGAAGAAAATTTTGCCAGATGCTGCATAATCAAGGACGCCGGAGATGATCCCGATGCCACCGACGGCATGAAAATATTTGCTGAGGCCAGAAGAAGTGAAGAGGACTCTGTAACCGTAACCGGCGGACCCGGTGTGGGGAAAGTAACCCGCAAAGGACTGCCCGCTCCTGTGGGCGGCCCGGCAATAAATCCGGTGCCCATGAAAATGATAATCAGCGAAACAGAAAAAGAAAAACCCGCCGGCCATGGCGTCACAGTAGAAATATCCGCACCTGAAGGAATCGAAATTGCAAAGAAGACATTCAACCCCAGGCTCGGAATAGAGGGAGGCATATCAATCCTGGGAACAACGGGTATTGTCGAGCCCATGTCAAATGATGCAGTTATGGAGTCTCTGGCACTTGAGATCTCCATGCTCAAAGAAACAGGAATGGACAGCGCGGTATTTGTGCCGGGAAAATACGGCCGGGATTTTATTTCTGAAGAGTTTAAAATTGAAGACGGCGTAATTATTACCATGAGCAATTACATAGGGTACATGCTTGAACAGGCAGTCTTCTACGGCATGAAGAAAATACTGCTCTCGGGAACCATAGGAAAACTGATAAAGGTCGCCGGCGGAATATTCGACACCCACAGCAGAGTAACAGATGCCAGGGTTGAAATACTTGCTGCCCACTACGCATACCTGGGAGGCAGCACCGAAAATGTTAAAAAAATAATGAACTCTTTAACCACCGAAGAGGCCCTTGATTACATCGAAATTAAAGAACTCTATCCCCGTCTTGCAAAGCTCATATCAGAAAGGTGTATGACCAAAGTACACGGGGAAATACAGATTGAGGTAATGCTTTTTTCTCAGGAGAAGGGGCTCCTTGCACGAACTGAAGGAGCCGGGGATCTTGCTCTGGAGATAAAGAAAAATTCACTTACCCGGAAAAGTAAAGGAGATTAAATGGAAAGGTTAAAAGTTCTCGGTCTGGGCCCGGGCAGCGTTGATTTTATAACGCCGGCAGTGGTAAAAGCTCTCAGTAAAAGCGATATAATAATCGGCGGAAAGAGAAATCTGGAAGCTCTTGCCGGTATAGAATCACTGGATCTTTCCGGCAAGGTACTCAAAGAAATAACCGGGAAGCTCAATGATATGACCGAATTCATCCTCAATCGTATAGCAATTAAAACTATATCGGTTGTAGCTTCAGGTGATCCCGGCTTCTACGGAATACTGGCAACTCTCAATAAAGTATTCGAACCTGACCAGCTGGAGGTGATACCGGGAATAAGTTCTGTCCAGTATATGTTCTCGAAACTCAGTATGCCCTGGCAGGATGCATATATGGGAAGCCTGCACGGCAGAGAGGATGATGTTGCGAAGCGTGTTAAGAATAACAAAGCATCAGTATTTCTCACAGACGGCAATAAATCATATAAGTATATTGCGCAAATACTTTCAGAAAACGGCATGGGCGGCAGAATGATGCACATGGGCAACAGGCTGTCATATGATGATGAAATTATCCGTTCAATGAAGGCGGAAGATTTCCTCGTTGAGGAATTAGATGCAGAACTATGTGTGGTGGTGGTTGAAGGTGAATGATTACATTACTCCGGGAATACCGGACAGCATGTTTATAAGGGGCAAAGTTCCTATAACCAAGGAAGAGGTTCGCACAATTGCCTTATCAAAACTAAGGCTTACTGAAAAAAGCCGCATACTGGATATCGGTGCAGGAACCGGTTCTGTCACTGTGGAATGCGCAAGAACTGCACACAGGGGATTCGTCCATTCTGTAGAGAAAAATCCCGAGGCTCTCTCCTTAATAAAGCAGAACCTGGATAAGTTTAATATTACAAACGCAGATATTACCGGAGGTTATGCGCCGGATGTACTCGATGACTCGTGGAATTTTGACCGGGCCTTCATAGGCGGATCGGGAGGGAACCTGACGGATGTACTCCGGTGGGTAGAGGAGCATATTACAGGAAACGGAAATATCGTAGTCACATCAATTACTATGAACACACTGACTCTGGCATGGAATTATTTTAAAGACAATAACTACGACTATGAAATTATTCAGGCCTCAATCAGCAGATGCGAGGAGGCGGGAAGCTTCACCATGTTCAAAGCCCAGAATCCGGTATTCATCATTTCTGCGAAGAAGAAGCAATGAAGTATGCCATAGTCACTCTGACCTCGGGAGCCTTCGAGACCGGGAAAAAAATCCGCCATGTTCTTGAGGAATCGGATCTATTCACTCTTCCAAACCGAAACGACGGGACGGCACAGAACATTGAAGAAAAATTCAGCGAGTTCACGGCTGGAATATTTTATAAATACGAAGTAATAGTTTTTATAATGGCGGCCGGAATAGTTGTGCGGACCATAGCCCCGCTGATTAAAAGTAAAATAGAAGACCCGGCAGTTCTTGTAATGGACGAGAAAGGGAAATTTGCAGTGAGCCTCCTCTCGGGACATCTGGGAGGAGCGAATGATGCGGCTCTTCTCATTGCGGATAAGACCGGCGCTCAGGCCGTGATAACAACGGCTACAGATGTCAATGATCTCACGGCAGTGGATATGCTGGCAAAACAAAACGGACTGATAATAGACAGCATGGATGACTGCAAAGAGGTAACATCGATCATGGTCAACGGCGGCAGTGTATCTATTGAGAGCGACATTCCGGTAACGTTTCCCCGGGGTTACGTATCAGACAGAAAATCTGCAGATGCAGTTGTATTTATAACCAATAAGAGGCGTATTGATTCGCCCGGATGCAGCGTTAAACTCATTCCAGCAAACATCATCATCGGCATGGGCAGCCGGAAAGACGCTGACACTGAAGAAACACTGAAATTTCTCTACGGTGAACTGGACAGACTGAATATAGACCCCCGTGCAGTAAAATGCATTGCCACAATAGATCTGAAGAAAAATGAACCTGCAATAGTTGAAGCTGCCCGGAATCTGGGTACTAAGCTTATAATATTTACAGCGGATGAAATTTCAGAGGTTGAAGATCTCTTCGAGTCATCAGACTTTGTAAAATCTGCAGTGGGGGTATCCTCGGTAAGCGGCCCCTCTGCATACCTTGCATCAAACAGGCGGGGAAAGATGATTGCCGAAAAACTTAAAGCAAACGGCGTAACAATTTCGATCTTGCAGGAGGACTAAAAAATCATGATATGGCTCATTGCAGGAACAAAGAGCGCCCGGGAACTCGCCGAGAAACTGACAGAATCAGGACACGAGGTACTTGCTACAACCACAACCGAATACGGACGTGATCTCCTCGGCAGCAGAAAGGGTCTGACTGCACTTGCGGGTAAACTCGATTATGAAAAGATGAAAGAACTCACCGGAGAATATAATATAAATCTGATAATAGACGCCAGCCACCCCTATTCCGTAGAGGTGAAAAAAAATGCTCATGCAGTTTCACTCACCATGAATATCCCTGTAATCAGATATGACAGGAAGCCCCTTAAAATAGAAGGAACTCTGAATTTCAGCACCTATGCCGGGGCAGCAGAAAGCCTTGAAAATGAGGAGGGGAATGTACTGCTTACAATCGGCTCGAATAACGCTCACTACTTTAAGGAGAGCCCGGAGAGAAAAGTATATGCAAGGGTTCTTCCCACAGAAGAATCCATTTCCCAGTGCCGCCGGGGAGGACTTGAGCCCGACAGAATAATTGCAATGAAGTATAACTTCTCGAAAGATTTTGAAAAGGCTCTCTACAAAGAGCTGGATATCAAATACCTGGTAACAAAGGAA
>CAYNFB010000265.1:0-5375 GCA_964396355.1 uncultured Leptospirales bacterium | reverse complement strand
ATAACCTTATATCTGAAAATGACGAAGTTTTCTCCAGGAGTAAAATCACCAGCGTTTTAGATGCCTGTGAGTGGAACAAATACCGGGCACGAACAGACCTCATACATCAGAAAATAAAAAGAGGGCGTTAGTTATACCCGGTTTGTTTAAAACCCCCTTTCTGTTACAGCGAACTGATCTTCCAATCTATTCCTAATCTGCTCACCACCAGACTTATCAACCATGACAGACAGATTTTATCTCTACGCACAACCATCAATGCAAAGTAATATTGACAACAGACGTTATATGCTCTATTAAAGCAAGGAAGAACTATTCAAGGAGGAGACTTACTATGAGTTCAAATAATGTCATCGCCGATGTCATTCAGAAACTTAAAGAGGATCTGCCCAAATTCAGCTTCAGTTCTGAAGAAAATGATCTGGAATATGACGGCAGCGGAGTCACAGTACAGGGAAGGAAAAATTTGTTCACCGGTTTCGATGTGGACATCAATGAAAACACATTAAATATGGCTGTTTCATATCAGAGCAGACTCACTAACCTTATAATATCCGTTTTCACAGGGCTCATATTCCTTATTTTCATCCTCTATGGAGATACAGTAATGGAATTTCTCGGTTTTGAGACATGGCATAATCTGGTGCCCTTTGCTATAATTGCTGTTCCATTTTTAGCAGTCTACATACTGCTCTACCGTTTTGTGCTGAAGCCGAAGTGGAGAGACAGCAAACTGCTCAAGGAAGTGAAGTCTGTACTGACTGAAATGGGTTATGATGTTCTGATAAAATAAATAGACAGATTTTTTACAGGGAAACTGCCCTGTTCCGGCCTGCTGCCTTTGCTTCACAAAGTGCAGAAAATGCTGACTATTTTCAGCATTTGCAGGCAGGAGAAGGAGACAACACTAATCTCGATTGACTTTACCGGCCGGACTTATATAATCTGCATTATAAAATATTAATGCCCGCAGGAATGATACGACTATGATTATACTGCTGTCGCCGACTAAAGAAATGTCCCATACTGACCAGACTCCAGCTGATATACCTCATGGTGTGCCGGCCTTTCTCAAAGAGGCCAGGGAGATCAATAAAGTGCTCAGAGGCTACAGCACCGGAGAGCTGAGCAGCCTGATGAAGACAAGCATGAAGATAGCAGAAAAGACCAGCGATAATATTGTAAAATTCAACACAGGAAGTTCCGTTACTAACAGCGCTATGTTCGCCTACCGCGGCACAGTATTTAAGGAGGCCGATGCCGGCAGCCTGAGCAGGGATGCCCTGCTTCACGCAGAGAAGCACCTGCGTATTTTATCAGGCTGCTACGGAGTGCTGCGCCCCTTCGACGAGATATGCCCCTACCGTCTGGAGATGAAAACGCCCCTTATCGTTAACGGGAAAAAGAATCTCTATGATTACTGGAAAAAGAAGGTAACAGAATATATAAACAGGGACGCACTTGCACTTGAAAGAGGATGCAGAATTATAAACCTTGCCTCAGGAGAATATTCTAAAATGATCGACATGTTTGAGCTGAAGTATGAGATGATAAACATCCATTTTAAAGAGAAGACCGGCGCAGGGCTTAAGACTTCGGGGACCTATTCCAAGAAAGCCCGGGGACAGATGGTGCGTCAGATTCTGATAAACAGAATATCTGTACCGGAGAAGCTCAAAGAGATAGAAGCAGACGGACATGTTTATTCTGAAAATCACAGTACAGAGACTGACTGGATTTTTATCAGGTAACTCTACGGATTAAACAGGATATCCTTAGTAAATTTTATAGAACAAGAACAATATTATTCTTGCTAAAAGAATATAAATGTTTAAAAGGTTGAAATCAGTTGTTATTATTAAGTTATTAAAGAATAGCTGCTGATGAAAAAAATCAATTATAAAGGAGTCAACAATGAATAATTCAGAATACAAAGCTATTTTAACAATAGCAGTGGGTAATGAAGTTGAAGCTTATGAGTTTTACAAGGATGTTGCCGGCAAAACATCAGATGCAAACTTAAAATCCACCTTCAATGAACTTGCTGAAGAAGAGCTCAAGCATAAGCAGCTTCTTGAAGGATACCTGAAAAATGATCTGAAGACGATGAAGTTTAACGAAACTAAAGACTATAAAATAACAGAATCTCTTCCACTGCCTGAGCTTTCAACAGAGATGAAGTATACTGATGCTCTGGTGCTTGCGATGAAGAAGGAACAGGAGGCAATGGAAATGTATCAGAAATTTGCCGATGCAAGTATTGAAGATGAGCAGAAGAATGTTTTTATTGAACTTTCAAAAATGGAGCAGAGGCATAAAACCAGACTGGAAGATATTTACAATAATGCATCATACAGCGAAGTATGGTAGGCATTAAATAAGCAATAAAATAGAAAGGGCCGGCATGGCCCTTTTTTTATATACTGCCCGCCCTGGCCTGACTGTTTTTTCTGATCCGGTAAACCAGACTCTTTTCCTGCCCAGGGACATCATCCAGCACACCAGCCTTCATCATGCCGCATTTTTCAAGGACTCTGATTGATGCAGGATGACCGGGCCTTACCAGAGCGAATACTTCATTTTTATTTAAAACAGAAAATGCATAGAGAACAGAGAATTCTGCCAATTCTGATATATATCCTCTGTTCCAGTACTCCCTGTCAATCCGGTAGCCTAAATTCAGTTTTACTTCCATGCCGTATTCTTTATAGCTGATTCCTCCATAACCAATTGTTTGGCGGTTCTCTTTCAGTATTATTTTCCAGACTCCGAAATCATATCGGTTCCAGTGTTCGACAATTTTCTGAAGCCTCTCCTTTGCAGTATCAATGTCCTTCACAGGCCCGGACGGATTGAACATATTGTTTTGGGGACAGCTGTTTATCTCGAAGTATCTGGAAAGATCATTCATATCAGGTTTTTTCAGCATCAATCGGCTTGTTTCACTCATCAATCTCAATCCCTGTCAGACAGAAGTCTCAGCCGTTTTCATTTTTATTTTTCAATTTAATATACCACTCATCCGCCCCGTACATCTTTTCAAGGCAGTCGGGACAAAGGCCGTGGGTAAATTCAGCATCGGAGTGTTCTTCTATATATGACTCAATCTGATTCCAGTAGCCCTCATCATCACGAATTTTCTTGCAGGAAGCACATATAGGAAGCATGCCTCCCAGAGTTTTAACCTCCGCCAGAGCTTTCCTCAGTTCACTTGTACGCATATCAACCTGTTCTTCAAGCCCTTCCTTAAGCCGGGTTTCAGCAGCCAAAGCAAGATCCAGAGCCTCTTCTTTCTGTTCGTTGAGCTCGTTGATCCGGTCAGCAAGGGCTAGACTGAGCAGAATAATCTCAAAGACAGATGCGATGCGCCATGAGTATCTCGTGAGAAATGAATTTGCAAATACACCGAGGTACATCTCAAGAAAGAAAACTGCCGCTCCTGCCAGCACGAAGAGCCAGGCAACGAGAAAATATCTGGCACGCTTGAATCCTCTTTTAAAAAATAATGCAGCAGTAAATATTATTGCCGGGATAGCCAGAAGCCATGCAATTCTCACCGGCGCCTTATATTCCGCCAGAGGGAATATGCTGACCATTATAGTATTAAAAAAACAGAGTGCAGCAATAGCAATGAAAATTTTAAATAGCCGTGGCGCATTTTTACGGCAGTTGAAAAATGAAGAGGCAAAGAGAACCATGAAAAAGCATGTTACAGTGTTTGCGATGCGTGTTCCCCAAACCTGCTGCCAGGGTTGATACGGCCAGAAAAACTGCTGTCCCAGTCCGTCTATGAACAGCCATATGCATAGAAATGATGAAGCATAGAGGACGTATAGAAGATAATTGACATCACGGAGAGAAAGATAGAGAAACAGATTATATATAATAGCAACGAGGAATGCCGCATAGAAGAATCCAAGCAGCATATATTCTACAGGCAGTCTGTCGATAAAAGCTTTTTTTGTATGGAGGTGGAGCGAGCTTTCAAGGATTGCCTCTGTTTTTAACCGCAGATATACAGTCTTCATTTCACCGGAGCCCAATTGTATTGCAAAATTGCTGTGGCGATGGAAATAATCCCTCGTGCTCAGCGGATGCATATCGCCTGCTGTTTTTTCTATATATTTCCCCTGGTGATTCGGGACGTAAAGTGCAGCTGAATTTATAGTTGCAGTTCCAAGCTCAAGGACGAACTCCTGATCCTTCGGTGAGGGATTAAAAATGGTAAACTTTACCCAGCATGCATAATCCGGCACAACACCGAAGTTAAGTGATTTTCTGCCGGAGGGTTTAAATCTCTTCTGCACTTCACCCGAAAGTATATCATCAAGCCCCAGAGAGGCTGTTTCATCCAGCAAGAACAAAGAATATGACGATAGATTATAGCTGTTTTGACCGTTGTCAGTTTCAAGAAACGACGAATTCACTGCATAGGCAGAAGTCAGGTTCATAATGAATATGAATATTGAAACAAGCAGAGTTTTACAAATAATTGACTTTCGCATTGTTTAAAAGAATTCCCTGAGATTATTATTAGCCGGAATGCCAGGAAGTGCCGTCGGGGCACTGGCACTGAGCTTTGCCGGAGTATTCAGAAAAGAGACCCTGAGGCTGAATTACTGACATGCCTGCGACTTAAGGATGCTGAAATTATAACTGTATTATTCAATCCAGGAAAAATCGTCAAATTATTTTTAGTTTCTGTTCAGATACTGATTTCTCGATTCATTGATGGCCTTAACAGCTTCCTTTGAATTCATTGCCATGAAGAGTGTTACTCTACATTAGATAATTCATCGATAATTGCTTTTTCTACAAATTTATTCAATGACAGATTCATTTTTGTTGAAGCTATTGCAATTTCCCTATGAAGTTCCGGAGAAATTCTCAAATTGAATTTCCCTGAATATGGTTTTCCGGGCTTGCGCCTTCCTCTTTACACCATTTTAAATAATCATCAATAGAATCTTTAAATGCTTTCTCAATTTCTTTTACAGATGTTCCCTGGAATGTAATCACGTCTTTTGTGTTTACTACATCTCCATGAAATATTTTTGCATCTGAATCATAATTTACAATTCCTATATATTTCTTGTATTCCATCATGGTTTTATACCTGCATTTTCTAAAAATCGTTTCATCGATGCCACTGCACCTTTATCAGTTTCGTTCTTTGGGTGCGGTCTGTGAAATACGGCTCTTACATCATTGAGTTTTATACGAATCCTTGATCCTTCACCTTCACTGATTTCAGCACCTATGGAGAGAAGGATAGTGTCAAATATATTTCCGAGTAGTTTTCTACTTAACGTGTTGTTCGCAACTGCGGTGACTCCGACATCGAGCATATTGTTGTATGAAGTTGTGAGAAAAGC
>CAYNFB010000264.1:0-5382 GCA_964396355.1 uncultured Leptospirales bacterium | reverse complement strand
GAAGAGGAAGAAAACAATAAGGATATTCAATGGAAAATTGAAGAAATAAAAAAAGCGGGGATAATTCTCAGGGACAGTACAGGACACGGATTCAGGCATTTCTTGAGGAAGTGAGAAACAGGAAAAATTTGAAGTGATAACAGCCGGAATCGATATCGGATCATTAACCGCAAAGGCCGTGCTGATGAGGGATGGTCAGATTATTGCTGCTGATTGTGCCAAAGTGAAGGCAACATCTTCCGAGTCTGCCGGGGCTGTGTTTAACTCGGTTCTTCAGGAGGTTTGTCTGAAGGAAGATGATATCGATTTTTGCTGCACCACGGGCTACGGCCGTTTCGACATACCATTTTCAGATATGAATGTGAGCGAGATATCCTGTCACGGCAGGGGGGCTTTCTGGTGCGACAGTTCAATAAGATCGGTCATCGATATAGGAGGCCAGGACTGCAAGGTTATATCTCTTGATGAGAACGGCATGGTAAAAGATTTTACCATGAATGACAAATGCGCTGCCGGTACGGGGAGATGTATTGAACTGCTTGCAGACATTATCGGAGTTGAGCTCGATGAGATCGGGCCGCTGTCTCTGAAATCACGTGGACGCTTAAGCATATCGGCCAAATGCAGTATTTTCATGGAACAGGATGTACTCCATCATATCTATAATAACAGGAAGATAAAGGATATTGCCTGGTCGATAAATAATGCCGTTGCCCGTCGCGTATTCAACATGATGAGCTCACTCTCCATGGTCGAAAACTTCTGCATTACAGGCGGAGTTTCAAAAAATTCCGGAGTTGTTTCAGCACTTGAAAAAATGATATCTGTGAAATTCAGAAATCTGAAATTTGACCCTCAGCTCATTGGGGCAATCGGTGCAGCACTTGCCGCGGCTGAACAGGATCGGCTCAACTGATGTATTCGCTGGGCTATGACATCGGGACAAGATTTGTAAAAATTTGTCTGGTCAATGACGGGATAATTGATTCTTTCAGGATTTTTAATCCCGGAAGAGATCTTGCAAAATCAATCAGGGATGCGGGTGAGGATCTCTTTTCTCATGCAGGGATTAAACACTCCAAAGTACGAAAGAATGGAGCAACCGGATTTGGAAGCCAGTTTGTAAGGAAGAAGAGCAATCAATACAGCACGGCACGCTGTCTTGCAAGAGCTGCCGGTCAGTGGGATTCTTCCCTGCGGACTGTGATTGATGTGGGCGGTTTATTCATCACCATCGCTGAGATCGGAAGTAATGGAACTCTCATTGATTCTCTTGAAAATGAAAAATGTGCAGCCGGAAGCGGAAAGTTTCTTGAGACAGTCACCGGTGCTCTGGGCCTGTCCTTTGGCGAGCTCTCGGCGGAAATTTACAGATCAGAGACTCCTGTTGTGATGACGAACAACTGCGCTGTTTTTGCAGAAAGTGAGCTTGTCACAATGGTAAACCGGGGAGAGAGAAGAGAGGATATTCTTCACGGGCTCATCTCCTCTCGCGTTTCAAAGATTATCACCATGATGGGAATAATGGGCATAACCGGTCCTGTTGCTCTTACAGGCGGAGTTGCACAGATAGATGCATTTTGCGAAATATTCACCAGAGAATCAGGTTCGCAGATAATCTCTCTTCCCGAAGACTGCCGTATAACTGCAGCCTATGGAGCAGCCCTCATGGCCGCAGAGGAAGAATAAGGTGGGGGGATTTAATTTTGGAAACAGGAAAGTATATTGAAGATCATACTCTTCTCATTGAGTCGGCACTTGATATCATAGAGGAGAATAAGAATAAATTTGAAGTATTTAAATTTGGAAATACGGAACTGCTGAATTTAATCGATTATAAAAAAGAATGTCCCTCAAGAGACTACGTTGTTCTGGGTGAGGACACGGCACTCGAACTTGGGAGTCCCGACACTCATTCTGTTAACCGCCTTTTCTGGACCAGAAAACCGGGGCTGGTAAAAAACAGGTCGCTGATAATAAATAATTCACTGAAAGATTTAGAGAAGGAAAGAGTTTCATTCATGCAGCTGGTCTTTATCGAGATTGATGATTCTGTAGATCCCTATGATAGTGATCTCTATCGTTTAAAAAATCTGACTAAGGTAATTCCCGGTCTGATGACACGGTCCCAGCAGAATAAAATCTGGATACGTATTAACCGGGAACTCATGAAAAAAAATATTACTCTTCGGGCAATTGGAGAAGCCGTTGCCGAACGATATATGAGCCGGGGAGCAGTTTCAGTTGAAATTGTACTGATTGCCCATGATGATATTATCAATGAATTCCACGAAATAAGCACAGCAGCAGAGGTTCTTTCAAGAAGCAACAGAAAACAGAGATGGATCGAGGACGGCGTTATAAGCTGTGAGGATCTGGACTGCTCAAGCTGCAGCGAGAAGGTCTACTGCGATACACTCAAACAAATAGCTGTAAAAAAGAAAGAGAAGAGGAGGAGTCATGTCTGATTCAGTTGTTATTGCATATCTGGGCAAAGGCGGTTCCGGCAAATCGATTCTGTCGGCTTTGACCGGAAAAATTGCAGCGTCTATGAAAAAGAAAGTACTTCTGATTGATGCGGATCCTGCCATGGGGCTGGTGACTGCTCTTGGCATCGAGGTTAATAAAACTATCGGCCAGGCCCGTGAAGAAATTATACGGGAAGCAAAAATTTCCGGTTCCCGTGAGGAGAAGGAGCATCTTTCTGATATTATAGATTACCTCCTTCTATCCGCCCTTCAGGAGGAGAAAGGATATTCTCTTCTTGCCATGGGAAGAACAAATACCATCGGATGCTATTGCCCGGTTAACAGCCTTCTCCGGGATACTATTGAAGAAATATCAGAAAATTTTGACATCATCGTAATCGATGCGGAAGCAGGCATTGAACAGATAAACAGGCAGGTAACCAAAGCTGTGCAGTATCCCATTATTCTCACAGATAATTCCATGAGAGGGGTTAAAACTGCAGTTCTGGCGTTACAGGCAATAGAGGAGAGCCCTGAAATGAATCCGGAGAAGACAGGCGTGATTTTCAACAGAATCGACAGTGAACGGGATGATCTGATTAATGTAATTCTGGAATCCGGCCTGAGCTTTTACGGTTCAATCCCTCCTGATGCTATTATAACAGAACGGGACGCTCTCGGGCTTTCCGCTCTTGATATGCCTGAGGGATCGCCGGCTTTTAATGCTCTGAAAGAAATACTGATGAAAGAGAAAGTTTTGAATTAAACCACTTTAATAATTGTTGAGGTAGATATGAGTAACCAGATTCTGAACACGGCAATTTGCGGGCAATGCGAGACTCTTGATTGTATAATGAAATGCCAGTACATGGACTTTACAATTGATGAGGCAAAAGTCGAGCATGAAAAACTCAGGAGGGGAGAAAACTCTTCAATATTAAAGGGCTGTGTGACCTGCTGCGGATGCGAGGAGTACTGCCCTCACGGGAATCATCCCTTTTATCACATTGTTGAACTTCAGGAAAAGTTCGGCGTTCATCCCGTGCCCATTCCTGTTGAAGATGCCATGGTGGAGATAATTATACCAACCGGTGATGCGCCTGCCTTAACCGGCGGAGGTGAAAACAAAACAATCATGAATATGTGCAACTTCCCCATGCTCGCAGGAACCATAAGAGGCAGCCTTTTTGAAAATGTAGCTACATTTGCAAGTATGGATACATTCTGCAATCTGATGTACGTTCACTTTGCTCGCAATTCAGCTTCAAGAGAACGGATCCCTAAGGTCATAGATACGATTATGGAAAATTATCTTAAAGATCATAACTCGAAGGAGCTGATCTGCTATCACGATGAATGCTACACCGCATATACGAAGTGGTCTGAGATATTTAATATTGATGTGCCCTTTAAACCGGTTCATTTTTTTGAGTTTATTCACCGGCGCATGACAGAGCTTAAAAATAATGTAAAGCCTCTAAATATTAAAGCAGCATTCCAGAGAAGCTGTGCCTCCCGTCTTACTCCTGAAACAGATCACTTTATTGACGATATTTTTGAAATCATCGGTGTTGAAAGAGTTAAGCGTGAATACGACAGAGACAATGCTCTGTGCTGCGGCGCGGCTCTTGAGATGCAGCAGCGTTTTGATCTCATGGAAGGCAATCAGGAAAAAAATATTCAGGATATGAAAATAAACGGCGCAACTCACTGCGTGTTCAGCTGCCCGCTCTGTTTCTTTACACTCATGCCCGGGCTCATGAAGGCGGGAATAATTCCTGTGCTGATATCGGATCTCTGCCTTCAGGCACTGGGAGAATAGGACGGTAAATACTATGGATATAATTTATAAGAAGCTTGCAGAAATTGTCGGAGAGTCCTACGTTTCAAATTCAGCAGAGGATAAGTTCATTTACTCAAGAGATCAGGGGCTCCAGACTCCTCATGAACCGGATTTCATTATAATGCCCGGTTCGCCCGAAGAGATCAGCAAAATCGTACTGCTGGCCAATGAAGAGAAAATTCCTCTTGTGCCCATGGGAGGCGGACTGGTTCTTTCCGGCCTCACTATTCCCCTCAATGGAGGGATAGTCATTGATACAAAGAGAATGAACAAAATAATCGAAGTAAATGAAAGCAGCCGCTATGCGTTAGTGGAATGCGGTACGGGCCAGGGCAAATTACAGTCTTATCTGAATAAAAATCATCCCTCCCTGAAGCACTCCATGCCGGATTCTCCCCCTGGAGCAACTATCGCAGGTAATGTTTCTATTCACGGATCGGGTCATCTCTCCCAGAGTGAAGGAGGATTCCACTCCGAGATGGTTACAGGTCTTGAGGTTGTTCTTCCAACCGGTGAGATAATCAAAACCGGGTCATGCTCAATTGTCGATTCATGGTTTTCAAGAGCCCCTCTGCCTGATCTTGCAGGACTCTTCCTGGGCTGGAACGGCACGACAGGAATAATAACTAAAGTTGCAATTAAACTCTTTCCCAAGCCTCTGCTCAATGATGTGATGCTTTATCTTACGCGGAGCATTGATGATGTTATCGAGACTGTAAAACGACTCACTGCCACCGGTATGGTCGAGGATCTGATCAGCAATACTGTATCAACCGAAAAGGTCTGGCTTGCAGGAAAACAGGCGATTAAAATTCACATAACAGCAAACTCGGATTTTGAAATGAAGGCGAAGAAAAAGGTCATACGTGAATCTCTCAGGGGGATGTATGACACAAAGGAATCCGGTTTTATGCCAATTCCTTTCAGCATGAAGCCGGAGCTCCTTGAGGTTCCCAATAAAATAATTACCGCATTTGCCGACACTGACAAGGGAGGGGGCTTCGAGTATATAGGAACCATCATGCCTCTGGATAAACTGCCCGTTGCCGTTGAGAAAGGAAAGGCGCTGGC
>CAYNFB010000263.1:0-5408 GCA_964396355.1 uncultured Leptospirales bacterium | reverse complement strand
AATGGGGCTAAATTATGCCAAGAGCAAAGATCTGGGGCTATATGGCCGTGCTGATTTCAGCAGCTTTGTTTACCCTTTCTCTTTATTCCCTGTTCTATCTGAATTATGAAAATTTTTCAATATTTTCAAATACAGATCTGAAAGAACTAAATAACTTCACCTATTTTGCAGCAGCCCTGCCGCTTACTGTAATCAGTTTATTTGTAATAGGCACAGGATTCTGGATCGGGTGGACAATTCTGACTATAAAGGTGGTACCTCCAATGCCTGAGATTGTTGAAAAAAAAGATAATTCCAAGATTAAGGCTTTCCTGCTCTGTGTTTCAATGCTGGCTCTTGCTGCTATGCTGGTATACGGTGTTTACCTGAAAAATTTCTGGGCACTGGCTATTCCTGCACTCGTAATTTCACTGGTAGTTCTCGGGGCAGTATTCTGGGTCGGTATGGCAATCATAACAACCAGATCGACTCTTCCTGTAGATAATAAATAGTTTAGAACAGACTTAATGAAAGTTCTAATACTTGGTTACAGGGGTAATCCCTATTGCGGGGGACAGGGTATATACATATATAATCTGTCGAAGGAACTGGCCGAACTTGGTGTTGAAGTAGACGTTATGGTCGGACCTCCTTACCCTGATCCTCTTGAAGAATGGGCTACTGTTTACAAAATTGAAAATCTCAATCTCTGGTCTGTCAGGACTGAGCAAATTCCTCCGGAAAATCTGAAGAGAATCTTCTCCCCCTGGAACTTCGTTGATTATCTGCTCACCCGGCTGCATACTTTTCCTGAAATGGAGACCTTCAGCTTCAGGTCTTTCTTTGCTCTGAGGAAAATACTGAAAAATAAGAGATATGATATCATTCACGATATCCAGTCCCTGGGCTGGGCTACCGTTCCTATGAAGGGATATGGAATGCCTATAATTACAACTGTTCACCATCCTCTTACCAAGGACAGGGATGCCGATCTTATGATGGACAGAAAGATGTGGGATAAGGTCACAACCATTCTCTTTTATCCTCTGAATATGCAGCAGTTTGTAATCCGGAGAATTGACAGGGTGGTCACCTCTTTTACCGAGGGGATCGGTGAGCTGGTTAAAGCCTTTAAAGTGAATCCTGAAAAAGTCTCTGTTGTCTATAACGGCATGGATGTAAATCTTTTTCAGAATACCGGTGAAGACAGAGAGGAGAATGCTCTTCTCTTTGTAGGAAATACTGAGGATCACAAGAAGGGGCTGATATATCTTCTCGAGGCCATGACAATGCTTCCTGATGAGGTCACCCTTACTATTGTGGATGACGGACCTCCTAAAAAATTTACTGCAGCAGGCCACATAAAGAGGTTCGGACTGGAGAACAGAGTGAGTTTTACCGGCAAGGTGGATTATGACACTCTGGTGAGTCTTTACAGCAGAAAGACAATTCTCGTCATGTCTTCTCTCTTTGAGGGATTCGGACTCCCTGCAGTGGAGGCCATGTCCTGCAAGACTCCTGTTGTTTCAACAACTTCGGGAGCACTGAAGGAGGTTATGTCGAATGAATGCGGCATACTTGTTCCGCCGAGAGATCCCGCGGCTATAAAGGATGCGGTGATAAAACTTCTCGCTGACAGAGAACTTCGTGACGCCATGGGTGAGAGAGGACGGTTGAGGGCAGTTGAAAATTTCTCCTGGCCCGTTGCAGCAAAGAATACACTTGATGTTTATAAAGATGTGATAGAGCAATACAGGAGTAAAAAATGAGGATTTGTCTTCTTACCTACAGGGGTAATCCCTACTGCGGAGGACAGGGAATATATACTATGTATATAGCCAGGGAACTTGTTAAACTTGGACATGAGGTCCACGTTATACAGGGGCCTCCATACTTCCCTGCAATGGATGGAGTGACTATCCACCATGTGAGTAATCATAACTATTTTAATATAAAGAAGGACTATATAAAGCCCCATAAGCCCTTTGCAACTTTTCAGCCGCTTAATTTCTATGAATTCCTGGCCTCGAAGTTCGGAATTTTTCCTGAAATTGAGACTTTTTCATTCAGGGCTTTTGCAAAACTGAAGGAACTGACCAAGAAATATAAATTTGATATAATTCACGACAACCAGAATCTGGGTTACGGATTTCTGCTGATAAAAAATCTGGGCATACCCTTTATGTCCACAATACATCACCCGCTCTCGATCGACCGGTCCACCTGGTTTGAGTATCCGTCGGACTTTCTGCTTAAGATAAAAAGGGTTCTCTATTATCCGCTCATTATGCAGGGTTTTGTTTCAAGAAGAATGGATCATATCCTTACTGTTTCACATGATTCGGCAAAGGAGATAACAAAGGCATTCGGAGTTAAGCCTGAGAATATGAGTGTTGTCTATAACGGGCTGGATACTTCGATATTCCGCCCGATCAAGGGTATTAAGAAGAAGGAAAACAGTCTCATATTTGTGGGAAATGTTGAGGACAGAAAGAAGGGTGTAGTATACCTGCTCAAGGCTCTGACCCTTACAAAGAATAAGGTGAATCTCACGGTTGTTGACGGAGGGGCGCCCAACAGGGAACATGTGACAAAGTGGATCGAAAACTTCGGTTTAAAAGAAAGAATACATTTTACCGGGAAGGTTCCCGGAGATAAACTCATTGAGCTTTACTCTGAGCATCAGGTTGCTGTAACTCCTTCACTTTATGAGGGATTCGGATTTCCCGCAGCAGAGGCCATGGCCTGCGAGCTTCCGCTGATTTCATCTACCGGCGGCGCACTTCCCGAAGTCGTTGGGGAACACATGAAAACAGGATATATTGTTGAGCCCAGAGACCCTCAGGCCCTTGCAGATGCTATAGACTTTTTCATGGATAATCCTGACATGAGAGAGAAAATGGGTAAGGCCGGAAGAGAAAGAATACTCGAGGTCTTCACGTGGGAGAACGCCGCGAAGGAAATGGTTGATGTATATGAGGAGGTCATAAATGCTTACAGTTGATTTTGATACACTGGCAGTTAAAGAAGGTCAGGTAAATCTGGATGCGGGATGCGGTCTGGGAAGGCATTCTCTCCAGTATGCCAAGAAAGGAGCCTCTGTCTTCTGCATGGATCTTGATGTAGAATCGCTCCAAAAAACAAGATATACCATGAATAAGCTTAAGGAGAGCGGAGAGGCTCCCGGGGACAGCAGATTCATGGTTAATATCGGTGATGCGCTGAATCTGCCTTTTAAGGATGAGACCTTTGATCGCATAATCTGCTCAGAGGTAATTGAGCACGTCGATGATGTGAATCAGACCTGTGCTGATCTTTCAAGGGTGCTCAAAACAGGGGGCCGCATAGCAATAACCTTTCCTACTATTTTTACGGAATATATATACGATGCGCTGTCTTATGAGTATTTCACTTCTCCCGGCGGGCACGTGAGAAAAATTCGTCCGAAAGAACTGGCTGAGGTTATGCGCAGTAACGGTCTGGAGATATATTCTGTTGGTTTTAAACATTCATTTCATTCAGTGTGGTGGATAATAAGAAATGTTGTGGGCCTTCATAACGGAGATCATCCAATTACAAAGGCCTATCATAAATTTCTCCACCTGGGACTCTACTCTGACTTCATGAGAAAAATGGAAAAGTTTTTCAATTACTTCTACCCCAAGAGCATGGTGCTTTACGCCTGGAAGAAGTAATCTTTAATGGGCCTCTTCCCAGTTTTTGCCTGTTCCTATGTCCACGACAACAGGCACTGAAAGGGGAAGAGCACTCTCCATTTTGTCTTTGATCAGGCCCCGCAGTTCCTCTTCCTCCTCTTCGGGAACTTCAAAGACCAGTTCATCATGCACCTGCATTATCATCTTTGATTTCATCTGTCTTTCTTTTAGTTCCCGGTGAATGTTTATCATTGCAATCTTTATCATATCAGCAGAAGTTCCCTGGATAGGAGTGTTTATAGCTATTCGCTCAGCACCTTCACGTCTGAAAGATGTGGCTGAGTCTATCTCCGGGACAGGCCTTTTTCTCCCGAGAAGGGTCTTTACGTATCCGTGTTCCTTTGCAAAGGCGACGGTTTCGTCTATATAGTTTCTGAAGCCGGGATAGGTCTCAAAGTATTTTTCTATAAATACCGCAGCCTCTTTGATTCCTATCTCAGCCTGCCGGGAAAGCCCGTAGGGAGAAACTCCGTATATTGTCGCAAAGTTTATGACCTTCGCCTGTCTTCTCATGTCCGGTTCTATCTTATCGATTTCTGTGCTGAATACAGAGGAGGCGGTCATGCTGTGAATGTCTATCCCCTCGAGAAAAGCTCTGCGCATATTTTCATCATTTGAATAGTGCGCTGCAAGACGGAGTTCTATCTGGGAATAGTCGGCAGATATTATAACACAGTTTTTTTCTGCGATGAAGCCCTTTCGTATTTTCTTGCCCAGCTCATCCCTGATTGGAATATTCTGCAGGTTCGGATCCGATGATGAGAGTCTGCCTGTAGCAACCACTGTCTGATTGTAGGATGTGTGAATTCTTCCTGTTGAGGGGCTTATAAGTTTAGGCAGAGCATCGATGTAGGTACTCTGAAGCTTTGAAAGAGTTCTGTATGAAATCAGATGACTGATTATTTCATGCTGTCCCTGAAGTGCTTCGAGAACATGGATGTCCGTAGAAAATCCGGTCTTGGTTTTCTTTACCGGTTTCAGTCCCAGTTTTTCAAATAGTATTACCGAGAGCTCCTTCGTTGAGTTTATGTTGAACTGCTGCCCGGCTTCATCATAAATTTTCTTCTCTACATCATCAAGCATTACCCGTGTATTTTCATGCATTTTGCTGAAGTGATTCCGGTCAATGCCTACACCTGCAATCTCCATGTCTGCAAGCACTTCAAGAAGCGGCATCTCTATTGTATAGAAGAGTTCAGAAAGCTCCTGCTCTTCTATTTTGGGTTTGAAAATTTCGTAGAGGCGAAGGGTTATGTCTGCATCCTCTGTTGCGTACTCAGAGAGTCTGTCAAGGGGGACATCTGTTATAGGCACTGCATTCTTGCCGGTTCCTGTAAGCTCCTTGAAGCTGATGGTCTTGTAGTTGAGATAGCGCAGGGCCATGTCGTCCATATTATGGCGTCTCTCTGAAGTGTTGAGAAGGTATGATGCAATCATTGTGTCGAAAACTATTCCCCTGAGCTTTATGCCAGCCGTATTGAGAACAATCAAATCGTACTTAATATTCTGGCCTATTTTTTTAATATTCTCATCCTCCAGAAGAGGAATTATTTTTTTTAGTGACATTTCCCGCTCCGGATATGCCTCACTGAAAAGGCCTCTGCTCTGGAGGGGGAGAAACCATCCCGTGCCGGTTCTAGTGGAAAAAGACATTCCCACGAGATCTGCATCAACGGGAGAGAGAGAATCTGTCTCTGTATCGAATGAGACTGT
>CAYNFB010000262.1:0-5413 GCA_964396355.1 uncultured Leptospirales bacterium | reverse complement strand
ATGCCCTCGATATGTATCCGGAGAAACTCCGGGAACTTGGTCCCGCATGTATAGATTGCCATAATCCTTCAGATATGGGATTGAGGATCAATAAGGCGCATCTTGAAAATGGTCTTGCCGCAATAGGAAAGAAAAAATTCACACGGCAGGAGAAACGGATGCTCACATGCGCACAATGTCACGTTACATACTTTGTTCCAAGGAAAAAAGATAAAAAGGTCGCAGGTGATATAACTCTTCCATGGACCGGAGCCAAGTGGGGAGATATTTCTATAGAGTTAATTGTTAAGGATTTACTGAAAGACTACAAGAGGATTGAATGGAAACAGAAGGTAACCGGATTTGATATGCCTTTTATCCGTCATCCAGAATTTGAGATGTTTACAAAGAGCAGTACTCATTATAATGCAGGACTGGCCTGTCCTGATTGTCACATGCCTTATAAGAGATCGGGCTCCTATAAAATCTCCACACATGATGTAACAAGCCCGGTTAAGATGAATTTTGAAGCATGCGCACAATGTCATACCGAGGCTGCAGACTGGCTGAAAAAACAGGTATTCACCATCCAGGAGAGAACTCTTTCATTGATGAACCGTGCCGGGTATGCAAGCGCAACTGCTGCAAAGCTTTTTGAAAAGGTTCATTATACCCAGAAACAGAAGAAGATAGACAAAAAACTCTATGATACGGCAAAGAAGAGCTATATGGAGGGCTATAT
This sequence comes from uncultured Leptospirales bacterium, assembly GCA_964396355.1. Lineage (GTDB taxonomy): Bacteria > Spirochaetota > UBA4802 > UBA4802 > UBA5550 > CAYNFB01. The sequence continues at coordinate 4,692 of CAYNFB010000262.1, read as the reverse complement.
CCGGCTGAATTTTGTTGGTGCAGAAAATTCGATGGGATTTCATAACTCCACAGAGGCTGCAAGAATACTGGCGGATTCACTGGCTTATTCAAACAAATCAGAGAGTCTGCTTCGACAGATCCTTGTTAAATCAGGAGTTGATGTTCCTGAAAAAATTAAGCTAAATCTGAAAAAGTATCTTAACGGCCGGGGAAAGAAAAAACTTAATTTCAAACCGGATCAGGAATTCAAAGATCCCTACGGCACACAGAATAATTTCACAGATAGAAAGACTCTGGGAATATAGTTTTAATACGGCAGCCCGGCCGGCGGGCTGCCATATTCATATATAGTCCATGCAGATCAGTGTGTTTTATAGTAACTGATGAATAAACTGCCTCCGAAGATTGACGGCTGAAGTATAATATTCAGATAAAAATAAAACTCTTGAAATAAATATGAAAAAAATAATCATGCTAGAGGTATCAATATATTCATCTGCAATGGAGATATTAAATGAAGGATATAAAACAGAATTTTACCGATCCTTTTTTTGGTGAAAAATTTGACAAGATAGTAACAGATCTGTCTGATCAGGAGCTCTACGGAGATGTCTTTCATATCTCCAGACATGATGTGGCGATGCCCTCTATTGATGATCTTACCGAGACAATGGAGCTTATCCGGTCTATTCTCTTTCCGGGATATTTTAGAAATTCAGAAATTCATCGGGGAACAGTAGAGTATTATACCGGCGCCAAACTTGAAAGAATATACAGGTGGATGTCCGAGCAGATAAAGAGAGGTTTCTGCTTCACCTGCTCTAAGGAAAGCAATGACGATTGTCTTGACTGTGAGCGTCGTGCCAAAGGTCTGGCTGTGCGCTTTATAGAAAAACTTCCCGAAATCCGGAGAATGCTCGCCCTTGATGCCAAAGCCGCATATATCGGAGACCCTGCAGCAAAGGGTATCGCAGAAACTATCTTCTGTTATCCCAGTATGCTTGCAATGACCTATCACAGGATTGCCCATGAGTTATATCTGCTGGATATTCCAATCATTCCGAGAATTATTTCTGAAATGGCTCACTCTAAGACAGGAATTGATATACATCCGGGAGCGCAAATCGGCGACTTCTTCTTCATTGATCACGGTACCGGAACTGTAATTGGAGAAACCTGCGTTATAGGAAGAAATGTAAGGATATATCAGGGAGTAACTTTGGGAGCGAAAAGCTTTCCTCTGGACAAAGAGGGAAACCCCATTAAGGATATTGCACGACATCCCATCGTTGAAGACGATGTTATTATATACTCCGGCGCCACAGTCCTGGGCAGAGTTACCCTGGGCAGGGGAGCCGAAATCGGAGGAAATGTCTGGATCACAACAAGTGTTCCTCCTGACGCCAAAGTTATACAGGGGCAGGCTCCTTCGAAAATAATAGCAAATGAATCCTAATTTGTTATTTCCCTTTTGAGTAAACTCTGTGCTGCCGCTACAACAGGATCCCATACTGTTGAAAACGGCGGAGCATAACCTGTATCAAGATATGCAAGGTCTTCCAGTTTCATTTTTGACGTAATTGCTGTTGCCAGTGTGTTTATTCTCAGTACAGCTCCGTCAAAACCGCCTATTTCTCCGCCTATTATTACTCCTGTATCTGCATTTACTGTCAGTTTTACTTTGACCATGGTGTTGCCCGGGCAGTACCCCGGTTTACTTCTCCACTCAATGGTGCCGTCATAGGTGTTGATTCCGTGTTTTTCTGCATCTCTACTGTTGAATCCTGTTTTTCCAACCTGAAGATCACAGACCCGTAGGAACTGGCTGCCTAAGGCCCCCTTAAAAGATTCTGCGGTTACTCCGGCTACCTGGAGTCCTGCAACACGGCCCTGTTTGTTGGCTGTTGTCGCCATGGGTATGTAGTCTGGTTCTCCGGTTATGAGATTTGTCACTGTTGCGCAGTCGCCTGCTGCAAATACATCAGGAATATTAGTCATGCTCTTATCATCAATTATAATTGCACCGTTGGCGATCATCGCAAGGTCTGTATCTTTTAAAAATTCAGTTGATGGTCTTACTCCTGTGGAAACAATCAGCATCTGTCCCTCGAAATTTCCCTTGTCAGAAATGGCAGTCACGTTACTCCCGTCATAGGAAATCTCGTTTATATTTACACCTGTGACTATTTTTATATTTTTCTCTGCGAATTTGTCCATTACCATCTGCCGGATTTCAGGAGAAAAAAGAGACGCAACGGTTTCTTCTTTTTCAAGCAGGACAACTTCAATATTTTTCTTTAAAAAACTCTCGGCGAGTTCAATGCTGATGAATCCTCCGCCAACAAGAATTACCTTTTTTACCTTGCCGGTGTTGACGGCTTCTTTAATGTCCAGGCCGTGCCGGAGGGTACGAAGCACGAATGTTGCCGGTGTCTCTATTCCTTTAATGGGAGGAAGCAGGGCTGATGCTCCTGTTGCGATGACCAGCTTGTCATAGGTATATTCCTGAGTTTTCCCGTTATGAGTAACAGTGACACTCTTTGCTTCAAAATCCACAGATGTTACTCTGTGATTGATTTTTATATGGATATTTCTTTTCTCAATGAACTCGTTGACGTTAATTGCAATGAGTTCATTGTAGTCTTTTACATCACCTGCAATATAGTAGGGCATTCCGCAGGCCGCATAGGAGACAAATTCACCCATTTCAAATACAGCTATGGATATATCCTTCTTCATTCGTCGTGCCTGTGACGCTGCTCCCATTCCGGCTCCGTCTCCGCCAATGACTAACAGATTGTAATGCTCCATGGCCCCTCCATCTCTTTTTATAATGAAATCACTAGTGCAATATGTTTTATAATAATTTTATTGTCAAATAATGTTAATAATAACTATCATTTACAGATAAAATATAAAAAATTAGTTGACGGTTGTCAAGTATTTTATTATTTTATTAAAGTCTTTAAGATTAAAGTAACATTGAGAGGGATGATCGTGTCTATAGAGATAACAGATGTTGCTCAGAAAGAGCTTGTTGAACTCATGAAGGATTCAGGTTTTAAAAATCCTGCTTTGAGGGTAAGCTTTAACGGCTTTGGTTGAGGCGGTCCCAGATTGGGGCTGGTTCTGGATGAACTGGAAGAGAATGAAAAGTACACAATAAAAGAAAAGGATATAGATGTTCTTTATGATGAAAAAATTGAGAATTACCTACAGTCTCAAAACGCTATTACAGTTGATTTCAAAAAGGATCAATACGGTTCAGGATTCGTTATCCTTGGTGGCAGTACCTGTTGAGGTAAAAGTCAGCAGCAGTAGTAGTATAGAGAGGAGGAGGTAACTCCTCCTCTCTGATTTATTCAATAATTACAGCAGTGGATTGATTCAGTTCCTCTGCTGATTACTTATGCTTTCCAGAGACCGTGAATGTTGCAATGTTCTCTTGCAGTTACATTTTTCGCATCTGTCTGGAAAACAGCCTCGGGTTTATCGCCGGGTTTTAGAAATTTTGTGTATGAAATTCCGTCAGCAAGAAGCTCTATCCACTCAATGAAGTGTTTGTCCTCCATAGGGTGAAGTGTACTTCCTACAGTGACCTTGTAGCCGTCGGCTGTTTTTTCTACAAGAGGTACGTGCTTTTCTGTAGTCTGATCTGCTGACTGCTCATCAAGAAGAATCATATCCTGCTTGCAGCATACAAGAGCAGGTGCCCCGGCATGTAGAACTTCAATAATATTTCCGCAAATGTCGCATTTATAAATCTCAAATTGTTTAGTCATAATGTTCTCTCCTGTTAGATTTTTACTTTTCCTTTGTAGATTCTATATACATAGGCTGTGTATGCAATTACCATGGGCATGCCAACCAGTGTAATCCCGATCATTACTGACAGAGTTAGCTGTCCCGATGACCCATTGTAGAGTGTAATATCAAGCATTGAATTCGATGAAGATTTTACAAGAGCAGGGAACTGAACAGAGCCTGCTATACCCCATAGTGAGATAAATGCCAGAGATGATGTGAGGAATGATTTCATCTCATCTCCTGAGCTGAGGTATTTCTTTAGAGCAATAATAGATGCAGCAAAGAGTGCGGTGAATAACCATGCAGGTATACTGCTCATTCGATCACTCATAAATATAAATGATCCTGCCAAAGTTATGATAAAGAGAACTGCGTAAAAGTACCATATTTTCAGGGACAGCATCTTTGCATCACTGTTAAGTTCACCTTCAGTTTTAAGGGCTGCAAAGGTTGACCCCTGCATGAGAATTGCAGAGAGTCCAAGAAGTCCTGTCATCAGAGGGAAGGGGCGCAGCAGAGTGAAGAAATTTCCTCTGAATTCCATGGCGCTGTCAAGCGGAACGCCTACTATAACATTGCCCAGTGCAACTCCGAAGAGCAGAGAGGGAATAAAGCTGCCTATGAAGAATGTGGCAGTCCATATTTTTCTGTTGTCCGTGTCCAGTGTAAAGAATTCAATGGAAATAGCCCTAAGTATGAGCCCCACAAGGACAATCATAAGTGCAAGATAGAATCCGCTGAAGACTGTGGCATAGGCGTGAGGGAAGGCGGCAAAGAGTGCTCCTCCTGCGGTTATGAGCCATACTTCATTTCCGTCCCACACCGGACCGATGGCGTTAAACACTATCTTCGTTTTGTGTTCATCTTTTTTTGTTAAAAAAGGCAAAAGTGATCCTATGACCAG
>CAYNFB010000261.1:0-5416 GCA_964396355.1 uncultured Leptospirales bacterium | reverse complement strand
CTTTTTGGGATAATGCTTGCGATGCCTCCAAAATCCAGGAAGAACTGTGCGCGTGATTGAGTGAATTTCACTTATACAGTATACTTTATCCATCTTCTTGTTGAGAAGCTGACGGTTTTTCATTACGTAAATGAGCATGAAGTTACTGAGGTTTATCATCGCTTTTTCTATTACTGCGATATCCAGTCCGAGACTTTTTTTAATGTCGCCAAACGTTATTCCGTCATTGTCACTATATACGAGTTTTAGAATTATAAGCTCTTCATGGCTGAGTGTTAAGAGAATTTTCTGGATGGTGAATATATTTAAAAGTGCAGAGCTTATTTTTTGCTCAGAGGATCCCCGCAGATTTAGAAAAACTGCGAGTTCTTTAAGTTTATCCTGACGGATTTTTTTTATTATATCTTCGATTGTTTTCATATAAAAAAGTTGTAGACACTTAATAAAGACTATTTTATATGTACGGGATTATTTGTACAATGAATTTTGTTTTTTTATGCTATTTTGTTGCACATTTTTCTATTTATTCCCTATTACTGTTGTTTCTACGTGATTTTGAAGGAGAATTTGATGATTCAGTTCTTGAGGTTTGATCAATCCAGAGAGATTGATATTAATTATAAAATTATTGAAGGTAGAGAAGCCGTTAAGTTCTTTCTAAGAAAGACCCTGTATCTTTTCCTGTTTTTCTACTCAACCTTTTTCCTTGCAGTTGCAATTCCATTTGTTCAGACTCCCTGTATGGCTATTTACTTTATAGGAAGCCTCGCCTCATCCTTCTATCTGGTACGCTATATTAACTATATTTTACAATTTATCAGGTACAGAAACGGCGGTATACGTTTTACCGGATCGCTTATTGAAGTGACCGATGCCGGTAAAAAATTCTCTATTCCCGGAGAAGATATAACGTATCTTGAAATAAATCTTCTTGGTAATCTTCTTATAAGAGAAAAATTTCAGACTACATCCTTCCCCAGAACTCTTCTACGGGATGAGGACCGGGATGCTATCTCTGCACTTTATCAGGATATGGCTCCCCGGAGGACTTTGCTTTACCGTAAGGTCTGGGAATTCGTTGATGCAATAGTGGTAGCTCTTGTGCTTGCCGTGCATATTATTCAGTATGTTATACAGGCATACTACATCCCAACAGGCTCAATGGAAGAGACATTGCAGGTTGGGGATCATCTCTTTGTTGAAAAAATTACCTACGGCCCGATTATTCCGCAGATGATGGGCATGGAAAAGCCCTTTCATCTGAGTTCACTTGCCGTAAGAGGACTGCACCGGAGGGATATCGTAATATTTACTCCGCCCATTGAAAGCGAGAAACACAAGGATTATATCAAGAGATGTATTGCCCTTCCTGGTGATGAATTTCACATTAAGAACGGGGCAGTCTACATAAATGGTAAAAAAACCGATGAGCCCTACACTCTGGGGAAACCTACTGACTATAACCACTTCAACATAACCAGAAGCAATAATATTGAAGGAATTGTTCCTCCGGGTAAAATTGTCGTTCTGGGCGATAACAGGATTAATTCTTCTGACGGAAGATACTTCGGTTATCTTGGAATCGAAGCTATAAAGGGAAGAGCATTCGTCCTTTATTGGAATACCGATCAGATTATAGGCGGGGATTTTTCACGTCTTGGCCTGATCAGATAAATTGTTGTTCCCGGATTCTGTCCGGGAACTTCCGGTAATGTGAAAAGATATGAACAGGTCAGTCTTTCAAAGAAGAGTTTATTTTACCGGTTTTATTCTTCTCGTTGTAGTCTTCTTCTTTATATTAAAACTATTCAGCCTGCATTTTTCAGATAAAATCATCCTTCCGGAAAAGAAACCTATTAATACAGGCCGGGGCTATATCCTGGACCGTAATGGATTCGTTCTTGCTGTGAGCATAAAATCAGATTCTCTCTTCGCAAATCCTGAGGAAATAGGCAATCCTGTAGCTGTTGCGAAGGTTTTGTCTCCTGTTGTGGGCATTTCTCAGAAGACCCTAATCTTTAAATTTAAAAAGGCCAAACGTTTTGTATGGATTAAGAGAAAGTGTGATGACTCAATTGCCGATAAAATCAGGGATATGGGAATTAAAGGGCTTCACTTCAGAAAGGAATACCGGAGAATATATCCATATGATAATCTGGCCTCTAATATAATCGGGTTTGTAGGAACTGATAACAAGGGGCTTGGAGGGGTTGAATACGGGTATGATTCCATCCTTTCTGGACATGATGAGGTAGTAAAGGATGAGATATCGAGAGATATATATCAGAAAAAAAATGTAAGACTTACCATTGACAGATATATTCAGCATGTCGCAGAGGCAGAACTGAAGGGTGCTGTAGAAAAGCATAGAGCAAAGCAGGCGGCTGCGGTAGTCCTCGAAGTCGGAACAGGGAGAATTCTTGCTTTGGCTAAGTATCCCTCCTTTAATCCGAATTTTTATCACAATTACTCGGGTACTTCGAGAAATAATTTTTCCGTTGCAGATTCCTTTGAACCCGGCTCGACACTTAAGGTTATTGCCGTGGCATCTCTGCTGAAGAACCGGCCCGGAGTGATGAAGGAAAAATTTACCTGTAAGGGAAGTGTGGATGTAAACGGAGTTGTGATAAACTGTCTTCATGTTCACGGTGAAGTTGATGTTAAGGATGTGATTCGCTATTCATGCAATGCAGGAATGATTCAGTCCGTTCAGCATCTTTCAAGGAAAGCATACTACCAGACTCTGAGGCAATTTGGATTCGGCAAAGCTACCGGCGCAGGGCTGCCCGGAGAAACTGACGGAATTTTAAGGCCTGTATCAACATGGTCAGGTATTTCTAAATATTCCATGGCAATAGGCCATGAAATATCCGTTACTTCAATCCAGATGGCCGGCGCTTTCGGAGCAATTGCCAATGATGGTGTTTATATGATGCCTTCGATTCTTGAGGGAGTAGAAAAACCGGACGGTACAGTAGTCAAGGGGTTCTATCCCCGGTCAAGAGGACGTATCATCAAGTCTTCAAATGCTGCAATCCTTATGAAGCTCATGAGAGGAGTTGTAGAGACAGGGACAGGAAAGAGAGCATCTTCTAAATTTTACAAGACTCTTGGGAAAACCGGCACATCTCAAAAATTTGTCCGTTCTCTCGGGGAATATACAGATAGAAATGTTTCTACTTTTGCAGGGATTGCTCCCTTTGAGAATCCAAAAATATGTGTTTTTGTGGTTATCGATGATCCGGCAGATCGAGCCGGGGGCGGAGCTGCTGCGGCGCCTGTCTTTGCCCGAATTATAGACCGTGTTCTTCCTTATGAAGGCGTCGGCGGGAGGGATGTAACTGATCTTAAAGTCAGGAAGACATCAGGTGAGCTTGATCTTCCAGATGAGGTTGTGCCTGACTTCCGCAGCATGAATGCCGGAGGGGCTGCTGTTGTGCTTTCAGTTATGACCAGCAAATACGGAAAAAAATACTCTATTAAGGGCAGCGGAACAGTCTATGCTCAGAAGCCTGATCCGGGAACGCTGCTGAAAAATACCGAAAAGATATTTCTTTATATGCGGTAATATTATGAATGAACTGTTAAGTAAAAATATTTCTGCATTGGGCCTGAAGGAAAACATCTTTGCTTCCCATATTTCTTTTTCCGGAAACTCTGTCATCGAGGTGTCGGACTCGAAGAAGGGGGGGCCTGTTCCTTCAATTGTTACCGGTGACGGGAGAAAGCTCGCCTTCCACAGCAGAGTTGATCCTGTTCGTGAGGCTAAGCGTTTTATCGGAGAGGGCTCCTATGCCGATGCGGATGTTGTCGTTGTTCTGGGATTTGCCTTCGGCTATCACTGCGAGGAGCTGCTCAGTCTGACCGGACAGGAGACCTCTCTTGTAATAATAGAGAAGGATCCCCTGCTTTTTCGGACGGCCCTTGAGAACAGGGATTTCTCTGAACTATTTTCTCATGAGAGAGTATCACTCCTCCTCGAGCCTGACAGCGACAGCCTGGCCGCCGCATTTAAAGGAAAGTTGTCGCGTCATGTCTCGTTTGTTTCTCACAGAGGATCCTTTCAGGTCTTTGGGGATTATTATACAAATATCGGCAGTATTATCAGATCTCAGTTGTCCACCAAGGACGTGAACATAGCCACTCTTTCAAAATTTGAGAAGACCTGGGGCTCCAACATTGCAAGGAATATCAGAGTAATCTCCAGCGCACCCGGGATTGAACTCTTCTTTGATCAGTTCAGTGATATTCCTTCCATCATTGTTGCTGCAGGCCCCTCTCTCACTCAGAGTATTGAATTTATAAAAGAGAACAGAGCCAGGGCGCTCATAGTTGCCGTTGACACATCATACAAGCTTCTAATCGAAAATGGAATAATACCTCACTTCTGTCTTGCTGTTGATCCCCAGCTTATAAACTCAAGATATTTCGAAGGCACAGAGGAAACAGATACAGTTCTTATTGCTGATCCCACAGTTCATCCTTCGATTTTCAGATTTTTCAGGGGTAGGGTGGTTCTCACCGGAGTTGCCTTTGATTTGATGAAGTGGGTTGAATCAATTGGAGGCCACCGGGGAGATCTGGCTCACGGAGGATCTGTATCAACTAATGCTTATGATTTTTCCAGAAGAACGGGGGCCTCTCCACTTATTATGGTAGGGCAGGATCTTTCCTTTACTTCGGGACTTGCTCATGCAAGAGGGTCATATCTGGATGAACAGATTCATAACAAAACATACAGGCTCAATAACTGTCATATGTTCAACCGCAGGCAGCTTGAATCCCTTCCTCCTGTATTCGTCGACGGAGTCAGGGGAGAGACTGTGCAGACAAATCAGAAGATGATTATATTCCAGCAGTGGTTCGAAAGGCGCAAAGATGAAAATCTCATTAATGCAACGGCAGACGGTGTTGTGATTCGCGGGACAAAGACTGTTTCATCTGATTCTCTTGACTTCCCTGATCCGGGATTTTCCATATCAGAAAGAATTGATTTACTCCTCCATGGGCGTACTGCTGCTGATGAGAATGGCCTGGTCCGGGAAAAACTGAGAATGCGCATTTCTGAGATGATTGATGAAATAAAGAAGCTTATTCCTGTCCTTGAAAAATCATCTGAACTGGCAGCTCAGCTCTCAGAAATGATAAAGACCGGAAAGGATAAATCTGATCCGGGCAAGACGAAGTATATTCTTAAAAAACTTGCAGAGGCAGACAGTTTTATCGAGTCAGGAAAGAAATCAAAGGATATGATAAGCTTTTCCATCCAGAGGGTGATCCATACAATTACCGAAGGCTATGATGTGAAAGAGGGGGAGGTCAATGCAGGGGAGCGATCTTACTTCCTGTATCAGGGGCTGCTTGAGGGGGCGCTGTTTAATCTGAAGATTCTCGGGAAGATGCACAGGCTTCTTGA
>CAYNFB010000260.1:0-5427 GCA_964396355.1 uncultured Leptospirales bacterium | reverse complement strand
GGAAGAACTGGTCGAAAAGCCTGAGATCATTGAACTCTACAGCAGGGTTATTTCCGTGCGTACAGTATCTCTGGGCCGGGTTGAGCAGATCAAGAAGTTCACTCTCCTTACAGAAGAGCTTACTCAGGAGGGAGGGGAACTGACTCCCACAATGAAACTCAAGAGAAAGTTTATCAATGAAAAATACATAGACAGGATAGATGCAATGTATAAATAGCAGCATATCAATTTATTAAAAATATTGAAGGAGGAGGAACGTTCCTGTCATCCTCCTTCTCCTCTTCCTTTACTCCTCAATTGAAAAAAAACCAATAAGAAATATTTATGAGTATCGTGATACTGCCCTATCTGCTATAGGGATAAACTAATCATCATACAAGGAGATGTTCCATGACCCCTGAAGAAAAAAAAGATATCCGGGTTGAAATTGAAAGAAGAATACATGAGGCAGAGCAGAGCATTGATACTCTCCGGGAACAGACCAAACCTGTTCCGCCCAGCTCTGCTCTGGGGCGCCTTACCCGTATGGATGCTATACAGCAGAAGAATATGGCTGAGGCTAATCTGAAGTCTTCTGAGGTGATGATTAAGAATTTGAAGACGACTCTGGAAAATCTTGACAATGATGATTTTGGAATATGCCCGGTATGCGGCAATGATATTCCGCTGGGCAGAATTCTCATTGTACCTGAGTCTAAAGTATGTGTCCGATGCGCATCAGGTTCAGGCCGACGCAGGTAATTGCCTGGAGTAATATTCTTGTTATAAATCTGAACGTTTAATCAGGTCTATACTCAAACTGTATTTAAGGGCCGGTACTATCGAAGGGAAAAAACCGGAAAGTTTATTCTTAATAATAATTGAAAAAAGAGACAGGCATTCCTCTTTGTTGTCATTTACGCATTTTACTGCAGATGTATTCCCGTTAGAGAGATCGAGAAAAAAATCATTTAATAATTTAAGACGGTCCCTGTTGCCTACAGCCATTTGTCTGGTGCGTTCAGATGTATAAAGATCTATAAAGGCATTAACTTCACGGCTTACGGCTTTAATATATCTGGCCTGCTGAGCTTTGCCTTCGACAGAATTCATATCATCTTTCATTATGCTGGATTCATTTGTCCCCGGACCATCAGATGAAGGGACAGATTCATTGTCTGAATTTTTTTCCGGATCTCCCAGACTGCCGGTAAGTTGAACAAGATCACGAAAGAGGTTGATCTTTTCTTTTCCCTGGCGGCTTTTGGTTTTAAATTTAAGTTTTTTAAGCTTTTCTTCTTCCAGTTTCCCGCTGATAGCCTTTACAAGCTTGTTCTCCTTTTCAATGCTCTTGTGGAGAAAATTGTCTGCATTGTTGTTGTTGATGATTCTTGATATTTTTATGAGTCTATCGTAGACTTCTCTGTTCTTTGAAATTACGGAAAAAACATCCTCCAGCTTCTCTTTCTTGTGAAGAACCAGCAGCTCCTTTCCCCATAGAAATTGCTGTTTCGGATGCGCCTTGTGAATTATGTCTATTAATTCTGAATCGGTATTCCCTGTCTTAATCATTTTATTTGTCCGGGAAACCATATGTTTCATTTCCATTTTATGTCTGTTATAGCTTTTAATAATATTATCTTTATATGCATCGCTGTTGGCATCAGACAAAATGTTTATAACAGGTTCAAGAGCCTCGATGTTGTCGCAGAAGGATTTAATAATTCCGTTTGAATAGTGATAGATCTGTTCCTCTTTTGACATGGAATCAATGTCTGGTTTATTGTCGTCTTTTTTCTTTTTCTTTTTTCTGCTCTCGATGTCTTCTTTAATTTTACTGAATTTGTCTTTGCTTCCCTTTCCGGAAAAAACATTCCTGTATTCCGGGTCATTTTCAATAAACAGAGATTTTTCATTATTAATGTTGTCTGTAAGCCGCTCATAGAATGCTTTTTTATCATCAATCTTTTTCGCCCTATCACGAGAAAGATCATCATGAAGATCTTCACTGATCCATCCCCTCTTAAGTGAAATAGCTTTTAAAGATTTCAGAAGACCTACTTTCATTTCAGGGGGATCTCCTGCTGATGTAATTGAAAGGAGTACTCTGTCAAATTTATCTGATTTAAGGGCTTCTGAAATTCTGCCGGCGCTCATCCTTACTTCATCAGAAAAAGCATCATCATGGGCCGCTGCATTTATAAATGCTTCCTGCTCTTCAGCGTCCATGTCCTCAAGGGGGGCAATTAAACCGGACACAGCTTCTGTCTTCTTCCCCTGATCCTTTTGGATTTCAAGCCTGTGGTCAAGGGACTTTATGACTGCAACGGGTACGCCTTCCTCCTCCAGTACTTTCTTAATCTGTTCAATCTGAATAGATTCTCCGGAAAGTTCTACAGTACTTTCAATCATTCTGTGAGCCATATATATCTTTTCAAGGATGGGATTTCTGCTGTTTTTATATACCTGAAGAACTACTTCCTGCACAACAGGGTCAATACCGGATGTGCAAACTATGGTCTCCAGATCCTCTGCAGCCTTTTGAGGATTTATTTCTATGAGCCGGCTGATTTTACCGGTGAGCTCCTCGAAATTCTCCTCTGTACTTAAATCACTATCGGTGATAAATTCTTTCAGATCATCAGCTGCATCCGGGATCTGCTGTTCCTCTTCAGTCTCCGGGTTTTCTGAGAGAGGTGTATTCTCAGCGGTTTCATCTGAGTCTCCTCCCTCTTTAATACTTTCAGATTTTATATTCGTGTCATCTTCCGATTTTACTATTTTTTCTATCCATTTCGATGGAGAAAGTTCTTCATTCATTATCTCCTTGAACAGCTTTGTAGTGTCTACGGGGGTTCCTTCCTCCTCATCACTCAGGCGTTTATCAATAGATGCTAGATCATCGGATTTCAGAATTGTTTTGAACTCTTTTTTTATCTCCCTGTTGTCGCGATAAAAATCCTGCAGATAATGAAGCAGCTTGACTCTGCTGACCGGCTGGAAATCAGAAATCCGCTCTTTAATTCTTATTGGAGTGTCCTCTTTCATCTGGTTAACTATATTATCATAAATAATACTGACTGTTTTCCAGACAGGCTGAAAATCTTTATTGGCAAGAAACTTCTCAAGGTACAGCAGCTGCTGGGTATTGCATCTTTTTATTCCCGGATAGTCCTTCTCAATTTTTGATAGAGTTCCATAGACCTCTTCAAGAAGTCTGCGTGTATTTCTGATGGATTTCTTATAATTCTCAAGCTGGGTTACAAGCTTTTGTTTGTCCCTGTACTTATCTATGAAGATATCGATAAGAGCAATTTTTTCACTTGTATTCATTGTAGGGAAGGGATTTGTTTCAAGGTAGCGGATAATTTTAATGAAGAGGTTTTCCTCCTCTCTCTGGTGGAGTATTTCCTGTATCCTGAAGTGATAGCTCTCATAGATTTCATTGTTAAACATCTGCGAAGCCAGAGCAGAGAGTTTAACAGGATTTTCTATCTCAAGGAGTTTTTCTACTTCCGCTCCAGCCGATTTGACGGCCTCTTCAATCTGAATATCTATTTCATTAAGTTTTTCTTTTTTCCCGTTTAATAACTGCCGCAGTTCCTCTTCCTGTTTTTCTTCAGGACTCTGCTCTCTATCCGCTTCCTCCCCTGATATATCATCCTTTTCTCCGGAGACTATATTTTCTTCCTCACTGGTAACTTCAGAATTTTCTGAGATATCGTGAATATCTGATGCAGTGTTTTCCCTGTCATTAATTGTGAGGGCTTCATCTTCGTTGTTTTCCGGGGCTGCTGCAGAATTTTCAGATCCGCCGGTATTATCATCTGTTGTATCGAATTGATCATTAGTTAACTGCTGATCTTCAATTTCCCCATAGTCAATGTCAAACTCGCCGGCCTCATTGTCATCTTCATCATCTTCTTCAGGGAAATTCATATCCATTAATTCTTTATCTTCTGCTTCTTCATTGACATGGGGCAATGGAGGGAATAACTCATTAAGAAAATTCTCCATGATACTCTTTTTTTCATCTGAAATATCCGGGTCATCAAGCCAGCAGGATAATATATCCTTTATTATCTCATCTCCTGTGGTTTTTCCGAATTTACTGCAATTATTGAGGTGAACTGTTTCTATAATTTTCCGGATTCTCTTCTCGTTGTCATCGCCGGTCTTGTCAAGATAATCCAGTTTTACCCTGTTTGCATATTCTTTGATGAGGTTCTTTGATTTCTCAGTTCTCTCTTTACCTGATTTATTACTGTCCCTGTTTGAAAGCATGGAGGCATATTTTTTTAAATTAGAATCCCAGGTTGTCCTGGTTATGAATATCTCTGAAAATTCCTCGCCGAATCTTTCTTTGAAATCATTATAGCGGTTTTGGTAAATATTAAAGTTGAAGTCATCATCGTCAGTAAACTGCTTTCTTGTAAGGTTCATGGTGAATTCTGCAGATCTTATCATTTTTGCCAGATCCGGGGAAATTCCGGATAAAATATAGTCACAAAACTTAATCACCATGAAATTCCCGTCCATAGTCTCCATGTGAAGAATAACATCTCTTAAAGAATTTAATTTCTGCAGATTATCTTCGGGGCTGCTGCCTTTCTTCTTTATTGTATTTTCAGGCAGAGATTGTCTGTATGCTGCGTATTTTTTTTTAAATACTTTTTCAATACGGCTGTTTGACAGAATATTCAAATTGTTCTTATATAGTTCGGGATGCAGTTTATGCGAAAGGGTGCGCTCAAAGGTGTAAAAGTCTGAAAATGATTCATCCTGAAGTTGTGATGATATTTTTCTTGCAATTCCGAAGAAAGGCATATTTAAGAGTAAACGGTTGGATTGATCTATCATTTCCTGTAATACCCGGCCGCTTTGCCTCTTATGCTGCTGCAGTTCTTTTATAAATTCTTCAATGCTGCTCTTCATCATAATTTTCCCGAATCAATTTTATTCACATATTTAATGTATTCCCGATGCTGTTTTTTTTCGGATAATTGTGCAAATACTTTTTTAAATGCAGACGGTCAGGATGTCCGGCCGGGTGAGTATATTTCTTTTTTATTAAAGAACTTGACCCTTTGGAGAAACCTGTTTAAATAATATTTGAAAAATGAAGTTGTATTTTGAAGGTTTTTTATAAAAAAACCGATTGAAATTGTTTAGTAATAAATTCTTAAAAAATATGGACAGCTTATAAATGAAAAAAATTAAATTAGTTTTTCCAGTTCTGATTACTGCATTTGTATTAACATTCTATTTCGTTGATAAAATTGATCTGGGCAATTATCTCTACTTTGATCCTTCAGCGGAATTATACGGTTCTGATGAGAAAATTGATTTTTCTGCATGCCCTCAGGATCATGCTGCTGTAAAGATTCTTGTCAATCTCTTCAGCAGTAGTTTCGAAAATCCTGTCATATTTTTCTTTCAAATCAACTA
>CAYNFB010000259.1:1792-5462 GCA_964396355.1 uncultured Leptospirales bacterium | reverse complement strand
CACCAAAAAGTGACGAGAGCAACCCAGCATCTAGGCTGCCTTTTCTGTAGTCACTGTAGAGTGCATTGAGTATTCTGCCCGATGAAATCAGGGAATTATCCTTTATCGTAATCTGCTTTGATGAGGCCTTCTCGTTTATTATTATAATGGCGATGGACGGGTCCGAGGCTACCTGTGAAGCGATATACTCTTTAACATCATTTAGTGAAGCCCCTGATTTTCTGTAGATTTTTCTTATATCGTCTGCCCGGGACACAGTCTCACGGGTTTTCTCTTCTATAAATTTTTCTTCAATCGTGTCTGCTCTCTGGAAGTAGTAGAGAGTAAGCATCAGTGATGTAAGTAGAATGAATAATGCGGCAATTCCATTTCTGTTCATTTTGTCTATTCCTGCAAAAAAAAAGTTCTCTGTATATTTTCGGTATAATGAAAATATAAGAGAACTAAAAATTTTTAAGACTCAATGTTAAAACTTCATTTTGTCTGAGGTGTTTGAGTCTCTCCTTATAATGCCATCCTGCTGATTGATTCCGGAATTCTTGAATTTACTTCTTTACCTAGAAATATCAGGAAACTCTGATCCAGTGTTTCACCGAGATCTGAGAAGTCATAGACTCCTGATACGTATTGAAAAATTTCATGGCGCTCGCTGTCGTCGAATTTTACCATTCCCTTGATGCGCAGAAAGGGGGAGTCCAGTTCAGAAAGTGCTTCTTTGAATTTTTCTCTTGAGATATTATCCATCAGGTCAATTTTTACACTCTCGATTCCATCTCTGCTGTGGTTGTGGTGTTCTTCATTCTCTGAAGGCGCCGGGACGTCTATGGTTTTAAAGAGCACTTCAGGATTTACCCTGCAGTGATCCGATTCTATTATATCTGCTGAACTGTTCACTTCCTTCACTATTTCTTTTATCAGTAGAAGGTTGTCCTCTTCGCAGAGGTCGATTTTGTTCAGTATTACCGTGTTGGCGTATTTAACCTGTTCTTTTAATATGGAGAATTCGTTAATAACATCCAGGAATGAGGCTGTATCCACAATTGTCACCAGAGAACGGAAATCTACTACTGTTTCTATCTGGTCAAGATCCCCTAGTATGTTTGAGGGATTTGCCGCACCTGTTGTTTCAAGTATAATAACTGCCGGATTAAATTCCTTCTTAAGCTGTTTGAGGCCGCCTTCGAGATGTCCGATGAGTGAACAGCAGACACATCCTTCGTCCATTTCTATTACAGAGTAATCCTCCTGTATCAGGCGCGTGTCAACGGAAACCTCACCCAGCTCATTCTGAATAACGGCAACGAATTCGTTTCTTCCATTGAAATGCTCGATCATATTTGCAAGAAGTGTGCTCTTGCCCGACCCGAGAAAGCCGCTTATTATAATCAGCTCGGGCTTGGGTTCTCCATCACCGGCACTGTTCCTTTTATCTTTAAGAGAAAATCTCGATATTATTTCATTAAATTCTTCCTGGCCGGCACTGATTGTAATATCTTTGAGAGCTGTTCTTTCATACTCCCTGACTATGTCCGGCATTGCTTCACTGCCCAGAGTTACGCTTTCTGTTATCAGCCGTTCATCGGGAGTCTCCATTAACATGGATTCACCGTTTTTATTGTATTTTACAACCGATCCTGTATGTTCGGTTCTTCTGTAGAAAGCGAGTGTGCCTGCGGTTGATTCTATTGCTGATTTAACTATTGCATCAAACATTATACTGCACAGCATTGCCGCGGGTACTTTTTCTTCGAAGTCCCCCGGTTTGATAAGGAAATCCCCTTTTTCGCTCATGGGGTTTATAATTCCCTCAACGGGTATTAGACATTTATGAGAGGGGGATGTGCAGCTGAGTGAAAGTGATTTCTCGTCTTCTGCCAGCCGCATGTTGAGGCTTCCAATGTAGAAGTGAGATTTTAACAGTTCCTGCGAGGAGAAATCTCTCACTGAATCTGAATAGCCTTCCTCCTGAGTCATAAAGGCGGCGCCGATTGCGGTAACCTCAAGCAGCTCTTCATCTTTTTCAGGGAAGTAATAGATATTGAATGTTCCCTCTATCGCCTTGTCCTGTTTTCCCGATTCTGCAAAGTCTATTCCGTATACACCTTCCCGTGAATCAATCATGGAAGTGAATGCATTGGATTCTGTTTCGGTTACTTTGAGTCCCATCCATCCTATGCTGTTTTTGGTCTTCCTGTCAAACGAGCTTCTGAGTATGATATTTATGAGGAATTCAGGAATGAATTTCTCAGGGTCTTTGAATAGTTCTGCGGGTTTTACTGGTGTAAGGTCCATTAGAGGCTCCGGAAATTTTAATTTAGGAGGGTGCTTTCGCACCCTCCCGGGAGTTTGTCAGCATACAAATTCTATGGTGTCGCCGTTACCAAGGTATGCGGTATCTTTTGATCTGAACTTTGCGGTACCCTGAACTACCGGGTAACCGGCTTCTATAAATTTTTTGGCAGTGAGAATACCGGTACAGTGATTGCATCCGACTTTTTCAAAGCCCCATTTACCAAGTGAGATAACAAGGTCGTCGTATTTCGGATCCCAGTCTTCAAATGGCGAGATGTGAAGACGTCCGTAGATTCCGTAGAACTGGTCCTTGTCGTATTTTAAATCCTTGTATGCTCTGTCTGCAAATTTCAGGATTCCCTGATGGCAGCATCCGCTTACAAGTGCGAGTCCTTTCTCCTGAATGTTAAAAGCAAGAGAGAGTTCTCCGAAAACACGGCAGATGATGGGAACATCGAATTTCATTACTGCAAATCCGGGAACGATTTCTTTTACCGAGTCTTCAATTACAATTACTTTACCCTTGTGGCCTGAATCTTTTATGTACTGAAAACCCTCTTTGTAGAATCCCTTGGGGATGTATACAGTGATTGTAGGGTCGTACTTCATTACAACTGGAAATCCCCAGAAGTGATCAAAGTGCTCGTGGGAGATGAAGAGAGCCTCAATTTCCCTGTTCTGGAGCATCTTGTCGATTCCTTCACGCCTGAAACACTCGTCCATCCACTTGTATGACCATCCTGCATCGAGAAGGTATTTGTGTTTCTTGCCGCTGGTCTCTTCCATATCAATAAGACAGGAGAATCCGCCCGGATTGTCGGGGTTTACTGCAAGTTTTTCCTGTACTGCCCATGCCTCGTCAAGTCTGTCGGGAAGAAATTTCTTGATTGTCTTCATCCCTTCTTTATAGGATCCCTTTGCTATCTTCTTGCCGTTTCCGAAGGGAGCCCAGTTGAAATCGTACTGGTTAACAAGAAGTCCGCCCGCATCGTGAATGTCTTTCATCAGCGTAGCATTTGAGAACCAGCTTGTTTCAGATATATTTGTTATCTTTACACTTTTACATGCACCGAAACTCTTCTGTTTTCTTACAACCTTGGGAAGATGATTCTTTGAAAGGGGAGAGTATGAGTACAGTCCCATTGCAGCAAGTGCGCCGACTCCTACACCTGTTGCAGCTCCCTTTAAAAAGTCTCTTCTGCTTAGTTCGTTATCTGTTAATTTATCAGTCATTGTTTACCTCCCTTACTTAATAATCTGGATCATGCCGGAGATCCATGGCATCAGATAAATGGCGATAAAGTATATGGCCAGTCCGCCTAATATTCCAATTGCAAGTCCTTTCGCGAAACGTGGTGTCCACTTGACGTCAGCTCCC
>CAYNFB010000259.1:0-1745 GCA_964396355.1 uncultured Leptospirales bacterium | reverse complement strand
GCTCTTCAAGCTCTTCAGATGTTTTGGTAACCATTTTCCATCCCGGCCAGTTATCCATAAACCAGTGATTGATAAGAAATATATTTATCAGCCATATCATGGGAATCATGGGGAACTGCTGAGGATGAGAAAAACCTTTCTGTGTTCCAAGGAAAAGATGTGATGTCTTATAGTATACTACGTATAGTACAACTGCTGCAAGAATAGATACTGCTGTTCTTACTATTACATTTACAGGTCTGCTGAATTTCTTAGGCCAGTTCCCGCAGTAGAATGTCATGAAGAGTGAAGGCACAAGCCAGAATATTGCCATTTCTCCAACGTGGAGCCATCTCCAGTCCGGAGCGTTGAGTCTTCTTGTTCCTCTGATCGCAGGTCCCCAGAAGAGTTCCTGAGCAAAGTATAGAAAGAAGCATAGAGCAAAGGCTATTGCAATAATTCCGAAGAATGATGCGATTCTTCTGAGTGAGTCTTTCCTGATCAGATTGAACGGGTATCTCTGCCATATTGTTTCAAACAGCCATACTACAACTGTACATGACATGATCCATGCAATATGGAAGTTACCTGATACAGTGTTTGCAAAATCTTCCCAGTAGGGAGGTGTTATTGCGGTAAATTCCTGCCAGGGGTAGTAGAGTATTGCCATGTGAGAATGCATGGTGAGGAAGAATACAATCATACTGAGAAAGAATGTTACAATTACAATCGTAATTCCTCTCACAGGCTGTTTCAGCGTGTTCCATGGAGCATTTTCACATGCTACTACCCAACTCGGGCTCAGCCATGAAGCGATGGCGGCAAACATCATGATTGCCTCTGCAGAATACTCAATGGCGTAGAATTCAACAATTCCAAGGTCTTTGAGTCTCTCAGGGTTAAAGTATGCAATACCGTAGTTTCCTAGAATCTCCACAAAGAAGACCTTTATAAGCAGAAACATTGCTGCAATACTCACCAGAGTAAGAACCAGACCCTTGAGAAGAGGGTGGGCTTTCTCTAACCATGATCTCTTGAAGGGCCAGAAATCAAAAATATAAGCGACCCATATGAAGAGAATGAGCAGCCAGCGGCATACCATGTATCCAATGTAGGGAGTATACATTCTGAATATGCCTCTTGGATCCTGAAAGATCCACCAGGTGATATAAAAAAAAGCGAGAATCATTGCCAGGTTGACAAGCGCAGGAATAGGTCCCTGCCATCTTTTCACCAGCTTCCTTTGTTCGAGGTAGCTAACTTGATTGTTATCCATCCCGACCTCCAATTTTTATTAATATTTATTTGTATATTCACGTCCCGGGGGACAGTGCTTTCTTTTTTTTTATATTTATCTATTTTGTGAAAATTGATTCTTTCAGATATCTTGAAAAAATCTCGTATCTGTTTATAATGCTTTCTCTTATAACGGCCTCCGTATTATCTTTTTTTCTGCTCTTTATCGCCATGAGCACCTCTACGTACTTTGCAAATATGCTTTCCAGCTCTCTTTCGGACAGCTGGGGTATTATTTTCTGTATGATGTCCTGGTCTATTTCAAGGTCGCCGAGAATATGAAGCAGCACGCTGTTGCCCGTTGCCTTTATCAGGTTTCTGTGAAACAGTCTGTCCTCTGCTGCAATTTTTTCGTATTTTTTCTTCAGTATGCAGTTGCTCAGCCTGACCACGATGCCTTCAAGTTCCTTCAGGGCATCCTCGGTTATGTGTTCGCTTGCATTCGATACTATTACCGGCTCAATAAGGAG
>CAYNFB010000258.1:0-5477 GCA_964396355.1 uncultured Leptospirales bacterium | reverse complement strand
TTCTGTTGTTTCTGAAGTACTAATCCTTGGAGTCCAGTACCCCAAAGCCGATAGCGGTGAGGCTGCATTCGTATCTCCTGCTGCTGATGCTAAGATCGGAAGCAAACTCTTTTAGAAATGGGTCTATAATAAAGGCAGCCAAAAAATGCCGAATAGAAGTTAAATATTGAACGGAGGTTTTTTTGAAGAAATACTATCGAGGAATTATCATTCTTTTTTTTATGACAGCTGTTATCTCTTCTATTTTGTCTGCTGAACTTAAAGTGCCTTCCGGGCCGGAGGAACCGGTAATGAATTCTGATCTGATTATAAGTGATCCCGGAGGGAAATATTTTTTTGATCTCACTTTGAAAATATCGGGCAGGGCAGATCTTGTCGGCAGGGTCAACTTTGGAACACCTAATTTCTACGCGTCTGTAGAAAATAAAGGAAGAGAACTTTTTTATCTGAAAGATCTTAAAAGTATTACTGTGAGAAAGTGGAGTCCGGAAAAGAAGGGAAAGAGAACTTTTGTTTATTATCCCAGGGGATATGAATTTATTCTGAGAAACGGCAGAAAAATTTCTGTCTCCGGAAATATTCCTCTTTTTAACGTAATTAAATTAAATTCAAAGGGGAAGAGGCTTATCCGTTATTCTTATTTTTATGATTACATTAAAGACGGTAAGTGGGAGAATAGAAAAAAGGAGGAAAGCAGTATTGAAGCAGATACACCCGTTGCAGGCTGCATCAATGTTTTGGAATTGAATCAATAAAATTTTTCACAGTGCAGTTGAACGTCTCGCTGTTCTCAAAAAACGGTACGTGCCCCTTTTCATCAAAGACTACAAGTTCTGAACCTCTGACTCTCCGGTGCATTTCCTCTGTCAGATTCACGGGAATCATTTTGTCGAAGCGGTTCGCTATAATCAGTACCGGAATATCGATAGAATCGAGTAAATCCAAGTAGTCAAAGGAACTGCATATCTTCAGATCTTCAATTATAACATTTTTCTGCTCTTCAGTCATTTGTTTCTGTGCTGCAAGAATAAATATACCGGCTTTCTTGTTGAATATATTGGAAAGCATTTTGTTTATGAAATTATCGAAATTAAAACAAAGATGACTCATTATTGTTTCATCAATGGGCAGTTTTGCTGCAGTAGACACCAGAATTATGGCCTTTATTTTGTCTTTATTTTTTTTGTAATGCTCCAGGCTTATGCATCCTCCCATGGAGTGTCCGATGCGTATGTACTGATCTATATTTTCCTTCTCGATAATTCTGTTAATGCTCCAGTCATAGTATTCAACAGACTGCTCTCCAAAACCACTTGATCTGCCGTGACCGGGCAGGTCAAGTGCAAGAACCTTGAATTTGCTGCTGAAATATCGCATCTGGTTGTGGAAGAATCTTGAGTCGCCGGCCAAACCATGAATGTAAACCATTGTATCCCTGTTCTCTCTTCCGCATACTCTGTAAAAAATTTTATGTCCTTCATTTTCTATGTAGTTCACTTTTAAATCCATGTATTTATTTTAGTATCTGAATGATAAATATCAATACAAAAATTTACACTAGATGTCTTTTTTGTAAATTTTTTTTGAATATTATATTGTCATGAAAAGCCTGGGGGAGTAATTTTTATAATGTTTAATATGCCTGTTTTATTGGAACTATGAACAAAAAAATTGATAAACTTCTGGTTGGGTGTATAATGAACGTACAGATGCGTCATGCTTTATGCTTGACAAGAGTGTCCTTTAAGTGCGATAATAAATAAACTATCAAATATTCTATACAATTGGGCTATGCTATGGCAGTTGAAGAGAAAGATTTTAAAAAGCAGTTTGGTGTTTTCTCAAGATTGAAAATTCGTTCAAAACTTATTTCAATGATTTCTGTAATCATTGTATCTGCTCTTGTGGGGATGATTTTTCTTGCTACATTCTTCTTCAAAAAGGATAATGAAATCAGAGTCAAAGAGAGTAATTTTACCATCTCCCAGGTAATAGCCTCCAAAACTGAATCTGACTTTACTGCGATTGTGGAGAAGCTGAATATTATGGGAGCCACGATGCTGCAGGAGTTCAAATCCAAAGAGCAGAAGAATCTCTTTACTGATCTGTTTTTCTCAAATGACAGGAACTATCTTTACGCTGCAATTGGTGAAATTGGCAAAAAGGGAAATCTCGTATTTGAAAAGAATATTTACAATAGAAGATTTTTAAAAGATAATAAACTTGATCTTGAAACTTTCAGTAAGATAAACAGTGATAACCGCAGCCGCTATACTAAATCTTTTAATGATGAGGCAGTCGTCCATAATGTTTCAGGTAAATTTGGTGTTCCTGTGCTGGCTGTTACATTTCCCTTCCAGAGGGATGGAAATGATAAAGTTAAATCCATCCTTCTCGGATATGTGAGACTGAATAAAATACTCGATTCTTTTAAAAAAACAGGGATCACCGATACATTTATGATAAATGGAGAAGGGGATGTTATCGGACATTCCGACACTAAACTTATTTTGTCCCATGCTAATTTTTTAAAGTATCCAATCGTGGATATGATGATGAAGAGTAAATTGGGCAACGGGCAGACAAGATATGAAGACAGCAAAGGAAACTATTTTCTCGGTTCCTTTAAAAAAATAGGCTTCAGCGGAATAGGAATTATCAGTGCAGTGCCGGAAGAACTGGCAATGCAGGAAGTATATAATATTCAGAGAAGAAATATCTATATAACAATAATTATTCTTAATATAGCAATTCTCATCGTTTATTTTTTCAGCAAATCACTTTCAAATCCGATCACACGGCTTGTTAGTGCAACCAAAGAGATTGAAAAGGGAAATTTCATGGTTGATATAGTTCCTTCAACCGGCGATGAAGTTGGTATTCTTACAGAGTCTTTCGTAGAAATGGGACGGGGACTTGAAGAGAGGGAAAAGATAAAGAGTGCCTTCGGAAAATTTGTCAACAAAGAGATTGCTGAACAGGTTATGAAGGGAGAGATAAAGCTTGGAGGTGAGAGGAAAAAAGCCTCTGTTTTCTTCTCCGACATCAGATCCTTTACTGCAATATCTGAAAAACTGCAGCCGGAAGAGGTCGTTGAATTTCTCAATGAATACATGACCCGAATGGTTGACTGTGTTAATGCGACTCACGGAGTAGTTGATAAATATATCGGTGATGCCATTATGGCAATCTGGGGAGCTCCTGTTTCCAGAGAGAATGATACTGAAAATTCTGTTAACGGGGCCCTGATGATGAGGAAAGCTCTTATCGAGTTTAACCGCGGACGCGGCGGAGACAAAAAACCTATAATCAAGATCGGGTGCGGTATTAACACCGGTCCTGTTCTCGCCGGTCAGATAGGTTCTGAGGAGAGGATGGAGTATACCGTTATAGGCGATACAGTTAACCTTGCTTCAAGAATTGAAGCTTTGAATAAACCTTTCGGAACAGATATTCTTGTTTCAGCTGATACATATAATGAAATAAAGAGAATCTTCAGAACAGAGCCCATGCAGAAGATAAAAGTCAAGGGCAAGAGCGAGCCACAGCAGATATATGCTGTTCTTGGACGGTTGGACGATCCCTCTTCGCCCAAAACTCTTGAAGAAGTGCGGGCTCTTGTTGGTATAGATATGAAGGGCAAACCGTCGGCAGTGAATTGAAATATGAGATTATTGAAGAGTGATGTATTAGCAGTAGGATTAAGTACTGTTGTTATAGCTGCTTTTTCTGCTTTGCTCTATGCTGATTTTAATAAAAAAATTGAAGTAAGTAATGTAAAGAAAATAGGCAGTATAACTTTCAAAAGAGAAGTTGCTCAGAGAAAGTATCAGTCTCAGGTTATCTGGGAAGAGGTCGATCAGAATTTTCCTGTTTATAATAATGATTCAATCAGAACTTCTGAAAGTTCTGAGGCAGTCATACATCTCAATGACGGCACCGATATAAACATAGATGAGAACAGCATGATAATGCTGTCCACGCTTGCCAATGGTATAAATATAAATTTTGAACATGGATCAATTTCTGCTAACAGGGCTGCCGTCAGGGGAACAGATATTGCTGCTATAAATATACGGTCAAATGATGCAACTGTTTCAATAGATAAGAGTAATATTCAGCTCACACAGCTTGAAAACGAAGAACTTGATCTGACTGTAAGTGAAGGTAGTGCCCGGGTAAAATCTTCGTCGCTTACAGAGACTCTTGTTAAATCAAATGAGAAAGCCATCATTTCATCCGACAGAAAAGAAGCCAGAGTGGTTAAGCTGAGCTTTAATCTTACCGGGCCTGCTAATAACCGTTATATTCTTACAGAAAAAAAGAAGACTTTAATTCCTTTCTCCTGGTCTCTCTCTGGTAAAAGCAAAGATGTTACACTGCAGATAAGCAGAGACCGGAAGTTCGACAATATTCTTGTGAACAGTAAAAAGAAGAAGAGTAATGCCTCGAGGGAAACTCTTGCACCCGGAATGTATTATTGGCGTGTAGGGGCTGTTAACAGTGAGAATAAACAGATTGAGTATAGTCAGATAAGTAAATTCAATATAGTTCTCGGGAAATCGGTAAGGCCTGTATCTCCCGGAATTAATGAAAGTATAGAGATGGTGTCATCATCCGGTCTCGTTACCTTTAAATGGACTGAAGATGATATGGCCGGGAATTACACCCTTGAATTATCAGACAATGCAGAATTTACCAGCATAAAAAAGAGTATAACTACGAAGCTTCGGACTATTTCTTTAGATAATATTGAACCCGGACGTTATTACTGGAGAATCAAGACTAATATAATTCTGGGAGGAGAGAGTTTCCCACGACAGAGCAGATCCGCAGTTTTCTCTGTTAAGAAAACCGTCCTGGTGAAGGCTCCTTCTATTCTGAAATCTTCTGCCAGGATCAGGGTTGATGCTCTCGTCCTTAAAAGTAACGGCGTGATTCTCAGCTGGAACAGTAATCCGGCGATCCGTAAATATGAAGTAGATATAGCCAGGGATCGGGGTTTTAAAAATATCTTTCTAACAATGCCGAGTTCGGCTAATTTTATAAATCTCAGGGGTGATCTGCCGGCCGGGAAGTTTTACTGGCGCGTCAAAGGTTTTTCCGATTCCCCGATGAGTGCTCCCTGGTCAGGAACCGGATTGCTTGAAGTCGAATCCAGAATTCAACTGGGACTTCTTTCTCCCGCAGAAGGGAAGACCTATGATCTGGATGAGAAGGCAGCGAAGGTTGATGTATCATTTAAATGGAATAAAATTGATCTTCGCGGTATTTATCAGATCCAGATTTCAAAGAATAAGGATTTTACACAAAGCCGGAATATTAACAGAGCAGGTTCCACATCTGCACTTATTTCTTTTGATGAGGCAGGAACTTATTTTTGGCGTATTGCCTTGCTTGATGATAATAAAAAACAGATTTTTGTAAGTAAACCGGGCTCATTTAATATAAATTTAAAAGAATTTGTTCCGGAAAAG
>CAYNFB010000257.1:0-5489 GCA_964396355.1 uncultured Leptospirales bacterium | reverse complement strand
TGAAACATCCTAAATTTTGTCACCCTGAGCATAAATTATTCTTATTTCCCAATTATCCCTGCCCAGAAGCCCGGCTATATGATTGGCCTGCCAGAGAGCAAGTTCACTTCCCCTAGTTCCGATTCTTATTTTTTTTGTCATTTTATTCCCATTACTTATCATTTTGTCGTAAAAGCATATAATTTATATCTTATAAATGTCAATTTATTATTTGATAAGAGAATTATGTTAATTTTTATTGATTATTATTTTTTTAACACTTATTTGTTGACTAAAGAAAAGCAAACAGTACTTCATGTTTAAATTTTATTTTTGGAGAAAATCATGAAAAAAATATTGGCAAAGAATGTTTCATTTTTATTAATTCTTACCTTAATTCTGATTTCAGCAGGATGCGGCAAGGAAAATAAATCAGAGGAACTTACTATCGGTATCTCAAAAATAGTATCTCACCCTGCTCTTGATGCAGTTGAAAAGGGAATTCAGGATGAACTTAAGGCTCAGGGATATTCAAAGATCAATTTTGATCTTCAGAATGCAAACGGTGAGCTTGCAACAGCAGCTTCAATTGCCCAGAAATTCAAGGCCGACAAGGTTAAAATTGCCATAGGTATTGCAACACCAACTTCTCAGGCTCTTGTTAATACACTGAGAGATTCCATTGTAATATATTCAGCAGTTACCGATCCGGTAGATGCCGGCCTGGTAAAATCTCTCAAGAAGGGAGAAAAGAATATAGCAGGTGTTTCAGATATGACTCCCGTAAAGGATCAGATCGCATTTCTGAAAAAGATAAAAAATATTAAAAAACTCGGACATATCTATGCAAGTCATGAGGCAAATGCGGTGACGCTGGCTAAAATGGCAAAAAAAGCATGTGATGAACTGGGAATCGAATTCATCGAATCCACTGTAACAAACTCATCGGAAGTTAAACAGGCTGCACAATCAATTGCAGGAAGGGTTGATGCCTTCTACCTTAGTACTGACAATACTGTAATTTCTGCTCTCAGTGCTGTTGCTGATGTAGCAAAAAAGAACAAGCTTCCTATCATGTCTGCTGACCCGAGCTCTGCAGAAAAATTTGATGTCCTTGCAGCATGGGGATTTGACTACTACAAAATGGGAAGAGCAACCGGCAGACTCGCAGCAAGACTGCTCAAGGGAGAAAAACCAGAGGATATTCCCACAATATTCATGACTGAACCGTCAGATATTGATCTGCTGATAAACTACGATGTGGCAAAAACTCTTGGACTTACATTTCCCGAAAAAATTGCAGAAAAGGCAAGCAGAGTTGTAAAAAACGGAAAACTTATAAAAAAATAAATATTCTTTCCGGGGAGCCGAATGGTTCCCCGGAACATCTATTCACCCTCCAGTATAAAAAAATATTTACTTTTTACCGGTCCCTGCTTATCATGCTCATTATTACAGAATGAAACAACCGCCGGATTAGAGATGAATATAGAAAACTGCTACCGTATCCTTGGTGTTGAACAGGATACTTCAAATGAAAACATTGCCCGCTCGTTCAGGGCTCTTGCACTGAAATATCATCCGGATAAAAATCCTGAAAAAAAAGAATGGGCAAATGAACAGATGTCCATGCTTAACACGGCTTACTCAACACTGATAAGCTTCCGTTTCAGCATTGTTAATGCTGAGAATGAGAAGAATAATACCGAAGAAAAAACAAAACCGGCTGAACAAAAAAAGAAAAAAACCAGCGCTGCGGCAGATGAGCTGCAAGGGCTGAGAGATGAGGCAAAGAGAGAATACCTCATCAACCGATTTGTTAAATCCAAAGAAGCCTCAAAGGATGCCATATACCGTTACTTTCAGTACAGCCTCTATAATTTCCACAGACGTGATGAAACCAGAAACAGTAAAATATACTCGGATATAGTCAAAATTCTTCAAAAATCGTTCCATTCCATAAAGCATTTATCCACATTAACAGATGACAGAGAGCTGCTGGAGCACTTCAGCATATTCAACAAGATGACATTCGATTTCTACAAGGCTTCGGAATGTCTGAATATAATTGATTCATATAATGATCAGTACGAGGTCGACGCATACAGATTATACAGGCAGGGGGAAGATATCCTTCACCCTGCACAAAAGGAGATTTTCTTCAACAGGCATAACAGAGGCTTTTTCAGGAGAGAACTTGCTGTCCCGGGAATAGTCAGTGCAGAAAAAATTTTCAGAAAGACTCTCCAGTCCTATGCCGATTCATCCTGGGCTGTTGAGGCAAATATTAAACTGGAATACGTAAAATCTCTTAAACTGTATATTGCACTGTTCTTTACCGATGACGAATAACCTGCCCCGTCAGCATCCCCTTAAAAGACTTGCAGAGAGGAGTATCTTTTTCTATCATTGGCGGTGCCGGAATACTAATACGTTTCTCTGTATTGACTAAAGAATCACCTGAATCGGGCAGAATATTAATCCGGAAATAATGAGCCCAGGGCTCATAAAAATATCTGAGGAGTTGATTATGGCATACGAATTTTATACCGTTGAAAAAAAAGGCGATATCGCCTGGGTATGGCTGGACAGACCTGACAAAAAAAACAGTATGAATCCACCTGCATGGACAGAAACTATTCCCATATTTAAAGAACTGGACGAGGACGATGATATAAGAGTTATCATTCTTGCAGGTAAAGGATCATGTTTTTCCACAGGAATAGATCTTCTCAGCATGGTTCCCCTTTTCAGTGAACTTATGGAGAAACAGCAGTACGGCGGAATAAAAAGAAAATTCTTCGAAAAAATTGAGATGCTTCAGGACTGTATCTCTGCAATGGATAACTGCAGGAAACCAGTAATTGCTGCAGTACATTCATACTGCATTGGCGGCGGACTGGATCTCATAACCTCATGCGATATAAGACTATGTACAGCTGATTCAACCTTTTCTCTGAGAGAGGCAGCAATCGGTTTCGTAGCAGATGTAGGTGTTCTCCAGAGGATACCGACCATTGTAGGCCAGGGTGTAGCAAGAGAGCTGGCATATACTGCCAAAGACATAGACGCAGTGAGAGCAAAAGAGGTAAATCTGGTTAACGAAATATTTGATGACTACGAAAGCCTTCTGGCCGGTGCAGAGAAAATGGCAAGAGAAATAGCAGATAATTCCCCCCTTGCCGTTCAGGCTTCCAAGGCTGTACTCAAGCACGGCATCGGAAAGTCAATAGACGACAGCCTGAAGTTCAATGCAGCGGTAAGCAACTACACTATCCCGTCGAATGATCTCATGGCGGCAGTTGAAGCCTTCTCCAAGAGAACCAAACCTGTTTTTTCAGGAACATAATAAAACTCAAGAATACAGCTCTCCCCCCATGCCGTGTGGGGGAGATGCCCCAACTGAAAATTCCTGCCTAAACTCACACAATTCTCACACTCCAGCCTGAATTTTAAAATATTAATATCCTGTAAAAAATGACAGATTTTTATAATGTGCTTTTTTTTTAATGGAAAAAACAATATGCATTACAAAATATGTCCAAAGATGCAGTTCTCAGCAGAGTATCGTCTGATTGTGCAGTCCTTTAAAAAAGAGAGGCCTATATGTTTAAGAATGGCAGAGAAGTGAGAGAAGCCTGCCGGAGGGGAGACTGGACCGGACAGACTTCGGGACTTGCAGGAGGTTTCGTGCAGGCTAACCTGGCCATACTCCCTGCAGACTGGGCATGGGATTTTCTTGTATTTGCTCAGAGAAATCCCAAGGCGTGCCCCATAATTGAAGTTGGAGAGAAGGGCTCTCCTCTTACCAGATTTACAGCCGGCAATGGAGACATCAGAACAGATCTCCCTTCTTACAGAATATACGAAAATGGTCAGATGACTGAAGAGATCAGCGATATAAGCAGTCTGTGGAAAGACGACTATGTATTCTTTCTCATAGGATGCAGTTTCAGCTTTGAACAGGCCCTTCTTGAGGCCGACCTTGATGTGAGACATATCAGTGAAGGAAAAAATGTACCTATGTATAAAACAGACATCATCTGTGACGGTGCAGGCAAATTCCCCGACACCCCTGCAGTGGTCAGCATGAGGCCCTTCACCCCGGCTGATGCGATCAAAGCAGTTTCTATAACGAGAGACTATCCCGGCGTACACGGCAGCCCTCTTCATATAGGTACGCCGGAAAACATAGGAATAAAAGATCTGTCAAAACCAGACTGGGGAGACAGTGTTACAATAGGCGAGGATGAACTTCCTCTTTTCTGGGCATGCGGAGTAACTCCTCAAATGGCAGCCGTAACTGCAAAGCCACCAATAATGATTACTCACTCGCCCGGACATATGTTCGTAGGAGACAGAAAAAACCATGAATACAGAATATAGCAAAAACAAAATTCTTGCACAAAGAATTGAAAGCCTGATTCAGCAGGATCCGGGAAGCAGAGGCCTGGAAGACTGGGCGACAAGGGGAACCATTCTTCCTCTTGCAGAATCACTTCTCAAAGGAAAAGATGTGCTGCTCACATCAGGATTCTACATCCTCAGCGCAGGGGCAATAGAGACAGACGGTCCTCCCGGAGCCTCCATTCTGGCAGGAGCAATTGAAAAAACAGGACGCTCTGTTACAATTCTGACAGATGACCATGCTGAAGATATAATGAAGGCATCCAACGATGCCGTTGAATGTAAAGCCGCTGTTGCCACACTGGCCTGCGGTGAAAAGATAAAACCAGACGCATTCCTGAAAAACCAGATAAGTCACTTCATAGCTCTTGAACGGCCGGGCAGGGCAGAGGATGGATTTCACCATAATTTCAGAGGAATAAATATCTCCGAATACGTAGCGCCGGTTGATGATTTATACCTGGATGCCGCCTCAAGAGGAATTGTGACAATAGCAATAGGAGACGGCGGAAATGAGCTTGGAATGGGAAATGTCAGGGAAAATGTAGATAAGTATATTTCACCCGACAGGCCCTTCAGCTGCACAATAGAATCTGATCTGTGCATGTGCGCCGGAGTGAGCAACTGGGCCGGATATGCGGCTGCGGCCATGCTCTCAAGACTCACGGGTGATAATCTTATGCCTGAACCTGCCGCACTGACAGCCATGCTGAAAAACATAACAGGAGCCGGCGCCGTAGACGGAGTCTCAGGAAAGAACGACCCCACAGTTGACGGCCTCGACCCTGAATGGGAAATGAAAATATACACCGAAATGTATAAAATTGCATCGGACAAAGAGTATATTCCGGAGGAATTGTGACTAAACGGATATACATAGGAGATTCATGCGTTTCATGGGAAATGGGCAGCATAATTGATCCCGGGATAAGCGCCCTTGTTCTCCATGTATACGGCGTGCTTAAGGCAGAAATAAAAAAGCTGCCAGGAGTCGTCGACATCGTTCCGTCATATAAATCCGTCACCGTCCACTTCGATCCATTCACCAGAGGCGTCGATCAGGAAGGGAATGCCCCTTTCATGGCAGAGCGCTCCGATCTCCG
>CAYNFB010000256.1:0-5495 GCA_964396355.1 uncultured Leptospirales bacterium | reverse complement strand
CTGTTTATTTCGCGGCAGAGATGCTTAAAACTCAGGGCAAAGACCTGAATGATAAAGTTGCCATTGTAAGCGGTTCAGGAAATGTTGCTCAGTACACAATTGAAAAAGTCAACCAGCTTGGCGGTAAATGTATTTCCGTCAGTGACTCTAACGGCACAGTAATCGACGAAAGCGGAATTACAGCGGAAAAGCTTCAGTTCATCATGGAACTTAAAAACGTTAAACGCGGACGTATTAAAGAATATGCTGAAAAGTATAATGTTAAATTTTTTGAGGGACAGTCAGTGTGGGATGTGGTACGTGATCAGGGAATAAAGTGTGATGTTGCATTCCCCTCTGCGACTCAGAATGAAATTGACGGAACCAACGCAGAAGCTCTTCTCAAGAACGGATGTTTCTGCGTGTCTGAAGGTGCCAATATGCCTTCAACTCCTGAAGCTGTCAAGATCTACCAGGATCAGAAAATTCTTTACGGACCGGGCAAGGCGGCAAATGCCGGCGGAGTTGCTACCTCAGGTCTTGAAATGTCCCAGAACAGCCTGAGACTAACCTGGACAAGAGAAGAGGTCGATCAGAGACTTCAGGGTATAATGAAGTCAATCCATCAGTCTTCTCTTGATGCATCTGAAGCATACGGCAGAAAAGGTGATTACGTAGCAGGAGCAAATATTGCGGGTTTTGTAAAAGTTGCAAAATCAATGCTTGCTTACGGCATAGTATAAATCCCTGTTTAGTGATATAAGCTATTCAGTATAATTTTATTTTTTTGTGGCGGCCAATGGCCGCCGTTTTTTTTGCCCAGCATAAACTCTGATCAGGGGCGGTCTTAATTGTTTTTTCCGGTCAGCAAATAAAAAGGCCGGTGAATAGTTTTTTATCCACCGGCCTTTATTATATAGAAAATTTATTTTTACTTATCTGTCATACATCTGTTCAATCTGTTGAGAATATGCTGCGAGTATAAACTTTTTCTTTGTTTTTTGAGTAGGAGTCAGCATACCGTTCTGTTCGGTAAATCTTTCTGTTAGTATGGTATAACGTTTTACCTGCTCAAAACCTTCAAGTTCTGTATTTGCAGTCTCAACTTCCTGAGCAATAAGTTCTTTCAGGTTGCCCTTCTCAATAAAGTCTTCTCCAACTTTATATACAATAGGAACACCTGCTGAATCATCAATTCCAATTGCGCTCTTATCGTATTCAATTCCTTCTGCATCAAACTTGTCTTTGAAGTATGTAAGGTTTGGTACTATTAAGCAGGATATTACACTTTGCTCGTCTCCAATAGGGAAAACCTGCTCAATATAAGCACTTGTTGCAAAACGGGATTCTACTTTTGCCGGTGCAATATTTTTACCGCTGGAGAGACAGATGATTGCTTTAATACGGTCAACTATTTTTATGTAGCCGAACTCATCCATCTCTACCTTGTCACCGGTTTTAAACCAGCCGTCTTCCGTAAAGGACTCGGCAGTTTCCTCGGGCTTGTTCAGGTATTTGCTGAAAATACCGGCACCTTTTAGCTGAAGTTCTCCGATATCTGATACCCTGACTCTGCTGCCATTGGATTCAAGACCAACATATCCTGGTTTGCAGGCAGTAAGGGGAGTATTTGTGCAGGCATTAAAGCTTTCAGTGGAACCGTATCCCTCAAGTACTCTTATTCCTACGATAAAAAAGAATCTGAGCAGGTCCGGAGATATAGATGCACTGGCCGAAAATGAATGCTGAAAGTTTGTGCCGAATAATGCTCTGACTTTAGCAAAGAGTTTGTCAGCAATCTTATACTTGAATTTTAAACCCGCAGGAAGTTTACTCATCAGATCAAAATCATGACCCATATTGTATGTGCCTGTTATCGGATCTTTTCGGTATTCGAAGACTTCCCCTCCGACCTTAAGAGCCCAGTCAAACATTTTCTTCTTCAGGCCGCTTTCGCCCATTTTCTGGTTTAGCTGAATGTAGATTTTTTCATATAATCTTGGAACACAGTTGATCCAGTGAGGATTGTATTTCTGCAGGTCATCAAGAAGAGTTCCCGGGCTGTCTGCATAGGCGATAGTTGCACCGCAGATGATAGCAGTTATCTGACATGAACCTCTGTCGAAAATATGCGATAGGGGCAGGAAACACAGTGTAGTATACTCCTCTTTAAATCCCATGCCGAAGTAGTCAAAGTATTGTTTTACTCCAAGCATTCTGGATGAAGCATTGTGGTGAGTGAGAACGACTCCCTTGCCCTGTCCTGTTGTGCCTGAAGTATATAGTATTGTATAAATATCGTCGAGAGCTACTCCGTCTCTTCTTGCAATGAATGCGTCATAATTCTTGCTGTCTTTTTTCCACTCAATACCTTTTGACTCTATTTCTCCAAGACTGATAACCCGGTCATCAGTGCTCTTGTATTCACGATCCATTACAATGATTTTTTCCAGCTTGGGCATTGTGTCAAAACCGGCAAGCATCTTCTCAAGGACGTCATTTCCTCTTAGAAACAAGAATCGGCTACCTGAGTCATTTACAATATATGATGCTTCTTTTAATGACAGTGTGGGGTAGATCGTGACACTCACAACGTTTGTGCATGCCAGTGCCATATCGACGTGAGTCCAGTAGGGACTGGTTCCTGCCATAAGTCCTGCCATGTCCTGTTTGTTGAATCCAATACTCATTAGACCGCAGGCATAGTTTTCAACTCTTGCGTAAACTTCTCCCCATGATAGTCTGCCGTTGCTGTCTCCATTGTAGAGTTCTGCATTGAAGAGCTGTCCGTCTTTGTTTGGCAAATTTGTAGTAGTATCTACAAAGTGTTTGGTAACAGTTTTGAGGTCAACATCTTCCCATTCCCACTTATCCTTCCAGGGCAAATTTAAAATATCTGTATTCGGCATACATGCCTCCTCATTATTTATAGTTAATTCTATTTTTTTTGGAAATCCACTGAATAACACCAGCCGGAAACGGGAATAATTGTATTTAAGTGTTAATTCGGGGAGCACTATTATACATATCTCAACCGACTGGCTGGTATGATTCATTCATATGGACTGAATTTAATCAAGTAAAATTATTTAAAAAATGTACAGAAAAAATAACGGAGGAGACTCTTCATAATCTTTTCCGGAATTATAATAAAATTTAGTTTAATAATAAGAGACCTTCCCTGACGGCTCGGTCGAACCATGATGCCTTCTCTGATATAAACGACGAAACTTAAAAATATACAAAGCAGTTTAGAGAGGTAAGAATGACTATTGAAAGTATAAAGGGCTGTATCGGATGCGGCATATGTGTGAGGATCTGCCCTACTGATGTTATCCGCATAGATGAGAAGACCAGGAAGGCATTTATTAAATATCCCGATGCCTGCCAGATATGCCACCTCTGCCGCATGCAGTGTCCTGTTGATGCTATAACTATTACACCGGAAAAGTCTATTCCTGTAGTCGTTTCATGGGGGTAATTATGAATAATAATAAAAAGTATCTAATGGCTGGAGTTATACTATTTGTCCTGGTGCCGGTCTTACTTTATTTAACAGGAGAGTTTCCCCGGCGGAAAATTCTGAAAGAATTTCTGTCACTGTTAACCATTTTGATTTTTTTCCTGATAACGACCCAGTTTCTAATGTCCAGAAGCGGCAGGAGTATAATGAAAGACATTCCCATGGGAACAGTGATGAAGATTCATAAGTTTATCGGATATCTGCTTATTACAGTCCTTGCGGCTCATCCGTTTTTTATTGTATTGCCGCGGTATTTTGAGTCGGGAGCTGCACCGGGTGAGGCACTGACCATTATGCTTGCAGACTTCAGCGGCTCAGGGGTTATAGCCGGCATGGCTGCATATGTGCTGATGCTCGTCATCGGGATTACATCTTTTTTTAGAAATCAGCTGCCAATGAAGTATATAACCTGGAGAAAGATTCACGGGATTCTCTCTGTGTTTTTCATTTTCGCAGCAGCATGGCACGCAGTCGATCTGGGCCGTCACATGGATCTGTTTTTCTCCTTCTACGTTATCCTGACGGCCTTGTGGGCAGTGCTGCTTTTACTGAGAATTTATTTCCCAAAAATAATGGATAGCAAGGAAGGATCAAATGACTAATTCAGATAACAGGAACGGAATCTCCCGACGGAATTTTCTGGGATGGGCAGGAGGAACGGCGGGCCTTGCGGCGCTGTCAGCCATGGGAATTTCAATGAATCAGACTAAAAATATACGGGAAATTGATGTTGATGATATAAGCCGCAGTGAAACAGAGACTGATGTACTCGTAATAGGCGGCGGTATGGCCGGCCTATTTGCAGCTGTCAGAGCTCATGACGGAGGAAGCAGGGTTCTGATTGTTTCCAAAGGGGCCCTGGGATCATCCGGGCAGACTCCCTTTGCTAAGGGAATATTTGCCTATGATCCAAAGACTGAAAAAGTAAGCCTCGATGAGTTCGTAAACAAGGTTTCCTGTTCCGCTATGGGAACCAATAATCCTGTGTATACCCGACAGATGGCGGAACACTCTCTGGCCAGGGTGAATGAGCTTCGTGAATGGGGTTTTTTCGAATCTCCTCTCTATACAAATTCATTCCGTAAGCCTGTGGATGAACGCAACATCCCTGTTCAGGAAAGGATTGTAATAACACATCTTATAAAAGAGAAGGGGCGTATCGCAGGGGCGGCAGGCTTCAGCCTTGATGAAGGAAAGACTTGTATATTCAGGGCAAAGAGCGTGATTCTCTGTACCGGCGCCGGCGGATTCAAGCCCAACGGTTTTCCTATCTGTGATCTGACTCATGACGGCACTGTAATGGCTTATAATATCGGCGCAAAGGTAACAGGAAAGGAGTGGAATGACGGTCATCCGGGACAGGCTAAGAATGCTGCTTCCTGCTTTACCGGATGGCATGGAATGTTTGAAAGAAAACCCGGCACGACCGGTGTAGAGGTGCATCATGATCTGGGCGTTGACCTTAACTACACAGCTTATATGACCGGCAATCCTGTGAAAATGGGTCCTCCAGGAATGGGTAATAACAGTCAAATTGCCGGAGGGCCTGTGCGTCCTGCAGGTATGGCGGATAACAGACCCGGCAGAGGCGAAGAAGGACCACACGGACACGACGGGGCTTCTCCTGGAGGGCACGGCGGTCCTCCTCCCGGAGGCAAGGGGCCGGGAGAGGGCGGTGCTCCTCCGGGAATGGGAGGAGTCACCGTGGGAGGTTCATCTGCGGGTATGTCCATCCATAAGTCTGAGGGGCTGGTTCCTGTTAATGACAGATGTGAATCCACTATACCCGGGCTTTATGCGGCCGGTGATGCACTGGGATCATATATGTCAGGAGCGATATATACTCAAATCGGCTCATCTCTGGCGGGCTCTGCCGTTCAGGGCGATATCGCAGGAAGGACTGCATCTGAATACAGCAGAGGAGTTAAGGCTGTAAGTATAACAAAAGCAAAAATCAATAAAATTGAAAAAGAGATACTTGCTCCTCTGAAGA
>CAYNFB010000255.1:4105-5543 GCA_964396355.1 uncultured Leptospirales bacterium | reverse complement strand
AAGAATAGAAATTTTCACTGTTTGTCTGTCAATGACAGCCTTCCGTAGACTTCTTCCCTGCACTTTATCATTATTTCAAAAAATGTACTTGTCTAAAAAGAGCCTCTGTCATGTTTGAATATTCTGTACTGCTGCACGCGGCAAACCGGAAATTTTTATAATTTAATTTAAATCAGGAAGTAGTAATGAAAAAAATCAAGAATATAGCCATAATTGCCCACGTAGATCACGGCAAGACAACGCTGGTAGACGGCATGTTGAAACAGGCTGGGGTTTTCAGAAGCAATCAGCATATAGATGACAGGGTAATGGATTCCAATGATCTGGAAAGGGAGAGGGGCATTACGATTTTCTCTAAGAATGCATCGATTCACTATAAGGGATATAAAATCAACATCGTCGATACTCCGGGCCATGCCGACTTTGGAGGAGAGGTTCAGAGGATCATGAAAATGGTTGATTCTGTTCTTCTTGTTGTTGATGCCTTCGAGGGGCCCATGCCTCAGACAAAGTACGTTCTAAAGAAGTCTCTTGAACTGGGACTCAAGCCTATTGTGGTCATAAACAAGATAGACCGTCCCAACAGCAGGCCCAATGAGGTTCTGGATATGATATTTGATCTCTTTGTTGATCTCAATGCCGCAAATGATCAGCTGGACTTTCCTGTTGTATATGCCTCTGCGAAGAATGGATTTGCCCAGTATGAAGCCGAGGACCAGGGAGTCGATCTTGTTCCTCTCTTTGAGACTATCATCAAGAATGTCGATGAGCCCGAGGGCGAGATAAACATGCCTCTTCAGTTTCTTGTATCGGCCATAGACTATGATAATTATCTGGGCAGGATGGGGACAGGAAGAATCCATAACGGACAGGTTGCCGATGGTGACGATGTTCTCCTCCTTAAGCGGGACGGAACGAAACATCCATATAGAATTACCAAACTATTCTCATACGAGGGTATGAAGAGAGTTGAGATAAAGAAGGCCTATGCGGGAGATATTGTTTCAATTGCAGGCCTTGAGAAGATAGATGTGGGCGAGACTATTGCAGACAAGGATATGCCCAAACCTCTGCCTCTCATAGATATAGATGAGCCCACACTTGCCATGACTTTTGTGCAGAATGATTCACCGTTCATGGGAAAAGAGGGAAAGTATGTGACTTCCCGTCATCTCTGGGACAGACTTCAGAAAGAGCTCCAGTCCAATGTGAGCATCAAGGTAGAGAGATCTGAAAATG
Organism: uncultured Leptospirales bacterium; assembly: GCA_964396355.1. Lineage (GTDB taxonomy): Bacteria > Spirochaetota > UBA4802 > UBA4802 > UBA5550 > CAYNFB01. Next base: position 4,304 of record CAYNFB010000255.1, on the reverse strand, counting down.
GAGATGAGTTCATTGTCAAGGGAAGAGGAGAGCTGCAGCTCTCAATACTTATTGAAAATATGAGGCGTGAGGGATACGAGTTTCAGGTATCCAAGCCTGTTGTAATATACAGAGAACTCAATGGAAAGAAGACAGAGCCTATTGAACTTGCAACAATTGACGTCAGCCTGATATTTTGCCTGTCACCGAAAATGCTCCA
>CAYNFB010000255.1:0-4095 GCA_964396355.1 uncultured Leptospirales bacterium | reverse complement strand
GGAGTAGTTATAGAGAAGCTCGGAGTTCGCAAGGGCGAGATGGTGAACATGAAACAGGGCGGCGACGGCTATACACGCCTGGAATTCAAGGTTCCCGGACGGGGACTCATCGGTTTCAGAAATGAATTCATGACCGAGACCAGAGGAACCGGTATTCTTAATCACAGTTTCTATGAGTATGAATACTACAAGGGAGAGATTCCCGGAAGAAACAGGGGAGTCCTCATTGCAATGGAGAGCGGAAATTCAGTTGCCTATGCTCTTGACGGTCTTCAGGACAGGGGAGAGATGTTTATCAAACCTACAGTTCCTGTCTATGAGGGCATGATTGTCGGCGAGCATAACAGGGAGACTGATCTGATTGTAAATATATGCAAGGCCAAGAAGCTTACGAATGTCCGGGCATCCGGTTCAGATGATGCGGTGAGACTTATTCCGCCAAGGGAATTCAGTCTTGAGCAGGCACTCGAGTATATTGCAGATGATGAGCTTCTGGAGATCACACCTGAGTCAATAAGAATGAGGAAGAAACTCCTTAAGGAACTCGACAGAAAGAGAGCCTCTAAGAAATACTAATACAGCAGGCCTTCAGAACCGCTTTCTGAAGGCCTGATAAACAGCATTACCGGTTTAACGCAGTTTTATTCCCCTTCAATAAATATACCCCCGATCAGACCTTTCAATTTCTATCTGTGCAGTATTTCAACAGGCCTGACTGAAGTCTGAAACAGCTTATTTTGTCACATGTGAGCCCGGTTAATAATTCTTTTATGAATTGCCGGGTATCGGGGCGGTATCGATAGTGAAACGGAGTGGTGAGAAAGGTATGTGAAGGCGCAGCTTTTTGACGATGGTATTTCACTGCCCCGGATTTAATCGGGGTAAAGGCTGCCCTGTTCTTCCTTCTCTTTATATACAGGGAAATAAAGAGATTGTATCCGCTGCAGCTTCTCTGCCGGGTTTTTTTGTTATACATCTCTTTTTCTATTCTGCTGAGATTTTGCCATTTCTCCACAGCCTCTGCAAAGATATGGCGGTTTATTCTCTGCGCCTCTGTGTCCGGATTCTTTGGAATGACGTAAGCCCTGGCATACTGTTTGCCGTATCTGCAAAAAAATACAATATCTCCGGCTTTTCCGCTCATGCCTTCAAATACAGGGTTGAGTTTTACCTCGGCCATAGGGGGCCTCCTCTTTCATTATTATTTTACGGCTCAGAAGAGATTAAAATAAAGCTCTTTATTTATTCACTGCGGGCAAAGTTATATAGAATACAGTATATTACTTATGAAGAGTTTAGAATGGGGAAATAGAACGGGATATATGGGATTTCTCTTCATTAACCGGTATTTTAAGATTTAATTATATGCTGTAACAATAGAGGGACCGGCAACACAGAAATATCGACAGGGGGCTTTAATGTATGAATGAAAGAGATGATGAAAAGAGATTCACCTTCGCCGTAGAGGGCATGACCTGCGCCTCCTGCGTGAGAATAGTGGAAAGAAATCTTAATAAAATAAATGGTGTGCATTTTGTATCTGTAAATCTTGCAACTGAAAAGGCCTACGTAATAACAGACCGTGATGTGACTTTTGATCATATAAAAAACAGTGTTGATAAGACCGGATACCGGGCCGTTGAGTCGGCCCGTGGAGATGAGAAGCTTGAGAAGGATTTCTCATCTGCATACCGGAATATGGTTGTTTCACTTATTTTCATGATGCCTCTCACTGTGCTGATGTTTCTTCATATGACAGGACTGCATATGCCCTGGTTTCTTCCCCTGGAGGTTCTTTCCGGTGCAGTTGTAATTCTTTGGCCCGGCAGAGGTGTATTCAGGAGCTCATATATTGCGGCGGTCCACGGTCATGCAAATATGGACACGATGGTAGCCCTGGGCGCAATTGCATCATGGGTTACGGCTCCTCTTTCAATGGCGGGTGTTAATATAAGCTCCTTCGGTTCCCTCTCTGTGATGCTTCTCTCTCTTCATCTTACGGGGCGCTACATTGAGGCAAAGCTTAAGTACAGGGCAACAGGCGAGATAAGATCACTCCTTGCTCTGAGGCCCTCGGAGGCAATCGTTCTTATTGAAGGGGAGGAGGTATCTGTTCCCGTTGACTCAATCTCTGCGGGTGCTGTTATTCTCGTAAGGTCGGGAGAGAGAATTCCGCTGGACGGCACTGTCTCCGGTGGAAGCGGATACGTTGATGAGTCAATGATTACAGGAGAGCCGGCAAGAGTCTTCCGCAGTGACGGCCATGAGGTGACTGGAGGAACAGTCCTTGAAAACGGTTCTCTTTCTGTGGCTGTAACCAGGGCGGGTGATGATACCTTCATTGCACGGATGATACGCCTGGTTGAGGATGCCCAGTCCTCCCGTGTGCCCATTCAGGCATTTGCCGACAGGGTAACGGGAGTATTCGTTCCCCTGGTTTTTTCAATTGCTTCTGTTTCGGGTCTTGTCTGGTGGTTCAATTATGAGAATATGGTACCCCTCGTGCAGAAAATATCAGTCTTTGTTCCATGGGTTAATCCAGGGGCCGGTGCCGAATCTACTGCAGTATTTATCTTCATAGCAGTGCTTGTCATAGCATGCCCCTGTGCGCTGGGCCTTGCCACTCCCATGGCGCTGATTACGGGAAGCGGACTCGCCCTGTCGAAGGGACTTTTAATAAAGAACGGCGAGGTCATTCAGAGAGCCCGGGAGATTGAGTATATCTTCTTCGACAAGACCGGCACAGTTACAGCCGGACGGCCCTCCGTGGTATTTTCCGATCTGACTGATGATGACCTGTCGATTGTCCTGGCTCTTGAGAGTGTTTCTATTCATCCTGTTGCTGAATCTGTGAAGAATTATGCAAAGGGGAAAGGGATTCGGGCTGCCGGGGGCTTTACTGAAATTAAGGAGATTGCAGGGCGGGGAATAGAGGGAATTTCAGATGGAGTTTCATACTTTATAGGCCGTCCCGCCGATCCTGCAGTATATTCTCTCATGATGGAGAGGGGCGAAACTGTTGTGGAATTCTCAAAGGGAGGCGAGGCTGCAGGATGCATCTCCGTTGCAGATCCCGTAAAGGAGGATGCAGCCCTGGCCGTGGCCTCTCTAAAAAATAAGGGAATTATTCCGGTAATGCTCACCGGGGATAATGAGAAGACGGCAGCTGCTGTAGCAGGGGATATCGGAATAGATCAGGTCATTGCCGGGGTGAAACCCCATGAGAAGCTCTATGCTGTTCAGGATAAACAGAAGGAGGGCATTAAGGTCGCCATGGTCGGTGACGGAATAAATGATGCAGCTGCACTCAGGGCTGCCGATATCGGTATTGCCCTTGGTACGGGAACTGATCTTTCAATCGAGAGCGCCGATATAATTATTACCGGTGAGAGTCTCGCCTCTGTACCCGCTGCAATGGGTATATGCAGCATCACTTACAGAAAGATAAAGCAGAACCTCTTCTGGGCCTTCTTCTATAATATTGCGGCTGTACCTGCCGCGGTAATGGGGATGCTTCATCCGGCTGTTGCCGAACTGTGCATGATTCTCAGCTCAGTCAATGTAATGGTAAATTCAATGAGCATTAAAAGAAAGAAATACAGGGAGATGAAGTGATGAGGTATAAATTTAATGTACCGGATATGACCTGTTCTCACTGCAGGGCCAGAATTGAAGGGGTTCTCAATGATACAGGTAAAGTTGGGAATATTTCTACTGATCTTGATATGAAGACTGTGGAGCTGGAGTCCGATCTTCCCGAGGAGGAACTTATTCAACTCTTCGATGAGGCGGGCTATGATGCTGTGATTATCTGACCGGGCCGGTTTTATAAGCCCGTCATAGTATATATTATAATATTCCGGAGTGTCTTTAACAGTAGTGATGAATATGCTGAAGTTGTCTGACTCTCCGGGACGGAGTATATTCTCGCCTGTATAGCCGGTGCCGTATCCGGCACGGCCTTCCCTGTTGTATGAAACAGCACCTGCATGGGAGTATGAGGCATCATTGGCCGCGGGATGTTCCGGGGCGTAGGAGAATTAGCTTACAAAAATAAAATGCAATACTCCTACAGACGTATCATTAAAAAAAAGG
>CAYNFB010000254.1:5159-5557 GCA_964396355.1 uncultured Leptospirales bacterium | reverse complement strand
TGCAATTAGCCGGGCCGGCCACACCGGTTCGAATCACCGGTTTGGGTGGTGTTCCGCAGGCCGGTGACAGCTTTATTGTCGTCAGTGGTGATCAGGAGGCTCGTGAGATTGCCCAGAAGCGGGCTCAACTACGGCGTGAGCAGGAAATTCGCCGCGGATTCGGCCGGGCGACTCTCGACAAGATTTATGAGCAGATCAAAGAGGGTCAGATCAAGGAATTGCGCCTGGTTATCAAGGCTGATGTCGATGGTTCAGCCGAAGTGCTGGCCGAAACGCTTGGCAAAATTGCGACCGAGGAAGTCCGAACGGTGATAATTCATAAGGGTGTCGGCGCTATCAATGAGTCCGATGTTCTCCTGTCGGCGGCCTCGAATGCCATCATTATCGGATTCAATGTT
>CAYNFB010000254.1:0-5149 GCA_964396355.1 uncultured Leptospirales bacterium | reverse complement strand
CCGACGGCAGGGCCAGAGAAGCGGCTATTCGGGAAAAAGTAGAGATTAAACAATACAGCATCATCTATGAAGTGGAAGACGATATCAAAAAGGCGCTGGAGGGAATGCTGGCGCCGGATATTTCTGAGGAATTTGTCGGCGCCGCCGAGGTTCGGGAAATCTTCAAGGTGCCCAAAGCCGGGGTTATTGCCGGGTGTTTTGTCAAGGAAGGGACCATCCACAGGAGCGACAAAGTTCATATCGTCAGAGATGGACGAATTGTACACACCGGTAGTCTCAGTTCACTGAAACGTTTCAAGGATGATGTTCGAGAAGTCGCCAACGGATACGAATGTGGAATCGGTGTGGAGAATTATAATGATATTAAGGTCGGTGATTCGATAGAAGTTTATAAACTGGTCGAAACGGCAAGAAAATTGAACTAGATGGGTGCAGGTTGGTTGTTGGTACAATTGTAGTTGATCTGAATCTTCCCGGAGTAAACTCATTAAAAGAAAAAAGAAGGAGGTTTTATATGCCCTGGAAAGATTTATATAAGAGCAGAACTGTAAGTGCTGATGATGCTGTTAAGCATATAAAATCAGGAGACAGGGTTGTTTTTGGTCATGCCTCAGCTGAACCGCTGGCTCTGGTTGACGCGATGATTAGAAACAGTTCTTCATACAAAGATGTAGAAATAGTACATATGGTGGCAATGGGCAAGGGTGATTACTGCAAGCCTGAGTACCAGGAAAATTTTATACATAACGCACTCTTTGCAGGAGGCTCTACACGTAAAGCTATTCATGAAGGGAGAGCAATTTTTACTCCCTGTCACTTCAGCAAAATTCCGAGTCTTTTCACTGAGGGTATCCTGCCGGTTGATGTTATGCTTATTACCGTTTCAAAGCCTGATGACCACGGTTACTGCTCATACGGCGTTTCTGTAGACTATACTAAACCTGCAGCGGAAAGTGCTAAAATTGTCATTGCAGAAGTTACCCCCCATATGCCTCGGACGTATGGGGAGTCATTCATACATGTTTCTGATATTAATTACATCGTTGAGACAGAGACTAAACCCGCAGTTCTGAATCCACCTGTACTATCAGAGAAGGATGAATTGATAGGTAAAAATATTGCCGAGTTAATAAATGACGGTGATTGTCTGCAGCTGGGAATCGGAGCTGTTCCTGACGCTATCCTGCATTTTCTTAGGGATAAAACAGATTTGGGAATTCACAGCGAGATGATTTCAGACGGAGTCGTTGATCTGGTCAATGCCGGTGTTATTAACTGTTCTAAAAAGAATTTTCATCCGGGGCGTATAGTCGTCACCTTCCTCATGGGTACAGAGAAACTCTATAATTTTGCAAACAACAATCCAATGGTAGAGATGTATCCGGTGGATTACACAAACAATCCTGCAGTCATAGCAAAGAATGACAACATGGTTTCTGTTAACTCGGCGCTTCAGGTGGATTTCACCGGGCAGGTTGTTTCAGATACTATCGGTTTCAAGCAGTACAGCGGAACCGGAGGTCAGCTGGATTTCGTCAGGGGCGCCGCATGGTCTAAGAATGGAAAATCTATACTGGCTTTTAATTCTACAGCTGCAAAGGGAAAGCTGTCGAGGATTGTTCCTAAAATAGACGAGGGAGCATCTGTTACGACGCCGAGATCTGATACTCACTATATTGTCACAGAATACGGTATAGCCGACCTTCGGGGGAAATCAGTTCCTGAGAGGGCAAAGGCTTTAATCGGAATTTCTCATCCGGATTTCAGAGAGGAGCTTGAGAATTCTTTTTATGAAATTTATAAAGTTCATCTTTGATCTGAAAGAAAAAAGTCTTTCAGTTTTACACAGCAAAATACTTAATAAAAATATTAAAGGAGTTTAATATGGGTATTAGAAAAGAAAGAGAATTCGGGAAGGTTCAACCCGGTATTCCACTGGGGCCGCTTACTCTCAGATTGCCTTTTATTCACTATAGATTTGAATGGGCGGATTACCTTCAGGGTCTTCTGATGTGTACTGTTTGTCTGGCTATTATACCGATTCTTACAGGTAAGCTGGGAATGTCTTTTGAAGTTGCGCTGGCAATTGTAATTTTAAATGGAACATTGTATCTGGCGCATGTGACTCTGGGTGATCCGGTTGTTCCTGGCTGGATTACACCTGCCATTCCACTGATCATTGCATATGTTGCGGGATTTGAGGCTGGTGCAGAAAGAATGCAGGCTCTGATTGCATTTCAGATGGAGTTTGGAGTTTTCTGTCTGCTCCTGGGAGTTTCGGGACTTGCAAAGAAATTTATTACTCTTATTCCTAATGCAGTACAATCGGCTGTACTCATGGGTGCCGGATTTGCCGCTATAATCCTTATCTTTAAACCCGGTGAAGGTCTTAAGAGTTTTGATTCAAACCCATGGACTATCGTTATCTGTGTGGGTATAGCGTTCTATCTCCTTTTTTCTGAGAGTTTTAAGTCTTTTAGAAAGAAACATAAGTGGGCATATTATCTTGGAAATCTCGGCATGATGCCTGCCCTTGCTCTTGCAATATTCGTCGGACCTGCTCTTGGGGAACTCCCATGGCCGACTTTCGAAGGTGTAGGCTTCTGGTCAAATCCTGATTTTGCAACTCTATGGAGTGATTTTACAATGCTCGGAGCAATTCCGTTTCCTAGTTTAAATATGTTTATCAGTTCAATTCCCATGGTAATCAGCGCCTACATTGTCGTGTTTGGTGATGTTATTCAGAGTGATGCTCTTCTTGCTGATGCTCAGAAATACAGACCTGATGAAGATGTAGATTATAATCCAAACAGATCTCACATTATTTTTGGAAGCAGAAATATTTTTATGAGTGTTTTTGGACCGGATATCTCAATGTGCGGACCTCTCTGGGCTGCAATGCAGGTTGTAATATGTGATCGTTATAAGCATGGTCCAAAGGCAATGGAGTCTATAAGCGGCGGTGCTGCCTCTTTTAGATTTGGTACCTGGACTGGATATTTTATAGCTCCCATTGTAGCATCAGTAAGACCTATTCTCGGAGTGGGACTTGCATCGACAATGATGATTCAGGGTTATGTAAGTGTCCGTGTAGGAGTTCTGAAAGCCAGAGGATTCAATGATCTTGGTATTGCTGGTGTGGCCGGTGCTATTCTTGCTACACGTGGTGCAGCCTGGGGTCTCGGTGCAGCATTACTTCTTTGTATCATGCAGTATGCAGGTAAGAACTGGAAGCGTGCTTATACTGTAGAGGAACCTGTCTTCCCTCTTGATTCACCTGATGTCATAGCTCAACAGGTTAGAGAACACCTGGCCGAGATTGCAGAGAAATAGTATTAAGTAATATATTGGTGATCCTCCTCTTCGGAGGAGGTCGCTGAATATATTGTTATAATTAATTATGAGTAAATATTGAAAGTTAAGCTTTATTCTTATATACTAAATAGAAGTATGAAATAAGAGGCTGGTACATGGCATATATTGAAGGTCATCCCGATGAAAGAAAAGATAAGTCTTTATTAAAGCATTTTGGTTTTATTATTCTTTCGAGTACAACTATTGTTGCACTTATGCTTTATTTTTCAGAAAACTGGAAATCTGAATTGTCGACAATTTTTTTCATAGCGTTAGTTATAGTAATGCTTGTTGTTGTTGTATCCGTAAAAATCAATCCACAGGGGTGGAAAAAAATTATCAACAAAGCCGATTATGAGCTGATTATAGGACAGGAGAGAAGAGTTATTGAAAAACTGAGCGAACTCGATGATTCCTATTTTATCCTAAACAATTTTATCTTTGAGCTTTTTAATGTGGAACATCTTGTTATATCTGAAAACGGAGTTTTTGTCATAGGCAGAGTTAAATCTCCCGAAGAACTTTCTATTATCAATGAAACTTTATTTGCAGGGGAAAGTTCACTGGAAACACTGACCAGTCGGGTATGGAGGCTCTGCCATCTTATAAATATAATTATAAAAAAAGGGTTTAACGGTATTGATATAATGCCGAAACCTGTTCTTGTTGTCCCTGATTCTGAAAAAATAGCAATAAGTGAATTCAATGATATCGCAATAACCGATCTAAACGGGTTAAATGATTTGTTAACGAAAAAGATGAAATTTAAAGTAGATAAAGATCATGCTGAAGGTTTCGCTCTGTTTATGAAACAGAGATATATGAATCTGGATGTCTGATTTTAATACAGGAAATATTATGATAAAAGAAAAAATGAAATTTATAGATTATCCTGCTTCGGTGAAATATGCAGTCTCAATGGTATATCTTTCCTGGTTTTTTTTCATCCTCTCCGGTGTTGTATATACCGGCAAAATATCGATATTTCATCTTACTATGGGTATGCTGGTGTTTCTTCTTGCATTTTCCATGAAGAAGTCGGGAAGAATCTTTATTATATTTTATAACAGTTTTATGGCTGTATTTATCGGTGTTGAACTTTATCATCAGGTTCCGCTGAATATTTTCGATCCCTATGCTGTTGTAAGGATTGTGAGTATATTGTTTTTTTCTGTTTCAGTGATATTTTTGCTGCTGAAGAGTGTAAGCTTTTATTATAGAGAGCATGGTTTATAAAACCGTGTAGTCGTTTCGACCACATAATAAGAGTTTAATGTAATTGTTTTTGGATGATTTTTTTAAGTACAGCCCTGAATGGAATGTCTCTTTCTTATTGCAGACTGTAATCGTTAAGTAAGATAATTTTTTCTTATTGGCAATATTTATATAATTGTATTGAATTCTTCTTATACAAATACTACGATTTGTATTTTAAAAAGCATTCGGATGTCTGAAAACTTTACAATTATGTTATAAATGAAGGCTTATTCAAAAATTAAACTAATAGTTTCAATTTTTTATAGTTTATTATCCGGTAAAGAAATTAAGCATTGTCCTCGTGTTGTGTGTACTTTTATGAAATGATATGTTGTATAACTTTTTTATTTTTAGTTAAACGACTCAGCAGTTAATCCGAATTTATTAATAAATCGGCCGAAACCACAAAATAATAATTTCTGTAGCCACATAACAATACTTGATGTGGTTATTGCATTGTTTTCGGTTATGTGTAAAATAGCATTATAAGAATGAAATTTAAAATTCATTCTAAACATAAAAAATAATAATATTTGAT
>CAYNFB010000253.1:0-5567 GCA_964396355.1 uncultured Leptospirales bacterium | reverse complement strand
CACCGCGCATTTAATTATACCGCTTTCGGCTGCTTTGATCTTCTCTGTAATGCCGATCAGGATTCCGACTATGAAGATCTTGACGGTGATGAGGACATGAATCCGGGGATTTCTCTGGGTATTGAGGGGGCGATGACTCTTAATAAGAATATACTTGCAGGCCTTGGATTCCAGGCAAGACTTCCAAGAGACATAGAGTCTGATGATATCGATACCGGATACAGCGCAGTCATCCCCTATCTTCTGCTTCAGATTGATTTCCCGGATTCAGGGGAAGCTGCTCCCTATCTGATTGCTCACCTGGGGGTGCATATCTTCTTTCTCGATACAGGTGATGCAGAAAAATATTTTGAGTCGAATGGTGTAATTGATCCCAGTTTTGAAACATCACCGGGAGTGTACTTCGGACTCGGAGGGGGTTTTCATTTTACCGAACAGGTGGGAATGAGGATCCTCTACAGTGTCTCTACAGGAGAAAATGAAGTTACTGCGGAAAATGCTGAAAGTGATAATATGGCCACTACTGTGACGATGTTTACTGTCTCTATAGCCTATCATTTTTAATTAAATAATAATCCGGCCCCTGTCTTCAGTGACCGGATTTTACCTCTCCTGTCATCTTATAATTTTTCGCTTGATATAATAAAACCAGGCTGTAATATAAAAACAAAAAGGAGTAACTTCAATGAAGAGAAGGGTACTTTTCTTATCCATTTTTCTGTTTACCGCAGTGTTTATTACCACAATGGTCAGTTCTAATCCGAAAATTATGAATTTTAAGGACAAAGATGTTAAGATTCACAACACAGAATTCAAGGGAAAGAAAGTAAACAGCTGTAATTACTGCCACGGTCTTGCTGAATTTGAAAAAAAGAAGCAGGATTTGCGGCTCGGACAAAAGAATTATAAGTCACTTGGAAAAAATAAATACTGCGCAGGAAGCGGCTGTCACTGACAGCCGCTTTTCTTTATGATGTAGGAACCTGCTGCAGATATAATAAGAAACAGAGCAACTGCCGGAATCAGAAAGTAAAGCCCCGATGTAAATATTATTCGTTCCGTAATTTCTTTAATCATGACATTGTCCAAAATTTTCATATGGGGAAGGAGCATCAGCGGTTTCATAGAGATGATTATCCCTGTTATAAAGATTACAGCAGATGCCGCTGATGAGTACTTCAGAATAATCCCGATTCTCCTCATCCCCTCTTTTCCGGTTTTCCCGGTAAACAGCAGCGATGCAATTAGAATGAAGATAAGTGCCGGGAACAGATAGAGGCTGTATTTTCCATAGCTTGCGGCAATCATCAGATATTCGGCCATCTGAGCCTTCTTCCCTCTCATAACTATTTCTTCTGAGCTGATTCTGCCGTTTTTAATTGTCAGTCCGTATTTTTCAATTACTGATCGCCCTGCAGCCTCGGCTATCCATGAGTCTGACAGGGTGAAGATCTTTTTAAGCAGCCAGGGATTTGACAGATTCGGGACAGAGTCTATAACGGACGGTATAATTTCAGAGAATATATGTCTTCTTCTGGTTTTTCCTTTTTCTTCGAAGTCTGTATAGAGACTGATAGACAGAGCGGGTATTTTGACAATTCGAGTGTTTTCTATTCTGCCGGATTTAATATCCAGCCGCCTGGTAAATACCATTCCTGAAGCTTTCTGCTTTTCGTATTCTGAAAAAAAATCTATATATGATCCGATTACTCTTCGGATCTCTCTGTCCAGAAAGAGATAGTTCAGCTTCTCTGTTATTTCAGGTTCAATCTCAGCCATGTCTGTTATGAGTGAGTTTGACAGCTCCTCCCTTCTGGAGCGTACAATGTCTCTTGCCTGTTCTTCTTTATCCTGCAGCTTTTCCCGGGCATCTTCAAAGGAGTCCTTCGCATCATCCATGACATCTTCGGATTCATCTATTGCATCATCATTTTTATCTCTGTATTCTTTAATTTCATCAATTTTATTTTTCAGCTCGCTCAGCCTGGTTTTTTTGAATTTTTCAAAACTCTTCTCATCCCGGAAAGTATCGGGCGCCTCTTCCCAATCCATGTCATCGAGTTCATCTATCTGTTTGTCTAATCTGTTATATTCCTCTGTCCGGTTTATCCGGTTATAGGCGGCAAGTCTGTCTTTATATGTTGTTTCAATTTTTTCAAATTCAGGTCTGAATGAGGATAATCCGGTTTTTTTTTCAACCTGTCTTAGAACATCCTTTTCAGTCATGCTGTTTTTTGCCTCAATGAAAGTCTCGACCGGACTGAGCTGTCTGATCAGAGAGAGGTAGAACTCTTCTGATGTGGCCATGGAGTAGAGAAGGATTGTGAATATCATTACAGGTATGAGAATAAATGAAAATATCGACAGAATGCTGAAGAGGAGACTTTTCTTTGAAAACATCGCAGATATCCTTTTTTGTTTTTTCCAATTATAGGGATTTATCTCTTTCTATCAAGAATTATATTCTCATTTGATTAAAACAGAGCATATCAAGAAGTTTTTATATCCAAATGTTTCAATGATGTTAAGTTATGTCTTGACTGCGATGTCTGGTTGCAGGATTCTGGTATCTGGATTCATTTGACGAAGAAATCCTGTGATTCGCTTTGCCGTATTTGCAGAGGGCTTCAGTTGTGAGTCCGCATTACTTTGCAGAACATATCTCTCTTCGGGGAGGTGTTCAAATCAAATATTATTATTTTTCCCGGCCCTAAGGCCGGGTTTTTTTCGGGGATTATTTTTAATGAGAAACTGTCTCCCGCCGATGGGCAGTATTTTCACCTTTCCGCGGGGGAGTATATCAGTTAAATGCTATTTTTTATCAAACGGCGCTCCGCATGATTTGCAATTTGCTGAACCTGCAGGATTTTCTGTTCCGCAGTAGGGGCATTTAATCGGCTTGGCTGCCTCTGTTTTCTGCTTCATTTCTTTTTCGTTTACAATTTTCTTCTCATCTGCTTTCTTTTTTTCTGCATCTTTCTTTGATTTATATGCTCTCACTACTTTGTCAAGGCCGGACTCGGCTGATTTCAGGTCAGAGAGAACCAGTGAAGAGAGAGCCTCTGCGTCGGATGTTGAGGTCACGATGCTTTTTAGATTTGTGTCGCCTTCGTTCTTCATCCTGTCGCTGTATGATACAGCACGGTTTGCAGCCATTTTTTCGCTGAATGGTATATCCAGTCCTTTTACCTCGATTGCTTTTGATCTCAATGTTTCTTTAAGATTCTTAATATTTTTAAGATTTCTTATAAAACCCTGTCTAAGCTGGGAATTAGCCTCGGACATCTTTTCAATTTTCTGCTTCTCGTCAGTCATGGCCTTGGCATGAGTCATTGTGCTCTCTGCAGCTTTCATCTGCTGCTCAATAACCGATTTAAAAGACGGATATTCGTAGGTGAGCTGCTTTAAATTTTTAAGATTGGCATCCCATGATTTGAGTTCTGAATCCACTGTCTTTTTACAGGATACAGTGAATGCAAGGAGAATAGTGAGGAATAGTGCTGTTTTTTTCATAAATACTGCCTCCGATCATTTTTTTAAACATAATACAACATTTAGAAATCCTGTAAATAAAATAATTATAAGAATAAATGTGAAAAATAAAGTCGTGATTCTTTCATTTGAGGCTGTGCTGTATTATTAACAATTATTCTTGACCTTTAAAATTTTGTGGTATAAAAACAGATGTCTGCAGTAAATTTTTAAATACTTCCTTGTGGTAGTAAATGGGGTCTCGGATGATTAAAAGAAAATTCTTCTTTCTGCTTTCTGCAACTGTCTTTTGTATTATTCTGTCGGGATCACTTGCAGGTAAATCTCTTCCCTCTCTTCGTGATAATGTAAAATTTAAGCCTCTCCAGGTGATGGAGGACCACTGGTATGTCTATTACATAGGAGACAGAAAAATCGGATATATGAATGAAAAAATCATAAGGGGAAGAACCGGTTCCTCTGAAAGCTATCAGAGCTCTACTTTTACTTCTCTCGAAATTGAACGGTTCGGCCATACTCTGGCCATAGAAAAAAGGACTGAGGTCGTTGAGGATCCGGGAGGTGAACTGCTTGAATTCTATCTCTATAATAAAATTTCCCGGGTCCCCATTGAAGTATACGGAGAGAATACAGACGGTCTGGTCAGGTGTGAGACAAGATCCGGCGGTGTCTCGAAGTGGAGTACAATCATGGTCGATGATGACGTCCTGATGCCCTATAAGGCAAAGAAATACGGAGTGAAGATGGGCTATGCCAGAGACAATAAATATGATGTTAAAATTTTCCGGCCGTCGGTAGATTCCATGACTCCCCTGAATATGCATGTAAGAGTTCATGACAGAGAGGAGGTTCCCTACTTCGGCACAAATAAGTATTTATACAGAATTACTGCTGAAATGGATAACTATCCGGGACTGGCCGTTCAGTACTGGTCTGACAGATCTGGTACTGTCTGGAAGATGAACCCCGGGCTGATGAATATGGTCTGCTTTAAAGTAACAAAGGATACTGCCCTGAAGAAGGAGGGCCGCTTTGATCTTGCGCTGGCAACAGTAGTCATCCCCAACATGACTATTCCATCTCCGGAGAAGGTCAATGAGTCTGTCTTTAAAATAACAGTGAAGAATAAAGATGAGGTGCTCCTCCCTGATAGCACCTTTCAGAAAACTGAAAAGAGAATTGATACCGGTATTGTAATGAGAACATCAAGGCCCGGTCCTGATATAAATATGTCGTTTCCGTCATTGAAAAAGAAGAGCGGCGTGGAGGAATTCCTCAAGGCCAATCACTATATTCAAAGCGAAAGTGAGAAGATGAAAAATCTTGCAAAGTCATTAATAGGCGAAGATGATAACGTGTGGAATGCTGTGTGCAGACTGAGGGACTGGGTTTCGAAAAATATTACAAAGCGGAATTATAATGTAGGTTATGCCACATCCCTGGAGGTTCTGGAACTCAGGGAGGGCGACTGTACGGAGCATAGTGTTCTTTTTACTGCTCTGGCAAGAGCGGCAGGTATTCCCTCCCGGGTTGTGCTGGGCATGACTTATGTAAATCTGAAAACCGGACCGGTCTTTGCATTTCATCAGTGGAGTCAGGTCTGGGTGGGCAGATGGATTGCAGTTGATCCTGCTCTTAATCAGAATATTGCAGATGCGACGCATATAGTATTCATGGAGAGCTCTTTCAATGACCGAAGATCTCCGGGTAATATAGGAATCTCTCTGCTGAAGCTTCTTGGAAATATTAAAATTCAGATTCTCTCTTTTAAGTAGATTCCCGGTCTGCTGTATGCTCGGTTTCTTGAAAATCCAGCTGCAACTCCCTTCCGTCCAATGAAGTGACCGGCCTGAATGGACTGTTAAAATCTGTAAAAATAACCCGGATGGTGATAAAATTTTGACTGCATGCAGTTTAATCTCTATGTTATAGAGGGGATACCGTTTTCCCGTTTCATCATAATCATTAAATGGAGGTGGTGCAATGAAATCAGGTTTGCTGTTAAACGGAAGTGGCGCGATGATCTACATTACGTCTCACGGGAGTATAATTGATGAAGAATTGGTTGAAAAGTT
>CAYNFB010000252.1:0-5572 GCA_964396355.1 uncultured Leptospirales bacterium | reverse complement strand
CTGGGATTTGTCCCGGCAGCATACTGTGTGGGCTTTGGCTATGAACTAGGCAAAACCTCTACAAAAATTGCCAGCCTGTGTATCGGCTACAGTGACACCCGCCTCTCTGAGACGCGCAACGCCTTTACCCGCCACAAGAGGATTAGGATCCAGAATAGGAATGTATACATTAGAAATACCGCTTTTAATTATCGCCTCAGTACAGGGTGGAGTCTTGCCGTAATGATTGCATGGCTCCAGGGAGACGTAAATATGGGCACCATTGAGGTCCTGATTCCTGCTGCGAGCATCCTTCATCGCACGAATTTCTGCATGGTCGGATCCGTAGGGACCTGTGCCGCCTGTACCGATTACCTCTCCGTTCTTTACTATCACGGCTCCTACTGCAGGATTGGGAGAGGTGCTCCCCATGCGCTCAAATGCCGTTTCACAGGCAAATTTCATAAAATCAGTCTTACTTTCCACTTGATCCCACTCCGAATTTCACATATAGCTCATTAAGATCTTCATCAAGAGCCAGTCCCTTTTCAACTCTGAAAGTCAATCTGTCCATTAAATTTTTGTTATACTTCACTGTCTCCCTGTAGCCGCCGATGATGCTCCCTCCGTAGAAAAATGCAGTAACCATGCCCGACAAGATTGAAAGAGGAGCCATCTTCTCACGCACTGAAAGCGCAGTAACAGCCGACCCCAGGCCTATCATGATCATGGATACAATGCCGGTTCCGCCCTCTCCGGCATAAACGTATCCCATGCCCGGTACTATCCCGGAAAGCGCACCAATTAAAGGAGATTTTCTTTTATCAAGTATTGATTGAGAATATAAATTCAGTTCATCATATCCCTCAATCTCGTCAGGATTAAAACGGCCTATCCACGATGCTGCATCCGGGCATATAAGACTTAGAAAGGCATATCGCTTTGCAATATACTGACTGTAAGCCGGATCTGGTGCACCGGAGAAGCTCAAAGAGAGTTCATCACCGGCCTGACTGAAGTATCGCCTCTTCATGAGACTGCTGATTTTAAAGATAGATTGAATCTCTTTACCATCACCTTTAGAAATTCGCTTCATATCAATTATCTGTTCAAACTTTTCCGCCATGTAGAGAATATAAAGTTCCGTTACCTCAAAGGTAAGACTATTCAAATAACCGGGATAGTATGATTTTATACGGTAGAGTTCTGTTCCGGCTCTGTAGTATTCACCTCTTTCAATAAGATGAGAGGTGAACCCCCGGAGCTTTGACGCAGTGAACCCGTCATTAAGATCTGACTGAGTCTCTGCAGAAAGGGGAGAGATGCTGGAAGACAGGATTAAAAGAAAAATAAATAATATCTTCAAATATTTATTAATTTCCCGTGAATTGCCGAAGCAATTCACGGAATTCATATTATTTGGATCTCCACTTCTCCCAGCCGACGAGCACGGGAGATGCTATATATACAGATGAATATGTTCCTACAAATATACCGAACAGAAGCACCTTGGCAAATTCATTAAGCACTTCACCTCCGAGAAAATAAAGAGCAAGAACAGAGAATAAAGTTGTCAACGATGTAAGAAGTGTTCTTGTTATAGACTGTGTGATTGATTTATTTATCACCTCAACAAATAACTGCTTCGACTTCGCCTGAGTGTTTTCCCTGATTCTGTCAAATATTACGATTGTATCATTTACAGAGTAACCGTAGATAGTCAACAGAGCCGCAACAACCGGAATACTGATCTCAACTCCGGCAAAACCGCAGAAAGCAACCGACGCGGCAATATCATGGAGCAGTGCCGCCATTGCCCCTATGGAATACTTAAATTCAAATCTGAAGGTCAGATAGAAAGTCATTAAAATCACTGCAATAACAAACAGTTTAAATGCTGATTTCTTCAGAAAATCACCGATAGCAGGACCCACATTTTCTTCGCTCTCAATGGTCATGCCCTTAAACTTTGCATTGAGAACCTTCTTTATGGCAGCCTGTCTTATCGTTGACTCATCCTGTCCCCCCTTCTGTGTGCCGTCAGAAAGTTTAACAGAGATAACGTACTCATTCTTACTTTCTTCGCCAATCTGCTGAACCAGAGGATTAAAATCGGAGAGAGCCTCTCTGATTACCTTTTCGTTTACAGAATTATCCTGAAACTTTGCAATAATTTTCATTCCTCCGACAAAGTCGATGCCGTAATTAAGACCGCCCTTTGCCACCGTGCCTGCAATAAAAATCACGATCATTAAGCAGGAAAGAGTGATTGCAATATATTTATATTTAAGAAAATCAATAATCTTTTCCAAAATGCTTCTCCTTATATATGAAGTTTCTTGACCTTCTTGTTAAGGGAAATTATCTCATATGTAAATCTTGTAACATAGAGTGCCACAAACATACTACAGAGTATCCCTATAAAGAGAGTCACAGCGAAACCTTTAATCGGTCCCGTACCAAACTGGGAAAGTATAAATGCTGCGATCAAAGTTGTCAGGTTCGCATCAAAAATAGTCCAGAAGGCCCTGTCGAAACCTGATACAACTGCCATTCTCGTAGACTTCCCCTTCCTTAACTCTTCTTTTATCCTTTCATATATAATAACGTTTGCATCAACCGCCATACCTACTGTCAGAATAAAACCGGCTATACCGGGCATTGTCAGAGTAAAACCGAGCAGAGAAAGAAGAGCAAGCATGAATATCATATTCAGAATCAGACCGAAATCTGCAATAATCCCTCCGATTTTGTAGTAAAACATCATAAAGAGCATCACACCGAGAAGACCTACAACAATAGCTCTTACTCCGGACTCTATAGAATCCTGTCCAAGAGAAGGCCCAACTGTACGTTCCTCGATTATCTTCAGATCCACAGGGAGTGCACCCTCTTTTATAATTCGTGCAAGAGTTCTGGCCTCTTCATAGGCGAATCCGCCGCTGATATTACCGCTTCCTGAGGCAATTGTCTCTCTGATATTAGGAGCATTTCTTACCTTATTATCAAGAAGGATAGCCAGTTTTTTACCGTGATTCTTTTCCGATGTTGCCTCGGCAAATTTAACAGCACCTTCAGCTGTAGTCTTGAAAATAACCACAATCTGTCCGTACTCATCTCTGTCTACAGATGCCTCTTTTATATCCGTACCCTGAAGTGAAACTTCCGATGAAAGGACTATAGGATACTCCGGAAAAATTAAGCCGGTGTCTTTATCTCTTTTATAGAAGAAAAGAACCTCCAGATCAGACGGGAGGCCTATGCCTTTCGATATTTGTGAAAGAAGAGTTTTTTGTCCTTCCCATTCAGCGGGAAACTTCTCTTCCTTATAATTATTCTTTACCCAGGTTCCGGCAAGGGCTGTATACTTATCATCAACAATTCGGTATTCAAGACTACCGGTGGTACCGATGGCCTTCTTAACTCCCTCAGGGTCTTTGACACCCGGAAGCTGAATTTCTATTGCTTCATTCCCTCTTGGCCTGATAGACGGTTCAGATACACCGAACTTATCAATTCTGTTACGGAGTAATTCCAGTGCCTGCTGGGTTATCTCATTTCTGTCTTTTTCAGTGAGCTCACGACCGAGTTTCTTCTGAATTCCGTCAAAATTCGCCTGGAGAACCAGGTTCATTCCTCCCTGAAGGTCAAGACCGAGGTTAATTTTCTTTGCAAGAAATGCATCTTCAACCCAGTGCTTCAGCAGTTTTGCCTCAGAGACTCCCTGAAATATTCTGATTTCATTCATTATTGCATCAGTAAGATTACTGCCCGAAACAATTATAGTCTTACCGTCAACAGATACATCATACCCGTCAGAATCAAATCTCTTCTTAACAACTTCAATATCCGCTTGAGTAGACTTATCTCCGAATTTAATCTCCATCTTCTTACTGCCCACAGTAGGCAGAATGAGAAGGACAGAGAGTGAAATTAGAACAATAATGAATATAAGCTTATATATCATTCCTCTCGACATTTAGTTCCTCTGTAAAAAATTATTTCCTGTAACTATTTAAAACGTTTCTTTTAGTTCCCTTCTTCCTGCTACCTTTCGTTCTTTTTCTATAAAGAATGAAAATAAGGAGAATAAGAATGATGATTCCGCCTTTGGCAACAAGATCCGCAGCGGTTTTACCAAGACCGAAAAAACCGTTTTCCTCTTCTTCGACTCCTCCAGGCTTCTCTTCCTCGGGAAGCTTTTCAGACACTGCCGGTTCTATACTTGAGGAATTCCTGTCTTCAAGCTCTATGCCGGGTATTCTCCTGTATTTAAAATTCCCGTCCTCTACTTTCAGGAGATTCGAATGGTCATAGGAATTTGCCGAAGGTGCCGGTTTAGCCGCGGTCTTTGCCTCTTTTTTCTTTGATACTCCGCTCTTCTTCCCCGGGACTTTTTTAATGACCTTCTCAGCAGAGTCTTCAGAAACTGCAGACTTTTTTTCTTCTGAAGATACTGCTTTGTTGTCTCCTGCAGAGATCGCATCCTCCACAGTACCGGTTGCAGGAAGAGTATCCTCTGCTTTAACTGAAGAATCATTCTTGGACAGGTTTTCTTCAGTTTTTACGGCATCCCCTGTATCATCAGAAACTTCCTGAGAATAGAGGGAGGTGCCGGCAAAAAAAAGCAGGGTAACTATAGTTATTATCCTTAGCTGCTTCATGTTTTTCTAGTGCAGATTATCAGGAAATTTTTGACTGAATTGCAGACTTGGAAAACTCAACATTAGTATTGGTTGCGATTTTAAGAACTACAATTTCTTCCTTAACACTGGAAACAGTACCGTAAATTCCGCCTGCAGCGATTACTCTGTCTCCCTTCTGAATACTGTTAATCATTGCCACTCTCTGTTTTTCCTTCTTCTGCTGAGGTCTGATAAGAAGAAAATAAAAGATAACTATCATTAGTAATATTGGTACAAGGCTCATCCAACCGCCTGAACCGGCAGCGCCCTGACCTTGTGCGTAAGCTACTCCATACATAATTAAATCCTTTTTACATTAAATTTCACTCAATTGTCATGAATCAGGTGAGTTATGTCAACATATTAATTCAGTGGTAAATATAATTCCAGTTATGTCAATATATCAGCAGTAGAATCTTACCAATATCCGCCGGTTATTTCACTCCCCGTAGATCAGCACTGGAGTAGAAATAGTGATGAATTTTTCCAGTGATACCACATCCCGGTTGAACATTCTGATGCAGCCGCTTGAAGAGAGATGGCCGATTGAATTCTCATCACTATTGCCGTGAATGGCTATACCGCTGCCGATTGGCAATACCCTGCCGTTTTTAGAAGGAATTTCACCTCTTTCCAGGGCAGCGTTGTATTTTACCCTGTCGGCGTCTGAAGGATAATCAATTCCGTAAAATCTGGGTCCGTATACATTATCCCCCAGATCAACTCCGTCTCGTCCATACCTTGAATGCCCCTGCGCAGCACGGAAAAAGACTCTGTTCATCTTCATAAGTTTTTGATAGGAGGACGAGTTCCTGTCGGCATCCATGCTGAGTATCTCATTTATTCTATAGAAACGCGGCTTCGAGTGCCGCGCGCATTTCGGTCGCCGCACGGGTGGAGTCGCCGGT
>CAYNFB010000251.1:4330-5606 GCA_964396355.1 uncultured Leptospirales bacterium | reverse complement strand
CGTTACACCCCTTGGCACGTTTCAGGAGACAGGATGTCCCCTCACCGAGAAAAATCCGGTCCAAAAAGACATAGTGCAGATAAAACAATATTTCTCTGTAAAAGCCCGTATAGATTAAAAATGCTTGAGTTAATCAGTCAGATCTGAGATAAAGACTGATTCTTTTTTTTAACAACTGATCAGAATACAAACAGTAAGGAGCACACAAATGGTAAATACAATACTGATAAAGATGATAGTTCTCTGCCTCAATCTGGTACTATACTCATCAGGCGCAGAGGAAGCGCAGATAGACATGCTCAACTCAGGAGAATATGCTGGCACAATTACATATAAAGTAGAAAATAAGAAAATGAAAGTATCCTTTATAGATAAGAAAAAATCAGTAGATATGATGACAATAGCTACAGTGGATAACGGTCTCTACTCGGTTAAGCTCAATGGCGAAACTCCCTTCCAGGCAGATCTTGCACAGTACTTCATGGAAATAGACTGGAAGAATATCAGGAATATAAACAGGACAATCAGACATGAGAAAGACGGTCCCGTCAAATTCAGCACCAGCCCCGGCAATCTCTACGTGAAACACGAAAAAACGACCTTCGTTATAAACAAGAAGCTCCTTCTGAAAAAAAAGTAAACACTGCAAATTAACCGGCGGGTAAAAAGAAGCAATCATGCAGGAGGCTAACTCTATGGTCAGATCAATCATCCCGGTGCTCAAAGCCGTCTTAACAGCAGGAGTATTCATTATACTGACAGGATGCACCAGCGGAGTAAAACTAAACTCCTTCTATACAGCAGAGGACAGAGCACCCCATGCGAAGGGAACAACTGTCTTTGTAGGAGATGCAACGTTTATAGACTGGGTCTACCCGACGAAGAAGAATCTTGAAAAGCTCTTTCCAGGCGATAAAGATATGAAGGATTTCTCCTACAGTTCGATGAAGTATCACGGATGCGTATTTGAATTCTACGACAATGAAATACTGCGCAGATTTCTCGTCATGGTGCCCAGAAACAAAGGGTTCACAGTAAACAAGATAAAGAAGCTATATTCTTCCAGAGATTCGGTGATGATAAAGATGACCTATATAGACAATTTTCCCGAAGAGATGTGGGAATTCCCCCAGTTAAAATGGCCGGCCATGCCTGTCTTCACACTTGACTGGATCTTCTGAATCCGCAGAAGAAATCAGCTGCAATAAAACAAAGAACACCAGGATTAAGCTCAGTGAATAATTTAATAAATAAAATAAAAACAAACCTTCCCTCC
>CAYNFB010000251.1:0-4320 GCA_964396355.1 uncultured Leptospirales bacterium | reverse complement strand
GTCTGCGGTCTGGGAGCATATTTTGAAATCAGCTTTGCCCGGATGTGCGAAAAAGAATACGTGCCCATGATAAAGGCAAGCATGAACTGGCAGGAGGCAGAGGGAAAGATAATCAGACACTCTGTTTATGAAGAAAAGACAGGACGCTATTCCCACAGCCCGAGAACACATTACCACGCAGAGGCATACTATAAATACACCGCAGGCGGCAGGAGTTATGAGGGACGGAGAATCTGCTTCTATCATTCAAACTGCGGCACAGGCACCTCAAAAGAAGATGCCCTTACTCTCCTGAAGAACTATCCTGTAAATACTGCAGCAGCAGTGTACTACAATCCGGAGAGTCCTGAAATGAGCACTCTCCGCAGGGGGACACCCCGGTTGCTTAAAAAAATCAGTCATGAGATTTCACAGTCATGGATATACGGCATAGCCCTGATCATCCTCTCAGGGCTGACCTTTCTTGTAACCGTTAAAACCGCAAAGGAATTCAGAGACTGATTTACAATAAGTAAAAAGCTCACAATGCCGGGGGTGACCCGCAGCAGTAATAAAGGATTCTCACCCGCTTTCTGGAGACCTGCGGACAAGTACAGCTTTCACGTCATTCTCCTCAAGCCAGTTATATACAACCCGGCTCATCGCCTCATCGTGAAAACTGAACCACTCCTCTGATACTTCAGGAAGATGATGAATCTCATCCTTAAAATTTCTGAATGGTTTTTTCCGTGACAGAGCCGATTTCAGCCTGTTCTTTATCACATCATTGACCACAGTTTCAACAAACTCCTCCATTATTTTAAAGCTCTCCCAGGACTCGACAGGAAAAATATATCTGAACCTGTCAGGATCGCCCTCCACTGCTTCAATAGTGTAACCGTCAATATATTCAGGCTCCTGATCAAAATCATCACTCATCAGGGGAACAACATTTCCATTCTTAAGATCCAGATAATAGTCAAAGTAGCCACTGTGATCTTCAAAGGCATTTATCAGCTCTTCCATATCAATCTTTAATGCATCATTCATATATCTTTCCCTTGTCTGTTGAATTACCCATAGAGTTAAACGTTCTTTCAAATAAAAATTACACACTTTTTGACTTAAAAGCAAGTAATAGCCAATACAAATTATGAACTTATTCTTGACGCAATAAACCGGAAATAATAAGTATAAATCAGCAGTCTGTTGCAGAGGGAGACTTAAAATTATGCATTCACACAGAGCCCTGCATAAAATCTTTTTCTTTATATTTTTAATTCCCCACGGGGTATCTGTCAGGGCACAATCACTCCAGCTGTTATTTACCTGCGGCAGATTGTAAAGATAAAGCATCCGATATGATCAACAATAAAAATTCCAATAAACGGTGCTGCTTCAAAAGACTGGTATTATTATTAGTTCCAGTTCTTATTTTTAAAATATCATTATTTACTCCTCCGGATTTTACCTCAAAGAATAAGTTAATAAAACAGCATGATGAAGAAACCCTCATGGACCTGTCCGGTCAGAAGAATCAGGAAATTTTAACAGTAATAATTGACTCATCAGTACCTGAGAATTGTGCTGTCACATATTTATTAAAAAACCCGGGAATACATAAATGCAGCCTGAATATTATTGTCTGCATTGCCAGAATAAATAAATACCCCAGATGGAGCAAAGGCACTTTCTCATAGCCCCCTATTCCTCTCTGCTTTTAATTTTCAGATACAAAATAATACCTTAGCAAGGGACTGCAGTGATACGTTTTCTGTTCAGGAAGCAGAAACTGCGTAATTTGCTGTATCTCTTAAACCGGTCAAACAGAGGAATTACTAATAAATAAAATACAGGGGCAAACAATATGAGTTTAATAAGTGTAATACTTGCAACTTTGTCATTTACGGCCATAGCAATATATCTGGGAGGGAACTACACCAGGCTGCATATGACCGGAGAGACGTGGCTGATTATAACAGTAATTACATCTGTTATTTTCATAATAAAGTACATAGCTGACATGTTTAAGAAGGAAGAAGACTGATAATCATGCCGTAACTGAAACGGAATCCTTTTTCAGGATTCCGTTTTTTTAATTCTCGATTACCGGAATGTCTTTCTTCTTTTGTTTCTGTTTTTTACCTCTTCTGAGAAATAATGCGGTAAACAGCCCTAAAAAAAAACCCGCCGCCAGTGTAGAAAAGAAAACTATTATAACCGGAACCTCAGCTGTCATCCAGAGGAAATGGGCCTCCATATTTCCCGTATTTTGGAAAAAGACAGATACAAGAGAGACTGTAATTATCAGAATCAAAACCAGCTTTATATTTTTCATATCAGCCGCTGCCTCCATTTTATTCATCACCGTCATCAGTTTAAAACATTACAGGATCTAAAATAATAATACCATTTAAGCTCTGCTCAACTGATACATCTATTATCATACATATTCTCTTCCAATTCAATTTTATATGGAAAAATCATGATTACTTCAGTTTTTAAACCGCCAGAGAATGCAGTCTCCCGGCAGCTGTAAAGTCAGGCAGCACAGAAAAATCCTGCCTGTTTCTGATGCTGTTGACTTAACAGAGACTGAGTTATAATCCCGAAGGCAGATAGTTTCTGGGCGGATGGGGACAGATTTCTGCATATATAAACAGGATTTTTGTATGCAGAGATATAAATTGGAGACAAACAGTAAATGAGACAGGAACCCCTTATCAGCAGAACCCTCTGTCATTATACATTTCCCATTTCTGGTCTACCCATGCCTGGAGCTCATCAATCGTCTCCTGAGCAATTCCGTTGAATCTTGACTGAGCCCTGATATAAGGCTCAACAGGCTCTCTCTTCCTGCTTCCATCTGCAATTTTCAGGGACGGTCCGTAGAAGGTGAGCTTACCGTCAATTATTTCATAGAGGTCAAACATGCCGCAGAGGATGGCCATCTTTCCCATCTTAATCGTATCCTTAGGGTCATAACCCCAGCCCGGAGGACAGGGCACGAGGATATGAATATATCTGGTCCCCTCTATCTCCCTTGCCTTCATGAATTTATCATACAGATCGGTCGGATAGGAGGGACTCACCGTTACAACGTAGGGAATGTCATGAGCTGCCATAATACGCGTCATATCCTTCTTATGCTCAAGCTTACCCATCAGGGAGGTCGAGGTCACAACGCCCATAGGTGTACTTCCCGATCTTTGACTCCCTGTATTCATATATCCTTCATTATCATAACATACGTAGATGAAGTTTGTCCTTCTCTCGGCAGCGCCCGAGAGGGCCTGAATTCCGATATCGGCAGTTCCTCCGTCTCCCGCCCATCCTACTACAGTTATATCATTTTTACCAAGAGCCTTTAGTCCTGCGACAAGACCTGATGCGGAGGCTGCAGTCGTCTCGAAGGCCGTGTTTAAACATGGTACCTGCATTGAGGAAACAGGATACATCCCCTGAAGCACGGTTAAACAGCTGGCCGGGACTGTGAGCATTGTCTTTTCGCCCAGAGCCTTTAATCCGTGTCTGTATGCAAGAGACAGTCCGCATCCGACGCATGCCCTGTTTCCCGGCAGAGCATATTCTTTCTCAGGCAGAGTCAGTGGAGTTGTTTTTTTATTCATAGGATTACCATAGAAATTAGATTTTACAGTTCAGCCATTCCTGAGCCTTATAACGGCTGCCGGCTGGCTTATCAATATATTCATAGCTTCTGCGAAGGGCATCTGCAATTTCATGAGCCTTCACATCACGTCCGCCAAGTCCTGCGATATAGGAATGAGCAAAGACATTTACATTAAAATCAAAGAGAGCGGCCTTGAGATCACTGCACAGAGCACCCTCATAACCGTAGCTGACATTCTTTTCTATTACGGCAACACCGCGGCATCCCGTATTCCTGACCTCCTCTGCAATTTTCTCAGCAGGAAAAGGCCGGTACAGACGAACGTGAATAATTCCGACATCGATGCCCTCCTCCCTCAGAATATCAACAGCATCGGCAGCCTCGCTGGCAAGACTCCCCATAGATATAAAGAGAAGCTTTGCCCCTTCGGTTTTATATCTATCAAGAATTCCGTACTCCCGTCCAAAGAGAGTGCCGAATTCCTTTCCGGTTTTTTCAACAACAGATACCGTCTCAAGATGAGCCTCCTGAAGAAGATATCTTATCTCAAAATATCCGTGACATAGACGGCCCTCTGTATTGAGCCTGGGGTCTGCCAGTGTAACGGGATTTATATTTTTGGGATCATCGGGGTCAAGAACAGTATGAGGCACGTCCGTTACATATCCTGCATGTGTAGCATTCTCACCGTTGGCAGGCCGGATCTCGTC
>CAYNFB010000250.1:0-5672 GCA_964396355.1 uncultured Leptospirales bacterium | reverse complement strand
ATTACCTCAGTATCATAAAGAATAGTGCGGCAAGCCTTCTTGGCATAATTAATGATATTCTGGATTTTTCAAAGATAGAGAGCAATAAGCTTGAGGTCAGCAGACTGGAGTTTAATCCGTTCTCTGAATTCGAATCTGTCATCAGCCTCTATGACGTGAAGGCCCGGGAGAAGAATATTGTGCTTCTGGCATTTATCGACCCGGCTCTGCCTGTGGGGGTTATCTCCGACCCTCTGCGTATAAAACAGATAATCGGCAACCTCCTGAGTAATGCCATAAAGTTTACCCCTGAAAAAGGGACAGTGGAAATAAATATAGTTCTTGAATCTGCCGAAGGAGGCATCTGCACTGTTCTCTTCTCGGTAAATGATACTGGAATCGGTATTCCTGAAAGAAAACGCAAGCTGATTTTCGATGCTTTTTCTCAGGCTGACAGTTCAATAACCAGACGTTTCGGAGGCACGGGGCTGGGCCTGAGCATCAGTGCTAATCTTGTAAAACTTCTGGGCAGCGAGATAATGCTTGAAAGCGAGAAGGGTGTGGGAAGCCGGTTTTACTTCACCATACCTATGGATATCAGTGATCCCGGGTCATTCAGCGAATCTGTTCCTGCGGTTAAGGGTGTGAGAATTTTTCTCTGTTACGCCGATGATCTGGATGAATTGATTCTGCAGAATGTCCAGGCCTGCCTCACAGGAATGGGATTCTCTGTATTCTCCTCCACACAGTTCAGCACAATTGAAGAAATAGATCACGATATTTTTATTGCAATCAATTCTGAGATGCTCCTTGAGACTCTCTCCTCATCGGTCATGAAGAGGGTAAGTGTTCCCTCTGTCTTTGTCTCTTCAGGCAGGGATAACGGCAATATATCGGGCATCATAGGCAGCTTCGATACAATGATGCTTCTTCCTCTCAGGCCTTCTGTAATAGTTGATGTCTTTATTAAGATAACGGGAATCGGATCTATTCACCGTCCCGGTGGGGAAGATATGCCGGCAGAAGAGAATCTGTACTTCTCCGGAAAAGTCCTTGTGGGGGAGGATAATAAAATTAATCAGAAGCTCATAAAACTGCTTCTTCTTGATTATGGAATTGAAGCGGATATAGCAGGAAACGGTCTTGATGTTTTCGAAAAGTTTAAATCTGACTCCTATGATCTGGTATTGATGGATGTGAACATGCCTGTTGCAGACGGACTGGAGACAACCCGGATGATTCTTGATTATGAACAGGAAAAAAATATCATTCACGTCCCCATTGTCGCGCTCACTGCAAAGGCTTTAAAGGGCGACAGCGATCTGATCATGAATGGAGGGATGGACGGTTATCTTGCCAAACCCATCGAAATGAATAAACTCGAAGCTGTTCTCTCCCGCTATCTTGCAAGAGCCGTGAGAGAGAAGGGCAATTTAAATATAGAGGAAAGTGAATCGGGTGAAACTGTTCCCTGCTCTTCAGGCAGCTATGATGTGCGCACTGTGGCTTCGGAGCTGAGGATACCTGTTAATGTCCTGTTTAATGTGGGCAGGGAATTTTTCGATGATGCAGCAGATATCATAGGGGAAATGAAGGATAGTATGGAGAATGCTGATCTTAAGCAGATATGCAGTCTCTCTCATAAACTCAGAGGTGCCTGTGCCAACCTGAGGTTTGCCGAACCTGCAAAATTATGTGAAGAGATTGAAGAAAAGAGCCGGGATGAAAATAAAGAGTTTGATTATTTAGGCGCTGTTTTTAAAATAGAAAAAGAACTGGAAAATCTTAAAAAGTGTTTTTAACAGGAGTAACTGATGAGGACTGTTCTTGCAATTGATGATGACAAAACGACTCTGGAAATTCTCAAGTCTCAGCTTGAGGAGATGGGTTTTAGAATATTCATAGAAAGGGCGGCGGTAAAGGGACTGGATATCGCAAAGAATTTCAGTCCTGATGTCATTCTCCTTGATCTGCACATGCCTGTTATGGACGGTTTTAAGGTCCTCAGTGCCCTTAAAAAGGATAAAACTACCAAAGATATTCCTGTTATTATGCTCACTTCGAACAAGGAGAAGGATACTGTTATTGAGGCCATGAGACATGGAGTGGTTGATTATATAGTGAAGCCCCATCATCCCGATAAGCTGAACCGGAAGATTCTTACTGCCGTCAGTCAGAGCGGATTTAAGAAGCAGCAGAGCTATGAGGACTTCATAGACATCTCCAGAAAGGGGGAAATAGCTGTAATTACCATGAGAGGCGCTGTCTCAGAGAAGGGATTTCAGAATGATGTAAAAACTGTCTTTAACCCCTTTTTTCTTAAGCAGATCAACGGCAAAGTCTGTATCCTCGACCTGAGATCTGTTGAGGATCTTGATCCTGAAGGAATGAAGTACATGACTGAAATTGTTAAACGAATCTCAGGTTCCAGCCTGAAGATAGTTGCAGGGAAACACTATGGAACTATCGTATCCTCCACTGATATTGAAGAAAAAGCCGAACTCTTCCTGTCATACGGCGATCTGGACCTGGCCCTGAATATCGGGTGATTTGATAAATCATCTTTTTATATTGAGATTGACATCTTTTCCTCTCATATTATTTCTTGACTCATGAAACTATCAATAACAGCAAATGACAATAATACTTCAGCAAGGGCATGCGTCCTTGAAACTGCTCACAGCAGAATAGAGACTCCTGTCTTTATGCCTGTTGCAACCAGGGGGGCAATCCGGGCTCTGACCATGGATGATGTGAGGGAAATCGGATTTGATATAATCCTGGCAAACACCTATCACCTCTATATCAGACCGGGAACGGATGTTCTTGAGGCGGCCGGCGGGCTTCATAAATTTATGGATTACGGCGGTTCTCTGCTGACCGATTCCGGGGGCTTTCAGGTCTTTTCTCTCAGTGATCTCTGTAAAATAAAAGAGAACGGTGTTGAGTTCAGTTCTCATCTGGACGGTTCCCGCCATTTCTTCACACCCGAAAAGGTTCTGGATATCCAGAGGGTCATCGGTTCGGATATAATGATGGTCCTCGACCAGTGCACAGATTATCCTATCTCCAGAGAAGAGGCCCGCGTAGCCATGGAGCGCACTATCCGGTGGGCCCGGGCATCGAAGGATTACTATACTGATACATTTGATCACGAGAAACAGGCGTGCTTTGCCATCATACAGGGCTCAGTCTACAATGATCTCCGTAAGGAATGCGCCCTCAGACTGGCGGAGATGGATTTTCCCGGATACGCCATAGGCGGACTTTCTGTCGGTGAACCCAAGGAACTCTACCGGGAGGTCACAGGCGAACTCCTTCAGTACATGCCTGTGGACAAGCCCCGGTACATGATGGGAGTGGGAAGTCCCATGGAAATACTTTACGGAATAAAGGCCGGAGTTGATATGTTCGACTGCGTCATGCCTACCCGTATAGCCAGAAACGGTACTCTCTATACCTCTCAGGGGAGAGTGAATATAAAATCTGCAGTACATGAGAAGGATTTCTCTCCTCTTGATCCGGACTGCGGCTGTTACGTCTGCAGAAATTTTTCCAGAGCTTATCTGAGACATATATTCAAGGCCGGGGAAATAGCCTCTCTGGTATACAATACCTATCATAATCTTTACTTCATGAAGAATTTCATGGATGAGATAAGACAGTCAATTATTGACGGTAATTTCGAAGAACTCTATGAACGGTGGTCAAAGATATTTTAACCAGGACCTTCCGGCATATGCCGGAAGGGGAAGTGCTGATTATAGCCGGCTTTCTATCCATGAATGAATATTATCAATTATCATATCCTTCTCGTCTTTCTCGTTGAGAATTTCATGAAAGCAGCTGTCGTATATTTTTAATTCCCTGTCAGAAGATTTAATTTTTTCATACATCCACTGCGAACATGCCTTTGGGACAATCTGGTCATTTTCTCCGTGGAGAATCAGGACGGGGTATTCATACTTATCAATGTTATCTTTGATCCAGTCCGGACCCTTCACGAATGCCTCACCAAGAAGTTTCAGGTTTGTTTCCTTTAGAACAAGCGGGTCGTTGTCATATGCCTCAACCACAGTCTGATCTCTGCAGATCAAAGATGAAAGGGCATTGGGGCTTTTTTCTCTGGGGGAGGTTTCAAAGGCTTTTGACTCCTTCAGTTCCTCGAAAATAGGCAGATCTGTTACTGCAGCTCCCGAGAGTATCTGCCCTTTCAGGCTGTCTCTGTACTTCGAACCGTATGCTGCGGCAATGAATCCTCCCATGCTGTGGCCCAGCATAAAAATCGGCAGCCTCTTGTTTTCATTATGAGCCAGACCGACAATTTCATCGGCATCATCTATAAAGTCCATGAAGTTCTCCACGTAGCCCCTTTCTCCCGAGGATAATCCGTGGCCTCTGTTGTCAAAGCGGTAGACTCCATATCCGAAACTGTTTAATTTCTCCACAACGTAATCATATCTTCCCAGATGTTCGCAAAGGCCGTGAACAATGACCACTATAGTTTTAGCTGAATCGGGAATATCCTTCTTCACAAAAAGATCAATTCCGTCTCTGGATTTAAAATTTAATGTTTCGTTCGTCATACCGCTCCTCCATTTCTATGATGTGATCTGCCGGCGTACAGAGAGCCTGAGGCTCCTAAGTATTCCGGCCGTTGATATAATGACCCATCTTTTATGCTTTTGTCAAGACTTATGGCCGCAGTAATTCATGCTTCTCTTCAGCTTTTTTCGCTCATGTACTGGTATACCGCCGGCATGAGTTCCTTCAGGTCCTCTATGTACTTCATGTCTCTGGTCATCCTGTACATAGCAAGGGCGCCTTCGTAGAGGTGAATAATGCGCCGGGCAAGCAGATCCGTGTCTGTATTTTCGGAAAGCAGTCCGCTCTTCTTCATGCGGCCGAAAATCTGTGAAAGAATTTCCTGATACTTGGTGAAAATCTCTTCAATCTGTTTCTGTATCTCCATGTTTGAGTCTTCAATATGGTATGCCGATTCGGCTATGGGGCATCCCCGGTATATGGAGCCGAAATCCCGTATCATGAACTTTACCCACTGTTCTGAAAACTCTTTGAAATTATACGTCGTACTGACAACTTCCATCAGCGTGCTGTGTATATATTTTTCAAATTCAGCCAGGCATTCCTTTACCAGCTCATCTTTTGAACTGAAATGTCTGTACAGGCTTCCCTTGGCAATGTCAGCCTCTCTTATTATCTGGTTAATTCCTGTGTTCTGTATGCCCTGCTCATAGAAAAGCTTCATGGCGGTCTTAACGATTTTATTTTTTATATTCAGGTATCTCTCCGTTCTCTTTCTCTATCGTGATTCTCCTGCAGGAAATTGCGTAAAAATTTCAATTTTTATTGACTTTAGACAGTTTTGTATACTAGAATAGACAGACTTGTATAGCAAAGTCAATATTTTCTTATCATTATTCTAAAACTATTGAGATACTGAGGGGGATTTTATGAAATACGGCAATTATGAAACACTGAAGGCGGCATACCCGGAGGAGGGCGTTCTGCACATCAGCCTCAACAGGCCGGAACAGGTAAATTCTATGAACAGAAAGATGATAGAGGAGCTTCTTGATCTCTGGAATGCTCTGATTCACGACACAGATCCCAGAGTAATAGTACTCAGCGGTGAAGGAGAGAAGGGATTCTGCAGCGGTATGGATGTGGCC
>CAYNFB010000249.1:0-5723 GCA_964396355.1 uncultured Leptospirales bacterium | reverse complement strand
TCTGGTAATTTCGAAAAAACCTGTTTCTATAGTTATGCTGTTATTCGGTTTCAAGATCGCCTTCTTCTCTCTGAATATTGAAGGCAATACCATGTTTTTTATAAGCAATATATTTACCGCTGCGATTATTCTATCCATCACCTTTCTTCTTTCCAGGTCTTCAGGTATAATTATTCAGTCATGGGGCAGTAATCTTGCTGAAAAACTTGATTCGAGAATTGATAATGATCTGGTACCTCTTTTTAAAAAGATTGTGAAAATTGTAATCTACACTGTTGGTATAATAATGGTACTCTCCAGATTTAATATCAATATTGCGCCCCTTATAGCTTCACTTGGAATTGCCGGTTTTGCAATAGGTTTTGCCGTAAAGGATACACTCTCCAACATCATCGGCGGCATTATACTTATTCTCGATCACTCATTCGTTGTGGGCGACAAGGTCTCAATTGATGATGATGTCGGGGTTATTCAGGAGGTGGGGCTTCGCAATACCAAACTTCTAACATATGACCATGAGCTCATTGTTTATCCTAATGGAGAACTGATGAACAAAAAATATAAGAACTACGTTCTTCCTGATCCGAAAATCAGAGTTGTGGTCAATTTCGGTGTTGCCTACGGCACGGATGTGGATTTAGTCGAGAAGGTTGTTGTTGATGCAATGAAGACTATTCCTGATATCAGCATTGATCCTGAGCCTGCTGTGGATTTTCTTGAAATGGCTGATTTTTCTCTGAATTTTATGGCTAAATTCTGGGTGCCCGTTTACGCAAATCAGTATGGTAAAAAGCTGGAGGCTACAAAGCTCATATATAACACTCTCAATTCAAATAATATAAATATTCCTTTCCCGACCAATACCGTTTATATCGAAAAGAATCAGTAATTGTTTTTATTCCGGGACTGCTGTTTTTCAGCAGTCTCATCTTTCCTGTCTGAAGTAATTCTTTTCCAGATGATTAAGATCTCTTTTCACTGCAGTGAGGATAGGGGAGGAGGCGAAGTATTTGTCTCCTCTTTCTGCTTTCATAAGAAATTTACGGTAGAGCTTTCTCGCTGTTTCAATATCTTTAAGTATGGGGTCTTTTTCGTATATTTTCGCTATAAGGTAGTAGGCATCATCTACGGTTTCTCTGGTGCTGTAATATCTTATTACGCGAATAGCTGATTCCAGAGCCTGGTACCCCTTATTAATCTTCATATACAGCCGGCCGGAAATAAGTATGGAGTCATCGGCAAGTTCGTGATCGGGATATGATGAGGCGAGTTTCTGATGCTGTTCTATTGCAGGAATGTCGCTGCCCTTATAGCGGTAGGATTCGGCAGTATAGTAGATAGATGCAGGATATTCACCTGAATTCTTTTTTATTTTGCTGAATTTACTTATTGCATCGTCATATCTGTACTTCTTTATATCTATTTTCCCTGACCATATTCTCGCGCTGTCTGAGAAGGTGCTTGAGGGAAAATTCTTAAGCAGTTCATTGAAGTTTGCCTGTGAGTGACTGTACATTCCGCTTTCATAGAGCTGTATGCCGGTCTTGAGCAGCACCTCTTCCTGTCCCGTCATTGAGGGCATGGATTTTTTTTTATCATCTCCTTCTTCCTGCTGTTCTATTTTATCTGCAGTCACGGGAGTACTATCTTTTTTTTCTATTAGTTTCTTCGAGTCGGACTCTTCACTGAGTATACCGTTTATTATCTCCTCTGTTTTGTGATAGTCCTTGGAGTATCCATTAATGGTGATAACTATGAGGATGAATATGATTAATCTTTTCACCGGTCTATTATTCCACTGTCCTTAATTATTGCGTCGGATTTTACCGATCTGTCTTTTTGCAGAATTTTAATCTCGGCCTTATTTTTTTGGGCCGGTATTTCAGACTTTGTATCTGAATCTCTGTTTATAATAATAGCATCCTCTTTCGTGCTGTCACTACTTTTTTTAAGAGGTCTCACAACGGGATTGATTTTTTTCCTGATGATGACGGCCGATTCCTCTACCGGCCCGTCTTCTG
Organism: uncultured Leptospirales bacterium; assembly: GCA_964396355.1. Classification (GTDB taxonomy): domain Bacteria; phylum Spirochaetota; class UBA4802; order UBA4802; family UBA5550; genus CAYNFB01. Next base: position 3,702 of record CAYNFB010000249.1, on the reverse strand, counting down.
TTACAGCCATTGGTCCTGGTTTCCTTTTCTTGAGCGGGTTTTCTGATTCGAAGATATTTCTGTCAATATCTGTATTCAGTTCTTCTTTTGAAGGGAAACTGAACTTTTGAAGACTATCCATCTCGGATTCTTTCATTATCTCAGATTCCAGCATCCCGGAGAAGTCTCCTGTGCTTTTTTCCCGGTTAATATCAATCTTAAATGTGTCGTTTACGTATTCGGCTATGGGAGAACTCTTTATTTTTGCTGAATCCAGTCCCATATTATAGCCCATGACAATACCGGCTATAATAAAAATGAACAGGAGAAAGAAGAAGGACCTTCTGATCGTTTCCTGTGTCTGGAGGCTGAGAGAATCAATCATTCTATTGATTCTAATTATTATTCCTGATAGTACTTTAAATACCGGATTCATTTATTCTGCCTGTCTATAATAAAAATAACTCTGCATTTCTTCAGGGAGGCGATAGTATCATCGTGGCTGTAGACTTTTTTCAGATCTTCGTCAGAGACTACGGGACAGCCCTTTACATTTTTCAGTGCCGAGCAGTAGTATGGCTTCTTCCCTGCCTTCTTATGTCTTAGTGCGCTATCCTCATCATATACGTATGATACTGCCTGATGTCTTACAGCCTCCTCTTTTATGATGTGATTTCTGCTGTATACTTCCAGTCCCTCTTCATTTAGAATAAGCGGCAGCAGCATGGGGCTGATGCCAAGTCCTCTGGTGTCTATTATGAGAGATGTATAGACTGTAGAAATTTCTCTTCCGTCCATTAGAGGGAATTCCTCTTCAGGGAAATGGTAGCTGGTTGCCTCGATCAGTCTTCCGCTGTTGATTTCAAGAGTACACTGAGTATTGAGGTAATCAACCGGAGTTTCCCGGTACCTTGCATTTTTTCTCATTATCAGTGAAATTTTCTGTCTTACCTGCGGATTTTTCATCATCAGATCATTGAAATGATTGTCCTGGTCTATTCTGATTTTTTTGAGCAGCTCTGCCGCATTGATTACAGCTTTTTCTCTGGATTTTTCATATGCTATTGTTCTTGCCTGTGATATGGACAGAATTTTTCCTGTTTCAAGATCGCAGGGCTCTCCTGATTCATTTACGTAAATTGAATTAAATCCCTTTGCCATGATGCGGCCCTTCACCCAGTCCACTGATCCGGATTTGCCTGTCTCCTCTGCTGCATTGATCAGAAGGGGGCAGGTTATAAGAAGCATAAATAGTATTATTTTTTTCATTTTTGTCATGGGTTTCTCTGTTGTTGATACATTATATTATCGGTATTTTCAATTTCAGTCTCTTTCGTTTTTTATGAAATTCCATAAGATCAGATGTTTCAATAAATTTGATCAGTTTTTCTGCAGATATAATTACTTCTTCATTTATCATTCTGTGTTTATCACTGCTTTTTAATGAATGTCTTGAGATATATGTTTTTGATTTCCTCAGCATTGGAGAGAAGAGCATGTGCAGATCGGAATCATCAATTATGCCGTTTATTCTCAGACCTTTTTCCTCCTCTTCAATATCTGATTTCCATATCTCTGTTATTTTATTCAGAGAACTATATGCCCCGGATATGCCGTCGAGAAGTTCACTCATATCGGAATATCTGCTTTCTGACATTATACTGTCTATTATCTTTGACGGGCTGTTTTTTGCTTTTTTCCTGTCCAGGGCATCTTCTAATGATAATTCCACTGTGTTTTTCAGAGATGCCCCTCCGCCTGTTGAATTTACTACCGTAACCGGAACCTTTCCTGCCGAATCTTCAAACCAGGATTTATAGAGATCAAATACGAAGTCCGAGATAACCAGGCCTTTGCCTCCGAAGCTTTTTACGTATTGAATTTTTCTCTTTCTTATCACACCCTGATTGATGCACTCGAGATTTTTAACTCTGTTTATTACCGGCAGCCAGTCATCATTGTGATAGGTTCCGCTGCAGTGAATCTCTCTGCCTGTATAAGCCAGATCCTGTCCCATAAGGATTATGGGATCGCATCCCATGTTCAGCAGAAGGTCAAATGCGCTTGTTGCAACAGATCCGCCGGATTGAACGTCACCAAAAGGGGGAATGAATTTCTCCAGCCAGTCAACAACCGGTGTTGTCTCCCGGACTGTCTGCCCATTGCCGCCTTCATAATATTTTGAAGTAGTGCTCAGAGCCTTCCTGCCTTTGTATGTGCTGAGAATCGACGGGCAGCTGACTACATCTGCAACGAGCACAGTGTCCGGGCTTTCTACTCCCGAGAAATGTTTCTGACTGTATTTCTGAGCGTCCAGTGTGAGAACAAAGTGCGGGGAGACACCGTGTTTATTCAGCACCTTCATTGCAGTATCCACAGCTACGATTACAGCCTGGTCTCCGATTTCTTTGAGCTGCTCAATATTGTTTTTGAGAGAGGGCCCTGCTGAGACAATGATTCCAGGGAGTCCCTTAAATTTTCCGAAGAAGCCGCCTATTCCGCAATTTCCATCAAGGTGATGAATATTCTTGAATATGTTTTTAATCCATTTCTCTTCAAATTCAAAACGCGTCAGCAGGTCGCTGATTTTTGATGATACATACTGTTGTATTTCACCGGTCATTTCTTCATCAAAGGCCGGATTCAGCTGTACAGAAGGCTTGTGGAGGTATTGTGTAATCCCCCTGAAAAGAGATATATCGAAGGATTCGAAAAATCTTTCAAGCTCTGCCTTCGAGTTTATGATTATAATATCACTTGTAAATTCAGGGTTAATCTCCCTGCATAACCTGATTACATCTCTGTCTGCCTCAAGAACAAGAATCTGGGCATTATATTTTTTTTTCTTCAGACTATTTATGTGGTAGGCCAGTGCCAGGCCCGATACGAGTATGACTGAAGCTCTTCCCGCATCGTAGGCATCTGTGCTCCTGTCGGCCTCTTTCTGAGGGTCGTATCTGGAATGGAGCCTGATATTTTTTCCCGATTCCATATCTCTGTAGAGGAGAGTCATCTGTCCGCTCCTGGTTTCCTCGAAGCTGTAATTATGCACAGTATTAATCCAGAACAGAGAGATGGATATTGAAATCTTTTTTCAGGTCATCGTGGAAGGCTTTAATTTTTTCAATTGTTGTCAAGCCTGCCCATTTAAGGACTTCTGTTTCAATATAGTAATAGTTGTATTTATTTTTTTCAATACCCGAGAACATATTTGCCAGATAGACAATGAATGTAAGATCTTTTGATTCTTCCTTTGAATTCAGAGGGGAATGATGATTTTTTATTGAAAGTTCCAGATCTTCCGGAAAATTCCACTTCTCGGCAATTAGCCCGCCTATCTCCGCATGGCTGATTCCTATTGATATCTCCTCAAGAACTGATGATGAACGTATCTGCTTATTCTTTGTTATCTTTGATATTGTGTTTACTATGCCTGAATCGGTTGAAAGAAGAACTATCTTTCCGATATCGTGAAGCATGCCCGATATAAATGCGGCATCTGCAAGGGGGGCGAGATTAATTTTCCTGGCAATAAGCCTTGCATAGTAGGCAACTCTTGTGGTGTGCTCCCATATCAGTTCGAATTTTTTATACCGGTCATTCATTATCTTTCTTGAGGCGCTGGCTGTGAGAATCAGGCCCAGGTTTTTAAACCCGATTATCTTCACTGCTTCCTTAATTGTTGATATTTTCCTGCCGGATACAAAACCTGCTGAATTTGAT
>CAYNFB010000248.1:3398-5759 GCA_964396355.1 uncultured Leptospirales bacterium | reverse complement strand
AGAGATCATGTTTTGTAAGACTGTCCACATCGAGCATTTCAAAGAGGACGTATCTCAAATCTCTTGTATCAATTAATGGATTATTCATTTTCTGTCCCCTCTTAGAAAAGTCTTCCTACGCGGGCAATTTCCTCCTGAGCCTGAGAAACCATACCCTCTATAACCTCTGCACATGTTTTTACGTCGTTAATCCTTCCTATTGACTGTCCCATCATCATAGGTGCAATATCTATATCTCCGGTCACCCATGCATCTTTACATCTATTCCCTGTTATCATCGGAGCAAGCTCCTGGATAGTTGTTCCCTTTGCCTCAGCCTCAAGAATTTCACTGACAATCTTATTCTTAATAGCTCTTCCCTGAAGGCCTATGGACTTGCATATGAGAGTAGTCTCATTTTCCTGTCTCTTTACAACTTCATTCTTGATATTGTCATGAACCTGACATTCCTTTGTTGCAACGAAACGTGAGGCCATCATCACACCCTCTGCACCAAGAGAAAGAGCCGCGGCCATTGATTTTCCGTCTGTAATTCCGCCTACGGCAACTACCGGAATACTTAGAGTTTCTGCAATCTTCGGTGTAAGAACCATTGTTGTAACATCATCACTGAGAGGATGTCCCCCTTCTTCGATTCCAGCAGCATAGATTCCATCATATCCAGCCTCTTCTGCATGAACTGCATGTTTGAGACATCCCACCTTGTGAAACATCTTCACCCCGGCTTTCTTGAGCATGTCAACATATTCAACTCCCATCTTGTCGATAGAAGTACCTGAAACTTCGATTCCGGCAACCTTCTCCTCTGCACATATCTTGATATTGTTTCTGTGATCATCCATTGTAATATGAAATGAAGGAAGGATTGTAATGCCCACCATGAAGGGCTTGTCGGTGAGTTTTTTAGTTTCCTGTATCGCCTGACGGAGTTCCTCGGGTGAGCCGTAATTCCCGGCAGTAAGGTTTCCCATCCCGCCTGCATTTGAAATTGCCGCAGTGAGTATTGGCTCGCCCAGCAGATACATGGCCCCGCAGATTACGGGGTATTTGATTCCGAACATCTCTGTTATTTTAGTCTTCATATTCTACCTCTTTTATCTTTTATTTTCTATTTTTCAGGAGGAGTTTGGTAATAATTAGTCCTCCTGTATTAGTTCACTCATTCCGGCTTTTCTCAGAGCCGTAGAAATTACATCCCGCCCCATATTATACATGGTCTTTATGACCTGATTCTTGCTCACATCATCAATGAGGCCCACACAAATAAGAGAGGCGAAACCATGAGTAAATATAGCCATGCGCCTCATTACCTCCTGCCTCTCCTTTTCAGGAAGCACTGACACCAGCTCGTCTCTGTCAAGATCAGCCGAGAGCTCAACGAGAAGATTTTTCATAAGCTCCCTGGTCTCGCCGCTTTCAAGAAGCATTACCCTGAAAAGCTCCCTGTAGTCCTGGGAGAAGAGTACCATCCCCGTGCCCATATTAAGAAAGACGCTCTTTGTATAGGTTCTTGTGGAATACTCCAGCATGATCTTCTCCGCCCTGCGCAGCACCTCATTCTTCAATTCATCCATTGACTTGAAATATGAATAGACCGGTGCAGTGGATGACTTCAGTTCATCAGCAACCCTTCTTGCGCTGAAATCGCTGAAACCGCTATTGATCACAAGATCCAGTGCCGAGGATATCACATCCTCACGTGTAAACAATGTTTTAGGAGGCATCTTATCTCCCTTTATCAAGATAACAACTGTTAGATAACACCTGTTATTTAATGTCAACTATTTTTTTAAGATTTTGACAAAGAACCTGCAAAGTTATTATATTATTGAGAAATAATCCAGGGAGACTCTTAAGAGTAATATTTTCAGGCAGAAATTATAATATAAAACACAGGGCTGGGCTATACATTATAATCTGCTAGAATGCTTTATCTGCCAGAAAATCCTTATACTTCACGTCGGTATCTCTGATATGGTCGATAAGCCAGTGTTTGAGGAAATAGAGTTCCTCATCGGACAGTTCAATATCGCCTTTTTTACATCGTTGGTAGTATTCGGTAACCTGGGCCAGAAGTTTTTCATGCTCTCCCCTGTGATCGTCCAGACCGCCCCAGGAAAATCTCTCGAGAATTCCCTCCTCGTGGGTGAAGTGAAACCGGGTATAGTTAATAAAGGCATGGAGTGCATGTTCCAGAATTTCCTCCTTCCTGCCCATTGCAAGAAGATGATTCACCCTGTTAAGCAATGTGATCATTTCCCTGTGCTCAAAGTCAAAGGCTTCAACACCAACAGCAAGTTCATCTGTCCATATCATATCTTCCATACATTACTCCTTTTTTTTAAATGTTTATTCAATATA
>CAYNFB010000248.1:0-3388 GCA_964396355.1 uncultured Leptospirales bacterium | reverse complement strand
GTTCCTTCTCCATCCTCTCATGGTGAATTGGCGTATATTCAATATACTGAAATAATATCCTCCCGGCAAATATCAGGCAGACAGACCCTGGCCTGATTGACATAGACCGGCAACTGCTGTTTTAGCCCGGTTGCAGAAGAGGAACTGATTAAACTTCTCAAGAATTACAAGTAGATAAATCATCTCCCGGCTCTGGTGCCGGAACCTCCCCCATTCACTCCCGTTTTCAACATGATGTTGAAATATACTCACTCATTGATTATTATACAGTATAATACAAAAAAGGTGATAATATGGATGAATGCAGCATCCCTGAAGTTTCCATTGATGAATTAAGGGAGGCCATTAAAACCGGCAGTTCCATGGTAATAGATGTAATGCCCGGACAGTTTTATCTGAAGCGCCATATACAGGGGGCCGTGAACGCATGCGTCCATGAGGTAACATTTACAGATCAGGTAAAGATGATGACAGCCACCAAGCTGAAGAGCATCATTCTCTACGGAGCAGGGCCGGGATCCCAGGATGCAGTCAGGGCAGCTGAAAAATTGACAAATAATGGTTACAGAGAAGTGGCTGTATTTCCGGGCGGTATTGATGAGTGGATTGAGGCAGGCCTCCCTCTTGAAGGAAACTCGGAGAATGAGGTAATAACATCATACCCGACGCTGAAAATGCAGAACCGCAATTATAAGGTAGATACAATAAACAGTTTCATAACCTGGAGAGGCAGCAGCCCCGGAGGTTCTCACAGGGGAGTTCTCGGATTCAGGGACAGTGAAATACTTCATCACGACGGCATGGCGGGAGGGCATTTCATAATTGACATGAAAAGCATCAAAAACCTGGATCTGGAGGATGAATCTCTCAGAGCAGTTCTTGAGTCCCATCTGAACTCCGAGGATTTCTTCCACACAGCTCTGTTTCCCGAGGCGCGATTCACATTGAAGAAGGCTGTGCCGCTCCATAATTCATGGGGCATGCCGAATTTTCACATACAGGGAACGCTGAGCATTATGGGTATACAGAAGGATATAGACTTCCCGGCTCACGTGCGTAACCTGGAAAGAAGCAGAATCGGACTCCAGGCCTTCATTGAATTTGACAGGACAGACTGGGGGGTGTTATACGGGTCGACTAAATTTTTCAGATTTCTGGGCTATCACGTGGTCTATGATATTGTTCATATTGATATAACGATAATAATGATCTGATCTGTCAGGAAAGTTTTTCTACTCTGAAATCATCAACAGCCGTAGACAATGCGCCCTGAACTGCAGTTCTGTTCTCTGAGGTAAAGCGGATACAAACCCCGCAGTCAGAGCTGATGCTCTTTGGTACAGGAATAAGCTTAAAGGGTATACCCTTCTCTTTCAGTATTTTCTCAGACTTCATAGCATGGGACACAGAAGGGAAGAGAACCACGTAAAAATCTCCCTCCTCCCGGCTCTTCTGTTTAACTGTATTACCTGTCATATATAATTCCCATCATGGGATCCCTGCCGGTTATATCAGACCTTCGCAGAAAAAAACCTGTCATTATCGCCCTCCACTGCAATGCCTTCACCGACGAGCTTCTCCAGAGTGAGGATCACCCATCCTCTTGCAAAATTCTTCTTCATACTCTTCTTTTCACCGTAGAGTCTCACCAGAATATCATCAATGACCAGCCCTTTTTTGCCTGCAGAGAGCAGAAACGCCTCAATATCATCTGTTCTCTTCCATCTCCATTCTATTACCTGCTGCAGTCTCACCCGGGGCTCATCAATGGGACTGCCGTGAGCCGGAAGTATCAGATCGAGTTTCTTCAGATCAGCCATCCTCCGGATAGAGGCAAGATACCTGTCAATATCCGATCTTGGAGGTCCAAGCCAGGTATTGACAGTTCTCAGAACATTGTCTCCCGAGAAAAGAATTCCCTTCTCCTCACTGTAGAGAGTTATATGGTCATCGGCGTGCCCCGGAGAATGGAAAATAGTCCACTCTTCGGAGTTTATACTGATTGTACTCTCGTCCTCTATAATTTCATCGGGTCTGTCTACAAATGAGATTCCCCAGTACATACTGTATATAAGATAACGGAATCGGTCTCTTCCTTTTTTTACGATTGTGGAGACGATGGTCATCTCGCCTTCAAGAAGTCTCTCCTTTTCAACAGCAAAAGAATCCCTGTATTCTCTTATCCCCTTAATTATGCCTGCCATGCGGGTTGTAAGGATAATACGGAAACCGAACTTCTTCCTTAGTTTTTCCAGTCCTGAAAAATGGTCGGCATGGCAGTGGCTGAGAAGAACTCTGCGGATATTATTTTCCACACCTCTTTCGCGGCAGATTTTTTCAATTTCTCTGTACTGTATGCGGAACTGCCTCTGACAGATAAAATTTCCGTAACCGCCGTCATAGACGAGTCCGTCAGGCCCTGTTATTACGTAAATATTTACAGGAGGCCTGAACATTGAGAAGAAACCTCTCTCACTGATGCTGAAAATTCCAGGTACGACTTCGACAGGTTTCGGGGTTTTAATTTTCATTATCAATAAACTCCAAAACTGCTTTAAGCCCGTCAACGGCCAGCCAGCCCCGGACTATTTCATCGGGCCTTCTGCCGATGTAAATATCAGGATAATTCTTCCTCATCACTTCATTTACAAGAGCCGCATTTGCAGATACAAAAGCCGATATTTTTTCACGATCTTCAGAAGAAACTTTCTTCCATTCGAATATATCTGTCATAGTATAACTCCAGGTTTACAGACTGCTGTCCGGTTAGAAAAGCCGGTATATGCAGATAGTCGCTCATAAGGGATATACGTCAATAAAAAATACTGCACCCGGAATAAGACTTTCGCCGATGAATTACAGACAAAACAAAAGAGCCGGAATTACAAATGAAAGAGCACCCACGACAGAGGCCCACAAAGCTATTTCCATGGACACCTTAAGCCTCTTGCGCGGGGGAATCCCCGGGAAACGGCTGAAACTTCCGCAGGTATTGATAAATGCGCAAATCCCGCACAGCAGCCCAGGGATGAGACAGCAAAGCACCTTGTAAAATCTGCGTGATAATTCATTACAAGAGACCTCTTCTTATATTTTCAACTTTTTTTGCTAAAACTGCCAGTGCTTCACCTGCGCCGCGGACAGAATCTGCATAAAACTTCCGCTTCTCATCTGCATGGAGAATTGCACCTTTCGTTGCCTCAACCGTACTGTCCAGAGCAGCAAGAAAGGAAATCACAGGAAACTTCCCTAAGCTTCCCCGCCTGGTCATGGAGATATTCAAGGAGGCGCTTTTTCTCGCCGGCTATGTTATCCGCCATAAATATTCTCCGGGTCTGTGCATCTGATATTGCATTGTCGAATAGTTCAAGTTTTGACATCAGCTCTT
>CAYNFB010000247.1:0-5797 GCA_964396355.1 uncultured Leptospirales bacterium | reverse complement strand
ACCCTATTATTTCAAAGAGAATCACGGGATAGTACTGCTTCTGAGCGGAATTCTTCCAATAAGAATTATACTTATTTTTAGTCCGCCCGTTAAACCTGCAAATGCAGCCATCGGTTTAGCGACTATATCTGTTATTATTTGGCAGGTATATTCATTGTCCATTTAGCAAAGAACTATGCTTCCCGGCATCAGCTGTTTTTATATTGCATTACAGCGAAACGTATCCGAATATTTTATGACATTATCATTCATTCCATCAGGCTGTAAAATCAAGGTGATAATAATTAAACGGAACAGATTGCCGCGTTGCCAAGGGCTCCTCCCCGCAATGACCGCTTCAGAGTACAAATTTTTTGATTCGGTAACACAAATTAATTATTTTTCGCATCTTTTGATTGACTTTTAAATATTAGTAATACGAGATTGCATTAATTAAAATACACATTACTGGAGAATACCGGAGATGAATAAGAAAATTTTCACAGTATTAACACTTATTTCTATGACAGCAATCATATCAGCATCATGCACGAAGGCCCCTGAAGGAAGCGGAACAATTACCTTCACTGCAAACGGCGAGGACTTCGTGCGTCAGGGCTTCACATCAAAAGACGGATGGAAAATCGCCTTTGACAAACTCTACGTGAATATTGTCAATCCCACAGCATATAATAAAGGCCTCGAGTCAACACTTGAGGGAACATTTTTTACAGATCTTGCAGAGGGTAATGCAGAAGCAGCCCCTATTGTGATAGGAAAAACAGAGATGGTGCCCGAGGGGAACTATCAGTCACTGAAGTTTGGTATCAGGAAAGCCGGTTCAGGTGAATATAAAGGATATTCCATTATAATGATCGGAAAAGCCAGTAAGGCAGGCAAAACAGTTAACTTTATCATAAAATCTGACGAGGAGATGGACTTTGACGGTGAAGAGGGCTTCGTGGGCGATGAGGTTAAGGGAGTTCTCGCGAAAAACGGGAAGACCGCAGTTGAAATGACATTCCACTTCGACCATATTTTCGGAGACAAAGGTGCTCCGGCCGATAGCCACATAAACACAGATTCTGTTGGCTTTGACTTTTTCAATGCATATACTGAGAACGGTAAACTGGATGTGAGCCAGAATATATTCAAAAAAAGTACCGGATACAAAACATTCATTAAGGCAGTTTCAACTCTGGGACATCTCGGTGAAGGACATTGCCACGTATCCGGTATGACATCAGCGGCTTTACTGAAGTAGGTTAAGCCGATGATGTTAAGAAAATTATCTGCTATTCTGTTTATTCTGGCATTCACTTCCGCAGCATACAGTCACGGCACGAAGTATGAAATTGTAAGAAGCGGCAGGATAGACCTTAAAGCCATGTATGACACAGGCGTAGTTATGGCTAATGCCGATGTTATGGTATTCTCTCCCGGTTCAACGACCGTTGCATGGAAAGTCAAAACCGATGAGAAGGGCATATTCCATTTTACTCCTGATACGCCGGGAACCTGGATTCTTCAGGTCCGGGACAAAAGCGGCCACGGAATGAGAATCAATCTTGATATTGATGAGTCGCTGTCACTGAGGGAAGAAAGCTCCGGGTCCGGAGGAGGCCTCTCCATGATTCAGAAAACGGTCATGGCAATCTGCGTCGTATGGGGATTTACAGGAACCGGCCTCTACTTCAAGAGAAAAAAAGGTGAGAGCTGATGCATATTAGCGACGGCGTACTTCCCGGTTCTGTATGTCTGATATCTGCTGCGGCTGCTATAGCCGTGACATCAATATCACTAAAAAAAACCGACTCATCTGAAATACCCAGGATAGCTGTAATGACTGCGGCCTTCTTCGTAGCCTCGCTGATTCACATACGGGTCGGCCCCACGAGCAGTCACCTGGTTCTTAACGGACTGCTCGGAGCGGTGCTGGGCATAGCAGCATTTCCGTCTATTTTCGCGGCGCTGATCTTTCAGGCTGTAATGTTTCAGCACGGAGGCCTCACTACTCTCGGGGTCAACGCCCTGACCATGGGGCTCCCTGCTATGCTTTCGGGAATAATGTTCAGATACGGGAACAGCGGGAGCAGAATTTCCACAGGAGTGAGGGCATTCATCGCAGGATCTCTTGCGGTAATGCTCTCTTCCGCAGGTGTGGCTCTCTACCTGATCAGCGCAGGCGAGGAATTCTATAACACGGCCAAACTTGTAATGTATATGAACATACCCATTGCTCTGATTGAGGGAACAGCAACAATTTTCGTAGTATCCTTTTTAATGAAGGTGAAGCCTGATATTCTTAATATGGGCAAAACGCAGAAATAACAGATTCTGCGCCGGTCAGTTATGGACGTGCTCCCTCTTTCTGTGAAGCAGCGAGTGAGGACTCTCCAGACCGTGGCGCATCATGAGCTCTCTGTTCTCCATGACAGAGACAGTCTCTCCATCAACGGCGATTCCCCTTTCATCAATGACAACCACCCGTCTGCATGTTTCAAGAATAAACTCCATGTCGTGTGAGGCAATGAGATTCGTGTGGCCCGAGCCGTTTATGAAATCGATCACCCTCCTCCTTCCTCTCATGTCCAGATTGGATGTAGGCTCATCATAAATCATCAGTTCCGGATCAAGAGATATTACAGAGGCAATGGCGGCCATTCTCTTCTCCCCTCCCGAAAGATGGTGAGGCGGCCTTTCCGCAAGATGAGAGACTCCGGTAATTTCCATGGACTCCTTCACCCTCCTGCCTACCTCATCCCGATGCAGTCCCATATTAACCGGACCGAAGGCGATATCCTCATAGACCGATATATTGAAGAGCTGGTCATCGGGATTCTGAAAGACAAGGCCGGTTTCAGGATTGAACTGTGCGTTTTCAATTGCCTTCCCGTTTAAAACGATCTGACCCTCATCAGGTGATATGATGCCGCAGAGGAGATGGAATAATGTGGTCTTGCCCGCTCCGTTGGGGCCGATGACTCCCACGCTCTCGCCCTTGTCCACACGAAGATTTAACTTTTCTATTACAGGATTCCCCCTGTCGTATGAAAATGATATGTTCTTTATTTCAATCATATAATCCGCCTTAGCTGAATAGTCCTCTGAGTTCCGCTGCCAGTATAAGAAGCGGGACTGCCGTGATCAGTATGAAAAGGAATACGTCGCCCGCCCCGGCACTGAATGTTCTGTCTGTCACTATGGTGCCGTTGTATCCGCGAAGAAGCATGGCCCTGTATATCCGCTCTGTCTGCTCATAGCTTCTTACCAGTATTGACCCCGCCAGGCTGGCCGAGCTTCGGAGAGATCTCATCGTTGTTCTGCTTTTGAAACCCCGCAGAGTAAGGGCAACCCTCATCTTCCGGAGGTCTTCGAAGAAGACGAAGAAATACCGGTATGAGAAGAGTACGATGTTCAGCATCTTGTCATGTACTCTAAGTGCCTTCAGTGCTGCGGCAATATCTCTGAAGGACGCGGTGCTGAGGATTAAGTTTACCAGTATGAGTATTGCAATGACCTTAAGACTTATAGAAATGGAGATTATGATACCCTCTGCATATATGGAGATACACCCTATGGAATAGATTTCATTGCCCCCCGATGACAGAGGCAGGAACAGAAAGAGCGGCACGAGAAATACCAGCGGGTAGTACGTCTTCTTCAGATAGAAGAACGGCGATATGCCTGACATCAGAGTAAGAAGCAGAGCATAGACTGCCGCGATTCCCGAGGCAGGCACAGACCTGCATGAGGAAATCAGAAGCGCCGCGTAAAGAAGAGAAACTATTTTGAAGCGCGTGTCCATTCTATGGAGAGGTGAATGTAGATGGGCGTGTTCGTCTATGTCAATATGCATTTTCCTATCCGTAAATACAGGGCTCTGATCGGCAACTGTGATTATCACATAGTGCGGGGCGCTATTTGTCAAATATTTTAAGGAGGGATTAGCTGGTACTCGTCACAAAATCAGTTATACTCAGAGCAGGTCTGATTTTAAAATCAGACCTGCTTTTATTAAAAGCAGAAACTTTTTTAATCACCAGAAAGAACAGAGGACAGCAGTAATCAGTTATTTAACTTCTTTATAGTTTAAGAGCATCGCCTCTTTAGCCATACTCTCAGCCATTTGAACAGCCTTCTCTTCAGTATCACATTTAACCTCTCCGTGACTCTCAAGTCTTTCATCTTCAACCAGAGACTGAAAGTAAAGGTTATCAACAACACAGGTAAAGAATACAGTATTACCTTTTAATAAAATTTCCAGAGAATAAACAGGACCATTGTAATGTTCTCCTTTAATGTCATTTAAAAATTTTACAGAAACATTATCCTTTATTGCAGGGACTTTTTCAGGAACACTGTTCTCTTTACCGTTATCAAGATGACACTGCAGAGTATAGAAAGATCCGCCCTTCTGTTCAAGTTCAGATTTTATTTTATCTACAGCCTCATGACGTCCCATAGCGCCATAGACAAGGGGAAGTCTTATGATAGTCGGCTCCTCATCACTCCAGCCTCCGTCGGAGCTGTTTCTATATCTTCCGAGGAGCGCAGCCTCTATTGCTTCATGAGCCTCTTCAGATTCAGTAAAGAAAAGATGAGCTGCAAGAAGATCAAGCCAGGGAATAAAGCGCGGGCCGGGGTCTGCAAGTTCTTTTACTATTTCCTCTGTTGAAGACTTCCAGAGCCATTCCCTGATCTGAGCTTCTCCCTCAAGTGTTCTCATGACGTAGATAATGTCAGTTATATATCTGCCGTGAATAAATTCAAGGTTCATTAGATTGGAACAGGTCTCTGCCGCAGCTGCTCCCTGGATGGAGAGAGCCTTCAGGCCGTCCCATATTTCAAGATACTCCTCTTCATCACTGCTGTAGAAAAGGACATCCTCCAGATATGCTCCAACCGCAGCAATTGCTTCTTTGTTTTGAATATTATTATCTACTATTTTTTTACAGATATGTCTGGGATAATATTTTTCAGGATGATTAAAACCATCTAACAGTTTTTCCACTGATTCTTTAGCAAGTCTGCTTGCGTATTCATCTGTATCGTCAAACTCGGGAGGATTCTCTCCGAGAGCCTCCATAGCTTCTCTGGCAAGAATCTTAATAATATAGTGACCGCCCATTAAACTGTTATAGTCTGAATAAAGATGATAGTAAGCCCAGTCCCGTGCCTTCTGAAGCTTTGCTTCAGCAACAGCCCTCAGGGCTCCTCTGATTGCGTGATAATTAGCTCTGTTTCCAAGGAGACGCTTAATCCAACGGTGAAGTTCCTCATCTTCAGGATGGAGTATCATAAGACCGGGCAGCACTCCAGACCGCACATCAAGTTCAAAGAGTCTGGAGCCGGTATTTTTGATGAACAATTTCTTCAGGAGGGGTTCCGCCTTTTCAGGCTCAAGCTTCGTATATGCAGTTGCAGCTTCACAAAAATTATAGAGGCTGATATCTTCGAGACCATGATCAGGATTACTGTCTATACCGTCTACTGCATTGATATACCACACCATGTAATCACAGTGTTCTTTAAGTTTATTATCACCGGCAATGCGAAACGCATCTCCCACATGCCTTTTAAAAAGCTTACGCTCATCACGGTTCTTCAGTATATTATGGGTCAGTCTTATGGATTCATCATTGTTAGATTTAAGCGCTTCATAGAGCGCTTTTAAATAATGATTATCAACATCAAACATATTATCCAGAGTATAGCCGTCCGCCTCTCTTTCCTCCGCCTGGTTTTCTTCGTTCTCCTTTATCTTTTCGAGTATATTAAATATCTGATCCGCATCCATAACCAGCACATCTTCTCT
>CAYNFB010000246.1:0-5820 GCA_964396355.1 uncultured Leptospirales bacterium | reverse complement strand
ATACATCACACTGCTCCTTATACTCATAGCCTCACCGGTATTATCAAAAATTGCCGTAATACCATACAGAGTAAACTCGGCAGGTAAACAGATCCTTGAATACGAAAAACTGCTATCTACCGCAATTATAGTAATGAAAGATAGAGATGTACTCTCAACTCATGAAACCGGAATCGGACTGAGAGAAATAGGAATTTCACAGGGAGGAGCCGTTTCAGAGGAAGATCTTAAAATTTTCGGCATGAAGTACGGCCTCGACCATATTCTGACCGGAACTGTCAGCTTCTCAGGACAAACATACACCTCAGAGAACGTTCTCTTCTCAGTCAATACAGGACGAACCATATCGAGAAATAAATTCACCGAGACCAGTATTCTCAGACTCGCCACAAGAGAGATAGAAAAAACTCTGGGCGGAGACATAAATAAGCAGCAGTCCCTGACAAATGCCGATATAGCATTTATCCTGGACACATCATACAATATGAGACCCCAGTGGAACTCCGTCCGCCGTTCAATTGAAGAGACAGCATCAGCTTTCATCGAAACATTCGGAATGAATACGAGAATCTACATCATCCCCTACTCAGAGAGAAGAACGTCCGAAGATGCATCGGTATACATAAATTCTTCATCAACGCTGAAAAGAGCGCTGGCGCAGCTTCATCCCGGAGGAGGGGCAGGCATTAAAAGCTTCACCTCGGCACTTAACTACAGCCTTACAAGTATTAAGTGGAGGCCCCTTTCGGTTAAGAAAATTATAGTAGTCAACAATTCATCAATGGAGAAATTCTCCTTCCCCGAAAAATACGGTTTCCAGGCAAAAAAAAAGGGTATCATAATCTCCGCCGTTAACGGCTCTGAAAACCTTAAAGGCAGGGAAAACCTGACAAGGCTTCCGGAACTAACCCAGGGCAGGGATCTAAACATAACCTATCATCAAAAAATATATGATTCGAAGGGCATGCCCTACAACCTATATCTCGAAAGAGGAAGACTGTCCTACTCCCTGTCTCATGACAGACTGTGGACAGAGGGCATGAGCAGCAGAAATAATCATTCACAATCAGGAGGAAGAGCCGAAGAGGTTTTCACTTCAGGCAAAGGGCTGTCCCCCTCCCACATGGCTGACATACTTTCAAAACAGAGAGATATCACGACGATACAGAAGGAGCAGGTAAGAGACAATGTATCCACCCTCTTCTCAAAAATATTCGAAGGCTCGTCAGAAAGAATAGATACGTTTCAGGGTAAAGCGCTGATTTCCGACGGACCTGTATCAATATGGATAAGAACTGCAAGCCCGGCACAGATGAAAACACTGGAAAATTATAAAAAAAAGGGATTTTACTTTAAAACAGGTTTTCGTGTTCTCGCATCGGAAGGCAATGCATACGGCATAAGATTAATCCCGGTTAAGATAGATATTGACTCACTCTACCTCTCCGGGCACAGCAATGCACGTCTTTCTGACATCATAAAAAACAGAGAATACTACATTAAAAACGGTATCGGCAGACCACCGGTATGGTTTCTCAATATAAAGGTGGAACAAACAGAGAGATTTGCGGGAAAAAAAGACGTAAGAGATGAGGAATAACAGGGCCTGAAACTTCCCCCGGCCCTGCTATATATTTTATTTTTCTAAACTTTCTTTTCGAGATAATCAGAAATCATCTTATCATATGAGGATGTAGTCTTAAAAACCTTATAGGCCAGACGAAGATTAGTCTCATAGGATACTTCACCTGAGGAGGCTTTCATCTCCTCTATGACCTTGCCATAGTCTGAAGGATCTATGACCACTGTCACACTCTGAAAATTTTTGGCCGCAGACCTGAGCATTGTCGGACCGCCGATGTCTATATTTTCAATTGCATCCTCGAATGTACAGTCAGGCTTTGCAATTGTTTCTTTAAAAGGATAGAGATTTACCACAATCATGTCGATAGGCTCAATTCCGTGTTTCTTCATTGTCTCCACATGATCCGGATTTGATCTGAGACCGAGAAGTGCTCCATGAACCTTCGGATGGAGGGTCTTCACTCTTCCGTCGAGCATCTCTGGAAAACCTGTATATTCAGACACATCCTTAACGTTCAATCCTGCATCGCGAAGTATTGCGGCAGTTCCCCCTGTTGAAAGAAATTCAACATCAAATTCAGATAGTGCTTTTGCGAACTCCACTGCCCCTGACTTGTCAGAGAGGCTTATTAGTACTCTTTTTATTGACGCCATGTCACCTTTCCTGATTTTTTTTAGTATCCCCCAGCGGAGAATACCAGATTTATTTTCCTGAGCTGCAAAAGTAATTCAAGGACTTTTGCAGTACAAATAAAATATTTACTAATCCTGTCTTATCTCAAATTTTAATGCCCTACTTCAGCCTTAAACTAAGATTCAACAGGATCGAGAAGGCCATTAATCTGATTGACAAATATACACCGGAAACTTCTTTACTAAAGAACATTAAGAATAAGAGAAATAAAAATGAATATAAAAAACTACTTTGATGAAGTAAAAAATAAATCTGTTAGATGGAAATTACCGGAACATATAGCACGGCTTCTATTTTTTACAGTGCTCCTCAGCATTGAAAGTTTTTTTAAGAGGTGCAAGGATCTCCTCTATCATGGAAAAAATATATTAAAAAACAGAACAATGGCCGATATCATGGCCAAATACAGCCGTTATAAACAATCAGTTCAGAATCTGATTGAAAAAGGGGATCTGGCGCTGCACAGCCGCATCAGCCTTTCGGAAATTAAAGATCATTTTTTTAAGGATGATGAGAAAACGCTGATCTTCGGATTTAAAGAAACAACCCAGAATATAATGACCAGATCAATCAAAGCTATTAACTCATTCAAGGGTTACACTAAATCTATAGGAGAAAGATACTTCGCATCATCGCCGATCAAAAACAGCAAGGGTTTCTACTCATCTGTTTTTTTTAAATTATTTACAGGAAAACCCGAGACAGAAGAATATTCAGCTTTAAGAAACGGATCAGTTGAAGGAAGAAAGAAATACCTGAACGAACTTACAACAGGCTACAGATCATTCAGGACTGGTGCGTTTAAAAAGTTCTATTCCAGGGAATTTCAGAAGAAAGTAACTGCAACTACAGCCGGGATGAATACTGCAAAGAAAAATATGAACCGGCTCATATACTCTATTGAAAAACTTGAGAAGAAGCAGATCAAGTGCGTCCGGGCTTCAGCCGGCTAGTCCCTCCTCTTCCTCCGTTTGACTATCACCAGAATCACAATAACTGCGGTAATAATTATTGCCGCTCCCATATTATAATTCTTCATAAAATCAGTCATTTGATCCTTCGCCGCATCCCAGTTATTTCCGAGAGTATATCCGGCCTGTATCCATATTAAATTCCAGATCATGGCACTAAAAAGAGACAGAAAAAAGACCCGAACTGGAGCAAGACCGGATATTCCTGATACTATTGAGATGACAGAACGCACCCCGGGGATGAACCTGTTTGCCAAAACAACTATATATCCGTATTTTTCAAACCACTCCTCTGCAGAAACAATAGAATCTGCCGAGAAAAAACCGTAATTTTTTTTCATAAAAAATTCTCTGTCAAAATATCTTCCCAGAAAGAAGAGACACATAAAGCCTAAAGTAGATCCGACAGTTGTTACTAAATATACCATCCAGTAATTCAGTCTTCCGGCACCAACGAGAAAGGCCCCAAAGGCGGTAATTGTATCCCCCGGTATGGGAGGAAATAAATTTTCCACAATAGCACTGACAAAGAGAAAAACATACAGGAAAGCATTATTCTGGGGCATTAAATAATTAATTATCTGGCTGAGTAAATCTTCCATAGAAACCGCATCTCCTGTTGCATATGGTATGAAATAATTGTTATAAAAAAAGCATACTTTAAATCAATAATTTTATTATTTAAAATAATTTTATTAAATCAACTAATGATTTTTTTAACTAAATGAAAATAATTACTTGAAATTCACCCTTACTTTCTCTAACTATCAAATTAATCTCAAGTCTAAAAAACAATACAAATAATATTTCTAACTCACGGAGGCCCCAGTGAATATGGGATTGAATATCATTGATAGTGATAACAAAAAAAAGATTGAAGCATTAAATAACCCGGCTGCAGAAGAAATAATCAGAAAATACGTGGATTTGTGTAAACCGTCAAAAGTTTCGGTCATAACTGATTCACCAGAAGATATAGCATATGTTAGAGAACTGGCCAGAAAGAACAAGGAAGAGGCCAGCCTGAGCATGGATGGGCATACCATACATTTTGACGGATACAATGATCAGGCCAGAGACAAGGAACAAACCAAGATCCTTATACCTGCAGGAATGGAAGTAAGCAAATCGCTCAGCACCCTTGATAAAGAGGAAGGGCTTGCCGAGGTTCATCAGATAATGGATGGAATTATGAAAGGCAAAGAACTCCTCGTAAGATTCTTCTGCCTCGGGCCGAAGAATTCAAGATTTTCCATTTCAGCACTTCAGCTTACAGACTCGGCCTATGTTGCACACAGTGAGGACATACTTTACAGAACAGGCTACGAGCAGTTTAAATCGCTCAACGGCTCAGATGAATTCTTTTCATTCATTCACTCTGCCGGCGAGCTTGATGAAAGACAGAGTTCAAAGAATATCCAGGACAGACGGATTTACGTTGATGTAACATCAAATAAAGTCCTTACAGTAAATAATCAGTACGCAGGGAATAGTCTGGGACTGAAAAAACTGGCTCTCAGACTGGGAATATACAAGGCGAACAACGAGGACTGGCTGACAGAACACATGTTCATAATGGGAGCAAGACCCGAAGGCAAGAACAGAACGACCTATTTCACCGGTGCATTTCCAAGCGCCTGCGGAAAGACTTCAACTGCAATGATACCGGGACAGCTTATTGTCGGAGACGATATAGCCTACATCCGTGAAGGAGATGGAGGAAAGGCCTATGCTGTTAATATAGAACAGGGCATTTTTGGAATTATTGAGGATGTAAATCCTATTGATGACCCAGTAATATACAAGACGCTTACAACTCCGAGAGAACTGATTTTTTCCAATATACTTATAAATGATAATAAACCTTACTGGCTTGGCATGGGACAGGAGCTTCCTGAAGAAGGTTTAAATTTTTCCGGAGAATGGAAGAAAGGAAACAAAGACAGCAGCGGAAAAGAGATAATTGCCGCTCACAAGAATGCACGCTATACAGTAAGAATAAGCGAACTTGAAAATGCTGATCCAAAATTAGACGATCCCGATGGAGTACCTGTGAGCGGAATCATTTACGGCGGAAGAGATTCCGACACTTCTGTTCCGGTCTATCAGAGCTTTGACTGGTCCCACGGTGTATTTATCGGAGCAACAATCGAATCCGAGACAACAGCCGCAACTCTCGGCCAGTCAGGAGTGAGAAAGGCCAGTCCAATGGCAAACATGGATTTTCTCGTAGTCTCTCTGGGAAAATACATCGGCAACCATATTAAATTCGGTGAAAAATTAAAAAATCCTCCGCTTGTATTTGCAACAAACTACTTCATGAAGGAAGACGGAAAATTTATCAATGAGAAGGTAGATAAGAAAGTCTGGGTCATGTGGATGGAAGGAAGAGTACACGGCGAATATGATGCAATAGAGACTCCCATCGGACTCATACCAAAATATGAAGATATAAAAGAACTATATTCTAAAATATTTGATCGTGAATGCAGCCGCGAGATGTACGACAAACTCTTCACTATCAGAACAGACAAATTTCTCGAAAAACTTCAGCGGGTAGAGAAGATGTAT
>CAYNFB010000245.1:0-5829 GCA_964396355.1 uncultured Leptospirales bacterium | reverse complement strand
CGCATGGTGTGCGGTATAATCCTCATTGACATAGGCGTATACGTCACCTATCTTTCTGGCTTCTTTTATGAGATGGATATGCCCCTTGCCCGCGACCATGCCGGCAAATCCCAGATTCAGAGCCTCCAGCACTACCATTAAAAATATATGTGAAGGTTTGGTGCCGATACACTTCATCACCCCGATTTCATGGAATCTTTCCATAACCGCCATTACCATTGTGTTGGCCACAGAAAATATGACAGTGACAAATACGATTGCGAAAAAGATGTACATCATGGTGTCAAAAAGCCTTATGGCGCTGACCATTGAGGGTGCCATCTCCTGCCATGACTGTACCTGGATTTCTGGTTCGTCTATATATGTGCCTACCCTGTTTTTCACTTCCGCGGCATTGTCTCTTGTCTCTGTGCGTATGGATATCTCCGATATTCTGCTGCCCATAACCGCCATGGCCTGAAGTTTCTCCATACCTGCGAATATGAAGTATTTGTCGAAGCTCTCCACTGGAGATTTAAAAATTCCCTGAACAATGAATGCTTCTGAAGTAAGACGTCCTGCTGCATTCTGAATCATCACGACCATCCTGTCCCCTGTTATCAGATCGAGTTTAGCCGCCATTGACTCAGAAATCAAAACTCCGTCCGAACCCGGGTCTTCCAGATACGCGCTCCCGTTATCCTTCGAAGTGTACTCATAGAGTTTGGATACAGTTTTTTCCCGCTCCGGATCTATGCCCATGATGAGAACGCCCTGTGATGCCTCGCTTGATCTGACCATGCCCTCTATCTTCACTCTGGGCGCCCACCCTTCAACACCTTCTGTTTCCTCTATCTTCTTCATGAAATCCGGTGCGGGTTCAAAAGAAATTTCAGACTTTATATTATTCATCAGACCCTCCCTGTGCACGGACACGTGGCCGAGCGATGTGCTGATGGTATTATCAATCATCTGATAGTTCATGCCGTTCATGACGGCCATGACGAAGATCATTGCAGAGATGCCCAGCCCGATAGACGAAATTACCACAAGAGATCTTCTCCTGTTTCTCCAGACGTTTCTCCAGGTGAGTTTAAAAAAGGTTTTCATAAACGCTCCTATAACTGCCGTATGGCCTTAACGGGTCTCAGATTCGAGGCTCTTCTTGCGGGAAAAATTGTAAAGATGAGCGACAAGATAAAAACTATCACAGATGCTCTGGCAAAATCAAACATTCTTATTTTGGCATAGTATATCAGGGTAGACACGCCGTACATTTCCATCTCAGCCTGATACTTCGAAAAATCCATCGGATAAATTGTAAAATAATAGCTCAGAGCCCATCCGGTAAGAAGCCCCGCCAATATCCCGATCAGAGTTATGATAAAGGATTCGGCCATTACCATAGAAAATATCCGGCGGGGCCCTGTTCCTATTGCAAGCATAATGCCCAGCTCTCTGGTCCTTTCAAATACAGACATCTGAATTGTATTGAGTATGCCGAATGCAACAATCACGTAGAGGATAAATACAAATATATGGGAGCTTGCCCTGTCCATGGCAATCATCTGAATAATTTCAGGAATCAGCTTCTCCCATGAAAGTACCTCAAGCTCATCCCCTGCAATATCATCAATGCTCTTTCTAACTTCAGCAGAATCAATAATGTCCCGCACCCTGACAACGTAAGAGCTAACATGCCCCATCATTGTAAAAAACTCCGAAGCATTATCAAAGGGCATGAGAATCAGACTGCGGTTATATTCTCTGTTGGGACATTTGAAGAGCCCCTTCACTGTGAATGTGCCTGCCGCAATTGAGCCGTCGAATCCCTGTGACACAATAGAAATACTGCCGCCTGTATTAACGCCCATGCTTTTAGCAAGTGCAGAACCCATGACGATCTTTCCTGCATCATGATCCTCTATATATTCCCCTCCCGGGAGAATATAATTATGAAGAGTTATAATCCTTTTCTCTGCGGAGGGTTCAATGCCGAGAATCTCTGCACCCTTTGATGAATCTCCCTTGGTAATCAGAGCACCGCCGGAGATTCTTCTGGACAGCTCTTTCACTCCCTTAATTTTTCTTATTGAATTCGTGAGTTTGACATCATCTTTAAAAGCATACTCCAGAGTTTTTGTCTGCCAGTACCCCTTCTCGTGAATCTGGATATGCCCGGAACGATAGGCCACGCTGTCCTCAATCATCTGTTCATATCCGCCGTTCTGGAGAGAACGCATGAATAGGATCATTGCGCACCCGGCCATTATAGTCAGAAATGTGAGAAAGGACCGCCGCTTGTTGCGCCACACATTCCTCCATGCAAGCCCCCATATCAGGGCTGTTGTTTCACGAAGATTCATCGCTATCTCCTCTTCAGATTCTGAAGTGTAAATACTCTCGATGGAATCTTTAAGTTAAATTTAGCGTATTTTATTTTCATCAGAGTATACCGGCCCTTCTTCCTCACTGTCTCCATCTTATACAGTGTGGGGATAACTCTGTCGTGCATTCTCCTGAACTCGCCCAGAGTCATGACCTTCTTCATTACTCCGTGTTCATTATAGAACTCCTCCCTCACGGGAAGGCTGTCGCTCTTTCTTGCAAAGTAGATGATCTTTCCCCATACCACGGCCGACTCAGGTTTGGGCTTCATTATAATCTTATAACAGTCATGACCGTCAACATTCTCTGTACCGGCCAGCGTGTGAAAGTAATCCTTTGAAATACTCGACTCCTTGACAATGTCGTCATTTGTAAAATCAGATCCCATCCACGACTGAAGCATCATTGAGGGCGATATCTTTATGGCCTTCTGAAGTTTGGGCACGTACTGCCTCATATCCTGGTCTATAAGGAGAAATCTGTTGCCCGCGTCCTTTGCCGGTGAAGTGATCTCTGAAAATGATTTTTTCTGAGTTCTCCTCTCCCAGCTCTTCATCTTCATTGTTCTGGTCCACTTTCTGGTCTTAATTGTAATCTCATAGATCCCGACCATGGAATTTCCCCGTACTGCCTTTTCGGATTTTCTTATTATGTCCGTAGCATCCTGCCCGTAGGCAGACAGTGCAAAACAGAAAAGAACTGATAAACCAGCTGTGAGTTTAAAGATCTTCATTCTTCCTCTCTCTGATTTTTTTATTGATAGCCTTCCCCTTTTTTGTCAGGAGGCTTTCTAAAAATATATCCATGAAATCATTCATCGCCTCATACATATTGAATCTGTCGGGATTATATACGTAGTGCATACCGATGCCGTCGAGTGACGCACAGAGCATAACCGCCATTGCATCAGGGTCGCATTCCTCTCTGAAAATTCCTGCGGTTTTTCCTGAATCAATCGTATCTCTTATGAGAATTCTCCGGACCTCAATAATTTTCTCAAAAACCTCTTTAACCTCCAGAAGCTCATCCCGAAGATTGAGCAGATAAATCTCAGTATATACAATAGTCATTTTTTTAAGAGAAATAAAATCATTATCCCAGAAAGCCGAAATTTCATCGATTATCACACTCAGGGCGCTGGTTTCATCGCTTTTGAAGGTCATTGACTGCTGAATACGCTCTTCGGCCTCACGCCACATAAACTCTGTTACATACTTTATTATATCATTTTTGGAAGAGAAATACTGATACACAAGGCCCTTGGAAATACCTGCAGCCTCTGCAATATCCTTTATAGTGGTTCCCCTGAGGCCCTTTTCACAGAAGAGATTAAATGCGCTCAATGCGATGACGCCTCTCTTCTCATCCTTATCTACAATTTTCGGCAAAGCAAACTCCTTTTATTGACCTATCGTTCAACTAAAATAGTTTATATTGACCAAAAGGTCAACATAAACTTAAAAAAAATTATATCAGCTGATGCTTTTAGGCTTAATTTTTATCGTTTTTTATATTTTCTTCCATCATTTTATGACATTCAAATTTTACTCTTCCTTTGCAGTCTTTCATGCCCCCTTGCCAATCCCATATTATACAAAGTCCTCATTTTTTTTCTTACAGGTGCAGTTCTTTTAACAAGATGTTTTGATGATGACAGCTCAGACAGAACTCATTGTATTAAATTCAAAGTTGACGGAGTGCAGAAAACATTTACCGGCGGCATAAGCGAAAAGTATCCGGGAGCTCTATCAATGAGGAGGATGCGAAAGAAGATTTTTTTTATATTAAACACTTACGGCAGTGAAGGAAAAGCAGTTGCAGGAACAGCTGAAGACTGTACTGCTGAATATTCAACAAAATCTACCGGGGGAAAGCACTACGAAAAGCATTACAGATATTATATTTTATGTTTATAATTCAGGTCAAGGGGCATCCTAAATAGAAGTATCATAATTAATTCCTGATTGATTTCACATATTTCATGAAGGTTTATCATTCAAACAAATTTCGGCTATTCCCGGAAAAATTAAGCTGCACGACAGCAGCTTAATCCCCTGTATGTAATCCCGGCATTTACAACTTATTGTAAAAGGAAATCAAAGCGGATAAAACCGGGATAACAGATTATAAAAAATTCAGCACTACTCGTGAGAAAGCAGCACCTCGTCATTTGTCAGCTCTTCATGCTTCACATCGTAGAATTTCTTCACAAGAGCCTCAACCGTAAGGTTCTTCTTCTCCTCTCCTGAAATATCCAGGATGATCTCCCCCTTGTGCATCATGAGAATTCTGCTGCCGTATTTAATAGCATGGCTCATATTATGAGTAATCATCATAGCGGTTAATTCTTTTTCTTTAATAAATCTGTCTGTAAGTTCCAGAATCTGCTCGGCATTCTTCGGATCAAGGGCAGCAGTATGCTCATCAAGCAGTACCAGATCAGGATGAGAAAGAACCGTCATAAGCAGAGTCAGAGCCTGCCTCTGGCCGCCTGAAAAAAGCTGCAGATTATCATCCATCCTTTCCTCCAGTCCCATTTTAAGAACTTTCAGATCCTCTTTAAATTTCGCTCTGAGTTTACTATTGAGGCTGATACCGAACCCCTTGAATCCCTTCTTATGGCATATCACCATATTGTCCTCGAGACTCATGCACGAGGCAGTTCCCAGAAGGGGATTTTGAAAAATACGGCCTATATGCTTCGCCCGTTTGTACTCGGGCATTCTGGTCACATTCACATCATTGAGAAAAATATTACCGGATGTAGGGAAAAAAGAACCGGCAACAGTGTTGAATAGTGTAGTCTTCCCTGCACCGTTACTTCCCACGATAGTTATAAAATCGCCTTCATTTACAGTGAGGCTCACATTTCTAAGGGCAGTATTTTCATTAACAGTGCCCTGACTGAATATCTTCGTTATATTTTCAAGCCTGATCATTTCTCCACCTTCTGAATAAATTTCCCTTATTTTTCGTCTTCGCCAGAATCAGACATGCTATGATGAGCAGACCGGCCAGAAGCTTCAGGTCATTGGGAGTAAGTCCTATGTGATAGCCGTAGTACCGCCCGAGATACATAATTGCCTTATATATTATTGAGCCGAGGATTACCCGGAGCGTGAGAACCCAGATTTTGCTCGACGTAAGGATGAACTCTCCGATCATTACAGAGGCCAGCCCCATTACTACAATTCCTGTTCCAAGGCCCACATCTGCAAAACCCTGATACTGGGCAGTAAAGGCTCCCGAAACAGCTACCAGCCCGTTTGAGAGGCCCACTCCGATGGCCTTCATTGTATTTACATTAACCCCCTGGGAAATAACCATCTGCTCATTGTTTCCCATAGCCCCCATTGTCAGTCCAAGGTCGGTGTGAAAAAACAGATCCATCAGCAGCTTGATAATCAGGACAATGACCAAAAAAAAGATCAGCACCGCGGCTGTCTCTCCGACAACCGAACC
>CAYNFB010000244.1:0-5855 GCA_964396355.1 uncultured Leptospirales bacterium | reverse complement strand
TTATAAGAATGAAATTTAAAATTCATTCTAAACATAAAAAATAATAATATTTGATTTTAGTTCTGGAGGATGTAATGTTTGATCTAAGCGAAGAGCAGCTAATGGTAAGAAATATGTGTCGTGAGTTCGCGGAGAATGAATTGAGAGAGCAGGCTGTTGAAATAGACAGAACTCATAAATTTCCGCTCGATACAACAAAGAAACTTGGTGATCTGGGAATAATGGGAGTTGTATATCCCGAAGAATACAGCGGTGCCGGTATGGATTATGTTTCATATGCAATCGCTGTCGAAGAAATATCCAGAGTATGTGCTTCTTCAGGTGTAATCGTATCGGCTCACAATTCACTATGTGTTTCACCTATTTATTATTTCGGTACAGAAGAGCAGAAGAAAAAATATCTTCCTAAGCTCTGTACTGGCGAACACATCGGAGCATTCGGTCTCACAGAGCCTTCTGCCGGTTCAGATTCAGGCGGAACAAAGACTACAGCAGCACTTGATGGTGATAACTACACATTAAACGGCAGTAAAAACTTTATAACAAACGGTGAATTTGCAAATGTACATGTAACACTTGCTGTTACAGATAAAGACGGCCCAAAGAATAAAAACACTTCATTCTTTATTGTAGAAAAAGAAGATAAAGGTTTTTCTGTGGGCAATGTAGAGGATAAACTTGGAATCTGTGCATCATCAACAACAGAGATGATTTATGAAGATTGTGTTATCCCCTCCGACAGAATGCTTGGTAAACCAGGCGAAGGATTTAAGATTGCAATGCACACTCTTGACGGCGGACGAGTAGGTATTGCTGCTCAGGCTCTTGGAATTGCCCAGGCGGCTCTTGATGAGGCGGCAGCTTACGCAAACCAGAGAGAACAGTTTGGAGCCTCAATAGGCAGTCTTCAGGCAATTCAATGGATGCTGGCAGATATGGCAACTGAGATAGAAGCATCCAGGCTTCTTGTATACAAGGCAGCTGCTATTCTTGATAAAAATGGAAAAAACAGAAGACCTGCTGGTAAGTATGCAGCAATGGCTAAGCTCTATGCATCTGAATGTGCTCACAGATGTACACATAAGTGTATCCAGATTCACGGCGGATACGGCTATGTTAAGGATTACATTGCTGAGAGACTTTACAGAGATGCAAGAATTACTGAAATTTATGAAGGAACTTCAGAAATTCAGAGACTTGTAATTGCATCAAACGTTCTCGCAGAATACAGTGAGTAGTAAGAGAGTAGTCGTATCATTTTAAATCAGAATGTTTACGGAGGAAAATAATGAAAGAAGTAGTTATTGTTAGCGGATCTCGAACATCAGTAGGATCATTCGGCGGTACTCTGAAGGATGTACCGGCTATAGATATGGGAGCCCTCGTAATGAGAGATGCTCTGAAGAAGGCAAATCTCAAACCGGTTGTCAGCAGCTATCAGGAAGAAATTTCACCTGATAAACTTAAAGGCAGAGGACAAACCGATACGGAGAAAGCCGGATATGACTATGCGTCAGATGCGCAGGAAGTATCAATAGATGAGACAATTATGGGATGTGTGCTTCAGGCCGGTCAGGGCCAGAGCCCGGGAAGACAGGCTGCTGTTCATGCGGGTATACCTAAAGAAGCACCAGGCTGTACAATAAACAAGGTCTGCGGATCGGGTCTTAAATCAATTGCGATGGCCGCACAGGCAATCATGACAGGTCAGTCTGATATCGTCGTTGCAGGCGGTATGGAAAGTATGAGTCAGGCTCCTCTGGCATTGAAGAAAGCCAGATGGGGACATAGAATGGAAATCTCCGGAATAGGAGATATCCATGACCTGGTAGTATATGACGGTCTTTTTGAGATTTTCAACGGCTATCACATGGGTATAACAGCTGAAAACATTGCTGAACTCTACGGTATCAGCAGAGAAGAGCAGGATAAGCTCGGCGCCATGAGTCATGAAAGAGCTATGAAGGCAATAAAAGGCGGATTGTTTAAAGATGAAATTGTTCCTGTTGTAATTTCCGGCAGAAAAGGAGATGTCATAGTCGACACAGACGAAAGACCGATGGAAACAAGTTATGAAAAAATGGCTAAAATGAGGCCTGCTTTTAAGAAAGACGGTACAGTAACAGCAGGTAACGCATCAGGAATAAATGACGGTGCTGCGGCAGTAGTCATGATGAGTGCTGAAAAGGCTAAAGAACTGGGACTCGAGCCGATGGCTAAAATTAAAAGTTTTGCAACCGGCGGCGTTGATCCTGCATATATGGGGCTTGGACCGGTACCTGCAGTAAGAAAGGCTATGAAACTCGCAGGTATGGGTATTAAAGATTTTGATATGGTTGAGATAAATGAGGCATTTGCTTCTCAGGCAATCGGATGTTTCAGAGAACTCGGTCTTGATAATGAATTTCCAAATCAGATAGGAAGCGGGATCTCTATTGGTCACCCTATCGGATGTACTGGTGCAAGAATGGTGGTAACAGGCATGCATCAGATGAAGAGAATGGATTTTTCAACAGGGATTGTTACTATGTGCATAGGCGGCGGTATGGGCATGGCAATGATTCTGGAGAGATAAATTCTGCAAGTCTAAACTTTATGATTCCTGCACAGCGTATACTGTGCAGGAATTTCTTTATTCCCGTATTCTGGAGGTTTTTTATGATTTCTGGTGTTCAGTTTGAGAATTTAAAGTTCGAACAAAAAGGCAGTATCGGAATACTTACATTATCCAGACCCAGAGCGCTTAATGCATTAAACAGTCATGTCCTGACTGAGCTTGGAAAGGCTGCAGATTTGATATCAGCAGACAAAAGTCTGGATGTTCTTATTATAACCGGAGATGGGAAAGCATTTGTTGCAGGTGCTGATATTCCATCAATGACTGACTTCAACAGTGAAGAGGGCAGGGCTTTTGGAGAACTAGGGTCATCTGTGTTCCGAAAAATTGAACTGCTGAAGATTCCTACAATTGCCGCAGTAAACGGTTTTGCTTTGGGAGGGGGATGTGAACTCGCTATGAGTTGTGATATTCGTATTTCCTCGGAGAAGGCTAAATTCGGTCAGCCTGAAGTAAGTCTGGGGATTTCACCCGGTTTTTCAGGATGTGTAAGGCTGCCCAGACTTGTAGGTGCAGCAAAGGCCAAGGAGCTGATTTTTACCGGTGATTATATCACAGCTGCCGAGGCTGAAAGAATAGGTCTTGTAAACAAAGTAGTGACCGCTGAAGACCTTTTTGATACAGCTATGGATCTTGCTGCAAAAATTTCATCTAAGGCCCAGCTGGCGGTGAGGTATTCAAAGGCTGCTGTAAACAGAGGAATAGAGACGGATATTGAAACTGCGATAGTTTTTGAAAACCAGGTTTTCGGACTCTGCTTTGCCACTGAAGATCAGGTTGAAGGTATGAAAGCCTTTACAGAGAAAAGAAATCCAGAATTTAAATCTAAATAGATAATATTCGAGAAGAGGCAGCAATATGAATTATAAAATTTCCGGAATGGATTTTAAAACTAAATACATGGAGAAGCTGGTTTCTCCTGAACTGGCAGCAAAGAAAGTAAAATCCGGAGACTGGGTGGAATATGCATTCGGTATCTGTGCAGCCAATGAATTTGACAAGGCCCTTGCTGCAAGAAAGGATGAGCTCTCTGATGTAAAGATAAGATGTGATATCGGTGCATGGCCTCATTATACATCTGATGCAGATCCTGATGGCAGTCATTTTTACTGGAACAGCTGGCACGTCGGAGGACTTGACAGGAAATATTATGCAAAGGGGCTTTTGTCATATATTCCCATGAAGTTTCATGAAAAACCATTTATGGTCAGAAATAACTGTGTACCCGATAACGTATTTGTTGCTCAGGTAGCTCCTATGGATAAACACGGATACTTCAGCTGGGGAGCCGGCGCACCAGCCTCTATGGCAAGTGCTGAAACTGCAGAAACGGTTATTCTGGAAATCAATACTAATATGCCGAGAGTTCTCGGGGGCGGCCAGGAACACATACATATTTCACAGGTTGATTATATAATAGAAGGAAGTAATCCCGAACTTCCTATGATACCTGAATCCACACCTTCAGATGATGAGAAAAAAATTGCGGAATATATAATGAAAGGACTCTATGACGGGTGCTGTCTTCAGCTCGGTATCGGAGGAATTCCTAATGCTGTTGGTAAAATGATAGCGCAATCAGATCTTCATGATCTGGGAGTACATACTGAGATGTACGTGGATGCATATCTTGAAATGACCAAAGCAGGTAAAATAACAGGGGCAAAGAAAAATTTTGACAGGTTTAAACAGGTTTTTTCTTTTGCCATGGGAAGCAGGGAACTCTACGCCTTTATAGACGATAACCCCGGGGTCGCAGCCTATTCTGTGGACTATACGAATCATCCTGAAATTGTAAGTAAACTTGATGATTTTGTTTCAATTAATGCATGCATTGAGGTGGATATTTTCGGACAGGTCTGTGCTGAATCTGTGGGTACTAAGCATATATCCGGTACAGGCGGACAGCTCGACTTTGTTGAGGGTGCTTATAAATCCAAAAATGGTCAAAGCTATGTATGCATGACTTCAACTTTTACCGGAAAAGACGGGAATAAAGTATCCCGAATAAAGCCTATTCTTACTCCCGGTTCAATTGTAACTGATCCGAGGACTGCCACTCATATGATCGTGACTGAGTACGGAATTGCGAATATGAAGGGCAAGAGTACCTGGGAAAGAGCCGAGGCTCTGATAGAAATTGCTCATCCTGACTTTAGAGATGATCTCATAAAAGAGGCTGAATCAATGAAGATCTGGAGGAACGGGAACAGGTAGAAAACGTTTCTACTATGTTTAGTGTTCTTTCTGGTTTTTTCCTGTTCTTTACATTCGGGTTAGATAGATCTGTGGCGGCTCTGCTGACCCGAATGTAATGCGGGATAAAAATCATTTGACAAACTCTTTGGAGGAATAAGTCTTATATCAGAGGATCTGGGAGTTTAATGAATTTTGGTAATGAAAATCTAAATGATCTTTTTGTTAAGTTGTCGGGCATGTCAACCGTCGTCCTCGATGAAAATGCCAGAATCGTCAGCTGTAATGACGAATTCCTTAATCTCACAGGCATGTCTCTTGCCAATGTAAAAAAATCGAAATGGGATGATATAATAATTTATGATTATCCCTATACCCCTATCGAGCATAAAGATATTTTCGGCACATCAAAGGAAGTTCCTTCCGGTAAGTTCTGGTGTTCCATTAAAAATAAAAATCCCCGAAAAATAGTATCATGCACATTGACCTTTAACCCTGAAGAGGGGCTTTATTATGCAGCTCTTTATGATGTTTCAGAACAAATTAAGTCGGACCGGCTTATTTATGATGGAGGGCTTCTCATCGGATCTCTGGCTGACAATCTCGGTGGTGCTATGGCTTTTCATAATTGCGACGGCGTAATAAAGTTTGCATCACGCGGGTTATGCTCAATGATAGGAGTAGAGAAAAAAAACATTCTCGGCCGGCATATTAGTGAGTTCTTTATCCCTCCAGGTCTTCTTAACTTCTGGATATTCGGGGTGTGGATATGATGGTAAACTAGCTGTAGCAGGACGATAGTATCCTCCTCGCCTGCCCCATGACCCTAATAAAGCATTGAGAATGGCAACAGCCCTTAACCTCTGCGTATCATCTCCGTACCAGGTCACATGCCGACCCGGATGGATGATAACAGCAGGTGAAGCATTACCCATCGCCCTGGCCGTATCACGAATAAGCTGAGGTTCAATAGTTGTAATACCATAGGCCCACTCAGGTGTCATATTCTTAACATGCTCTTTTAAATACTCAAAACCAAAGG
>CAYNFB010000243.1:0-5891 GCA_964396355.1 uncultured Leptospirales bacterium | reverse complement strand
AACATTCGTGTTTCTGTACCTGCAGGTACGCGTCCTGCTTCCTCGGGTGATTGCGCGACACCCCTTGGCACGTTTCAGGAGACTGGAAGTCTCCTGCCGACCAAAAATATTCAGGACAAAACACAACGCTGTAGTTAACAGGAGCAAAACAGAGAGTGCAGTGCCGGCACATAACTTCTATTTTATAATATATATGACTGCAGCAGTAACAATGAAATTTTGTAGTTAAGAAAAGAAACAGGGGGGCTGCAGCCCCCCTGTTTTGTGATGCGAACTTTGACCTTTAAAGCTAAATCACCTGGACCTCGCATGATGCTGACCACGAAATTAGTTTGGACTCAGACATTTTCTTTTCAGAAGCTACTGCATAGACATTATACCTTGAAGCAGTTTCACAGCCGTTAAGCACCAGAGGTAAACCGGATACCGCCACATCATCCTTAACTGCAAGCAGCATATTCCTGCCCCACTGCCTTAACCTGACTGTTAAGCAGCACTAAAACTTCCCGGCAGCCTTAACCAGAAGCTCCTGCACGCTGTCGCTGAACCAGCAGTCAATAAATTCTCCATCCTTTTTTTCAAAGCCGGCCAGATATAATGCGCGAACAGCATCAGTGCGGTTTGCCTTTATTGCCGAGAAACCGGGTGAGGCAAGTTTCGCCAGAGCCGTTATTTTTTCAACTGCTCTCTCCTCCGCCTCCCCTGAAGGGACAACCTCATCGGCCAGACCAATCTTAAGAGCATCAGATGCAGACAACATACTGCCGGTGTAGAGCATCTCCGTTGCGGCCCGGTCACCGGTTACCTGCCTGAGAATAAGATCTGCAAGATAGGGTACAGGCACCCCCAGCTGCACCTCGTTGAGACCAATGCGGTTCTTCCCATTGGCCATGAACCGGTAGTCGCCGGTCAGGGCAAGAATATTCCCCCCGCCTACGGCATGGCCCTCCAGAGCGCAGGCAGCGGGCAGCGGAAGAGTATAGAGATCAAGGGTCAGCTCATTGAAGTGCTTAAAGAAATCAGCCATACCCGGCCGGTCGAGTTTCAGAAGTGCGGGAACATCAAAGCCGATGACGAAGAACTTTGCATTGCCTGCAAGCACCATCCCCCTGGAATCCTTTTTAACATCCTCCAGCACAGAGGTCAGCTCTTCGATTAATTCCGGATTAACGGCATTGGTCACACCATTGCTGATTCTCACAACAGCAACATCGCCGCGTGCTTCAACTATCACTTTATTCATTTATTTTCTCCTGATTCATTCTTTAATTGTGAACATCTGATAAACTGTCTGTCACCATAGGGTCTCAAAAAAGTAATGTCAACATGAAGAATATATAGATTATCAAAATGGAGACAATTGCAAATAAATTCTTCAGGAAAGGAACAGTAGTCAAATACACAGCAAATATGCCCGGTGCAAAATACACCCTTGCCGTGCCTGCATGCGCATACAAAGGCGGACTGAGAGACTTCAGCGACATCGCTAAATTTGCAGACAAACTTGAGAACAGAATATACGGTATCGAAGAGGGCAATGACGGCAACCCACCAATATAAAAAAGGGATTCGACGATGAGAAGCTCAACGTTGCCCTCTTCCTGAAGAACCTGAAGTTCCCTGTTTCAATGATGAACCAGATTATGACAGTAATGCATAAGAACGGAGAACTGAAGCCTAAAGACGCCGGGCTCATGTGGCTGAAGAAACACCCAAAGACCTGCAGAGGCTGGCTCAAAGATATTAAGAGTTACGACGGCAAACCGGCTCTTCCGGTTTTTGAAAAGTATATGAGCACAGTTAAATAAACAGCTTCAAAGAGGCGGACGGTTTCGCCTCTTTGATACATCATTACACCGCAGAGAGAATAATCAG
The DNA here is from genome assembly GCA_964396355.1 of uncultured Leptospirales bacterium. GTDB lineage: Bacteria > Spirochaetota > UBA4802 > UBA4802 > UBA5550 > CAYNFB01. Next base: position 4,016 of record CAYNFB010000243.1, on the reverse strand, counting down.
AATCTTTTAAATACCCCCCTTTTTTAACCGGATAGGAAATAATTATTGATTTAAAAAAATTATAAGTTAATTAATGACCTTATGAAGCTGAGACTAAAATATTTCGCTCTGGAATTTACCAACAGGGAAGATGAGAAAAGATTCAGAGAACTCAATCAGAATTTACAATATATCAGATTAATACTAATAATATCCTCACTGATATATGCCGCCTTCCTTCCCGTTGACTACATTTTTTTTAAGGAATATTTTTCATATTGTATTATCATCAGACTGGGAGTTCTGACTCTCCTGGGTATTATCCTTGCCTCGACCTACACCAGGATCTTCCTCCGGAATAGAACAGCCATACTTATTCTGTTGTGCATCGCCGCAGCTCTTTCAATTTCTCTGATACAGTATGTTGCAGGGGATACAGAGGCGGCTGGAATCTACTTCTTCGGAGTGGCGCAGGTGTTAATTTTTTTATTCGGATTTGGAAAAATTTCCGCCTTCCCTGCATTATACACAGGCCTCTTCATATCAGTCAGTGCGATCACGGTGGACGGCTTTTTTATAGACCAGAATCCCCATATTATGATTTTAAAATCGCTATTCCTCATCAGTTTCGTATTCATGGGCTTCTTTATTTCATACCTCATAGAGCTCACTGCACGGCGAAATTTTCTTTACAGAGAGGAGCTTGAAAATCTCTCATGGACAGACGCCCTTACGGGCCTGCACAACAGACATTTCTTCTATCGTTTCATTCGTGATGATCTGAACCGTTTCCTTTCAGGTAAAGACAGTGATCAATCCCGCATGGGCACAGAGGATACACTCTGCATTATACTGCTGGATATTGATGACTTTAAACTAATCAATGACAAACATGGTCACGAGGCCGGAGATATGGTTTTAAAAAAAATCGGCGAAGAGCGTACTGAACTATCACGAAGAAATGATGATGTAATAAGATGGGGAGGAGAGGAATTCCTTATAATCCTCAACAATATAAATTCCCGAAATATCTATTCCACCGTAAAACGGATAACGAAAAGTCTGTCTGATAAGCCGATCAGCATTGGAATAAATACGAAAATCCCGGTCACTCTTTCCGGCGGAATGGCAGCTGTTTCTAAAGGCATAAACCCTCCGTCTGAAGACTTCAAAGGCCTGTTTAACCTGATAGATCAGGCCTTATATAAATCAAAGACCAGCGGCAAAGACTGCATTTACGAGGTGCAGCCGGGCAGCACCGGTAATGAATGCCTTTTCACCCTCATTAAATAAATACAGAAGTGGAGAGAATATCATGGAAGAAATCGAAACCATCGATCAGCTAAAAAAAATCTGCGTCAGAATATCCGGAGACATTACTCATACAGCATTTCAAAATATTGACCTGAGAGGCCATGAACATTTACTGGCTGACAAAAAAATGCTTAAATGTATTTTTCTCGGCTGCACAATGTCGGAAACATTAAATGACAGGCTTCTGAAGTCGGGCAACCTGATCTTTCCGAAGATGGACGTGCCCTTTGAGACCTACCCGTCATGCCTCTACACCAAGGAAACCATATACAATGACTTCAATCCGGCCCGGCCCGAGAGCTACAATAAAACCAGAGATAAAATCATATATGACCACTACGTGAAGAGCGGAAAAAATTCTAAAGCAGACATATACGAGACCCTGGCCAGACGTCTGCACGACCACGGCATAACCGACGCGCTCATGGATATTCTCGACAAAGTAGACGAGAAAAAAATTGTAGCAATAATGGGCGGTCACGGACTGTCCAGAAGAAGCGATGATTACAGAAAAATATGCATGATCGCCAGGACCCTCTCGGAAAAAGGCTTTTTTCTCCTGTCGGGAGGCGGCCCCGGAGCGATGGAGGCAACACATCTGGGCGCCTGGTTTAACGGCTGCTCTATTGATGATATGTACGCGGCAATTGATATACTCTCGGAAGCACCTATGTATAGCGATGAATTCTGGCTGGTCCGGGCATTTGAGGTAATGGAAAAATACCCGAGAAAAAATGATCTCAACTGCGATATCGGAATTCCCACATGGCTCTACGGCCATGAACCGCCCACACCCTTTGCATCCAGGATTGCCAAGTACTTTGCAAACAGCGTGAGGGAGGAGGGTCTCCTGGCTCTGGCAAAGGGAGGAATAATATATACTCCAGGGAGCGCCGGAACAATACAGGAAATTTTCCAGGACTTTACCCAGAACTACTACAACACCTACGGCATTGTGAGCCCCATGATATTCTATAATTCAGAATACTGGACCAATGAAAAACCAGTCTATCCTCTGATTAAAAAAATTGCATCCGAACAGGACTGCGACAGCCTGATAACCATATCAGATGATCAGGCGGAGATAGTTCAGTCTCTTATTGACTTCTCGTCAGAGTGATCACGGGAACCCTGCCCTATTCTGCTGCGTTTTCTTATAAAAATCCGATTCTCCATGCTGTCCAGTAATTCCTGGAAACGGTCATCGATCCAGAATGTAAGCTTTTCTCCAAAATTTATATTCCTGACAAAGACAATGTAGATCATAGATGCAGTAATGAGAAATGTACTCCCCGTTATAATGAGCATATCAGGAGCATTCATGTCCGAAAGCCCCATGCGGCTCCCGGTCAAAAACTGGACCAACCCGACTCCCAGGCATGAACCCGATGCAACAAAAAGAATTGCCGAGATCGGTCCCATGACTATTGTAATTGCAATGCCGGGCAGCATGATAAATATAATAAGAAGTTCGTGCCATGATGACAGCAGGTAGTAGATCGGTACTGTAGCGAAGTTCTCAAGTCCGGGATTTATCCTCTTTTCCAGAAAATCTACTACCGCAAAAAGCAGAGGGGCAAGTACGTATCCGCAGATAAAAATAACCAGAAGAAATACAGGATATCCTGTAACAGGATAGGCTATTCCACCTGCTATGGTCAGCAGGCCCAGAATTACCTCAATAGTCTCGGGTATAGTTTTTTTTAAATTCTTTATCATAAATTCCTGCAGTAAAATATAAATTTTATTCTCATAAATCTTTGTCAGTACTCCAGACAGACAGATTCTGCATCTGCAGCTCTGTAAATAACCGGACTTCCTGAACTAATCTTCAGCCCCGGGTTCTTTGAGGACTTTTACATTACCGGCATGCTTGTATTTTTCTGCTATGCTCGGTACCGTTTGCCTTTCACCAGCATTAATATCTGCACCATTTTCAACGAGCACCCTTATTGACCAGCCATTGTTTCACCGCATAGCTGCATGCATCAGCACACTGCATCCGTTATTGGACTTAACATTGAGATCCTAACCGCAGGTGACAAGAAGTTTTATCAGTACAGGTGTCTGTGATGAATGTCCGGCTGACCTGCTAACGGCAGTCATCAAGGGGGTCTTACCATATTTATCCCTTTCATTCACATTAGCACCTTTATACAGAAGCATTGTCACCGCTTTAAGAGTCCCTTTATTATGCATTGAATCTACGGAATGATGAAGAGGAGTAGTTCCGAAAGGGCTTTTCTTCAATAAAAGATCAGCGCCGTTTCCAAGGAAAGATTTAAGAAGATCAAGCTCTTCCTCATCACAGGCGCCGCATTTAGATACTTTGTACACGGCGGTTCCTCCATAGTTTGTCCGGGCATTAACATCAGCTCCCGCCTTAATTAATAATTGAACAGTACGGGCAGGCATGGTATTCATCAGAGGCATTAAAACCCATACCCGACCCCGCTATGCCGGCTGCTTTCATGCTGTTGTTGTCAGCCAGGGCCTTCATTAAAGATTTCTCAACAAGACCTCCATATAGAAAACCTGTAAGTAAAAAGAGTACTGCCGTAATAACTGCTGACTTTTTCATTATCTGCAACCTCTTAACGCAGGATTTCACATCACAATATTCATATTAAAAAAGATAACAATAAAAAAAGGTTTGTAACATTCCTGCAGCAGACATATTCATACTTAAGAGATGCAGGTTTAAATTTATAACAAAGCATCAA
>CAYNFB010000242.1:1983-5909 GCA_964396355.1 uncultured Leptospirales bacterium | reverse complement strand
GGTTTGTGCATCCTATCCGGTTAATTATACAAATGACCCGAGAATTATTGGTGTAAATGACAAGGTTATGGCTATTAACAATGCCCTTGAAGTAGACCTTTTTACTCAGATTGCATCTGAATCAAACGGTATAAGACATATATCGGGTACCGGCGGACAACTTGATTTTATTCTTGGTGCTTTTAATTCCAAAGGAGGAAAAGGACTTATCTGTATCAGTTCAACCTTTAAGGATAAAGAAGGTAAAACACACTCAAGAATCGTTCCGACTTTTTCACCCGGCACAATAGTGACATGTCCCCGATCAATAACTCATTACGTTATTACAGAATTTGGAGTTGCTCAAATGAAGGGTAAATCTACCTGGCAGAGAGCAGAAGCATTGATTGAGATAGCTCATCCCGACTTTAGGGAGGAGTTAATTAAAGAGGCTTCTAATCTTAATCTTTGGAGAAGAAGCAATAAGCTAGAAGGTTAAAAATTCTACTGCACATGACAGATCGACTGTGCTGTAATGTGCGGATTATATATACTTATATTATCTTCTGCAGTCTTTACGGCCCCTGTACAGAAGTATTTTTCTGTTAACAGTTGAGCTGTGTCTAATCGTTATAGAAATTATTATATTATACCGGCAGATTATCACTTATTTTTCTGCTATCCGGCTTTTTAAATGCGGGGATGGTGTTATGCTAGAGGAATAACTTTATTATAAAACATTTGCTTGTTTATGTATAATATTTTGCAATTCAGCAGCAGTGATGTTATTGCTTTTTGTATTTCGCGTAACTTATTTGATTTAGTTAAATAAAAAACTGCGCCGTAAGGCGCAGTCTTTTTATGAAGAAAGTTATTAGTATGAGTAAGAGTATTTGCCGTCTTTAGTCAGATATTTTCCGATTACCATTCTTTGAACCTGAACAGTTCCTTCGAAAATCTGCATTATTTTTGCATCTCTCATGTATTTCTCAACAGGATATTCTTTTGTGTATCCATATCCGCCATAAATCTGAACAGCATCAACTGTGTTTTTCATTGCAGAATCGGCTGCATACATTTTAGCTATATTTGATGCTTGCTTAAAAGGAAGGCCCGAATCCTGGAGCCATGCTGCTTTCTGGTACAGAAGTCGTGATGCATCAGTTGTAGCAGCCATGTCTGCTAACATGAATTGTATTGCCTGAAAAGATGATATTGGTTTTCCGAACTGGTTTCTGTTATTTGCATATTCAATAGCCGCATTAAGAGCACCTGTTGAAATACCGGTTGCAAGAGCTGCGATTGCTGTTCTTGAAAGGTCAAGAGTCTGCATAAGGATAGGAGTTCCCTGGCCTTCTCCTCCGAGACACATCCATCCGGGAACTCGAACATCTTCAAAAATAACTTCTGTTGTACTGGTGCTTCTTATTCCGAGTTTATCCTCTTTGTTGCCGACGCTAACTCCTGGGAAATCTTTGTCTACCATGAAAGCGCAGATTCCTTTATTTCCAAGCTTCTTGTCTGTTGTAGCAAACACTGTGAACTGTTTCGCAAAACCGCCGTTAGTTATAAACTGCTTTGTTCCATTCAGGATCCAGTCATTTCCGTCTTTTACAGCTTTAGTCGACATGCCAAGAGCATCAGATCCTGCTTCAGGCTCTGTCAGGCAGAATCCGCACATGGCACCTTCGAGCATTCTGCCGAACCACCATTTTTTCTGTTCATCATTTGCTCCGACAATTACCGGGTCAGATGCAAGAAGAGATGATGCTACAATTGTCGTGCCTATACCGGCATCACGCTGTGCGAGTTCGTCTGCTACAGTATATCTGGTGAGATTGTCCAGTCCCTGTCCGCCGAATTCAGCGGGTACTCCGATATTTGTGAGACCCAGCTCATGCATTTTTTTAAGTACATCCATGGGAACTTCATCTTTTTTGTCCCAATCCCCTGCAAAGGGTTTTATTTCATTGTCGGCAAATTCAGCCGTCATTTGCCTGATCATTTCCTGTTCTTCGGAAAGTTTAAAATTAATACTTGCTGCTGTGTCATTTATTACTGAATTCATTTTGTGCCTCCATTTATAATATTATATTTCTGTTGTCCATAGTGATGCCATTGAAGGACCTGTTCCAACACATAGTGATGCTCCGCCGTTTTTATATCCCTTGCGTCTCATCTCATAAATCAGAGTTACAATAATTCTGATTCCTGTACATCCAATGGGGTGTCCAAGTGCTATTCCTGATCCATAGTGGTTAACGTTGTCCATTGAAAGATCCATGCCGTGATCTTTTTTCAGCTTTTTCTGGCATCCGATAAACTGAGGAGCAAATGCCTCATTGATTTCCCAGTAGTCAACATCTTCAAATTTCATTCCAGCTTCTTTGAGACATTTTGGAATCGCTTCAGCAGGGCCGAGTCCCATAACTCTTGCCTCAACACCGCAGTTGCAGGAATTGACAAGTTTTGCAAGAGGCTTAAGGCCAAGTTCATCAGCTTTTTTCTTTGACATAAGTACAAGTGATGCTGCTCCGTCATTTATCCCTGATGCATTTGCTGCTGTAACAACACCTCCATCAGGCTTAAATGCTGGTCTGAGTTTTCCCATAGCTTCAAGGTTTGCATCGGGTATGAAATGCTCATCTTTATCAAAAATTGTTACTTTCCCTTTTCGACCCTTGACTTCTACAGGAATTATTTCTTCTTCAAAAGATCCCTCTGCCACTGCTTTTGCAGCTCTTTGATGACTGATTAGAGCGAGATTGTCGCAGTCTTTACGGGTGATGTTCCACTCTGCAGCAATGTTTTCTGCAGTCATTCCCATGTGACCCGGTACAAGAGCATCATAGAGTGCATCATGGAGGAGGGCATCTACCAGTTCGCCATTTCCCATTCTATATCCGGTTCTTCCGTTTGGCATCATATAAGGTACTCTTGTCATGTTCTCTACGCCGACGATGAGAGCACTTTCAGTTTTTCCAAGCATAATGTTATGAGCTCCAATTTCCATGGCTCTCATGGCAGATGTACAGTTCTGGTTTACAACCATGGCTGAGCTTCTGTCAGGAAGTCCGCAGGCAAGGCCAACTGCTCTTGCGGGGAGTGAATCCTGCATGTGCTGGTAAACCTGGCCCATTACAATTTCATCAATTGTTGAAGGATCAACTCCAGATCTTTTAATTGCTTCCTTCCCGGCTGTAACTGCAAGTTGTCTTGCGGGAACGTCTTTCAGGCTTCCAAGAAATTTTCCTATTGGTGTTCTACATGCTCCAACTATTACGACTTCATTCATAACAGAGCCTCCATAAACTTTTAGTAATTACCGAATTTTTCTGAATCGGCAAATCCGGCGTAGATCCGTTACTATTCAATTGTCAACCAAAAAAAATATTTTTTTTAAATTATATAACACGTGTTATGCTGCAATAATCATAATGGCTATCTTTATAGTCACTAAGTGACTACAGAGAAATAACTTTTGTGACCACGGAAGAATAGATGACCCTGCTATTGCAAAAAAAAAGAATTTAGCTTAAGAATAGTATAATAAAATGATCTTTTAAAAAAATTAAACAGTTAAAGTATTCACGTTGTACGAGAAATCTGAACATAGCAGGGAAAATTCAGTTTAAAATTGTTTCTTTGAATTTACTTTAAACTTATAAGAATTTAATTTTTCCTTTGAAGTAATAAATGTTTCAAGAATTTCCAAAAAAAATTTAAAGACGTATCCGTTAATTAGATTGTCCAGTGCATAAATACAGAATCATTATTGCAGGCGCTGGTTAAAAAAATATTAAAGAGAGGCCGACTATGAACTTAAGGTCAGAAATTCAATTTGAAAATGTTAAATTCACCATCTCGTCAAACTTGGCTTTGGCGACCTGCTTTACCAGCGCGACGGCCTCTTCCGGGTCGTACTGCTTCAGGCGGTCGATCAACTT
>CAYNFB010000242.1:0-1973 GCA_964396355.1 uncultured Leptospirales bacterium | reverse complement strand
ATTCACCAAGGAGGGACATATTGGTCTGCTCACAATAACAAGACCCCGTGCCCTTAATGCTTTAAACAGGCAGGTACTTGTTGAATTGGGTAAGGCTGTAGATTTAATATCTGAAGATCCTGCTGTACATGTGTTAATAATAACAGGTGAAGGTAAGGCTTTCGTTGCAGGAGCTGATATCCCCTCAATGATTGATTTTAACAGTGAAGAGGGAAGAGCCTGGGGTGAACTTGGTTCGTCTGTATTCAGAAAAATTGATGAAATGAAAATTCCGACAATTGCTGCTGTAAACGGTTTTGCATTAGGAGGTGGATGCGAACTTGCCATGAGCTGTGATTTAAGAATTGCCTCTGAAAAGGCTAAGTTCGGTCAGCCTGAGGTTAGCCTTGGAATTTCTCCTGGATATTCAGGATGTGTAAGGTTGCCCAGACTTGTAGGAGCTGCCAAGGCAAAAGAGCTGATCTTTACTGGTGACTATATCTCAGCTGATGAAGCAGAGAGAATTGGTCTTGTAAACAGAGTGGTTACTGCAGAGGAACTTATGGATACAACCATGGAGCTTGCCGGAAAGATTTCTGCTAAAGCTCAGATTGCCGTGAGATATTCAAAAATGGCAATAAACAGAGGAATAGAAACTGATATTGAAACAGCTATAGCTTTTGAAAATCAGATTTTCGGGTTATGCTTTGCAACCGAAGATCAGGCTGAGGGTATGAAAGCTTTTGTTGAAAAAAGAAGCCCCCATTTCAATACTAAATAAACAGAAAGAGATAAAGAGGAACAAAAATGAAAATAGCTATATTAGGATCAGGCACCATGGGAGCAGGAATCGCTCAGATTATGGCTGAGAATAACTTCGATGTTGTTATGCGCGATTTGAAAGATGAGTACCTTGAGAAAGGACTGGCCGTAATTGGGAAAAATCTGGACAGAAGTGTTAAGAAAGAAAAGATAACTGCTGAGAAAAAAGCGGAGATAATTTCTAAAATTAAAACTACTACAGAATTAAATGATCTGAAAGATGCAGATGTAATCATTGAAGCAGCAGTTGAAAATATGGAAATTAAAAAAAAGATTTTTTCAGAATTGGATCAGCTGTGTGACAGTAAGACAATTCTTGCAACAAATACATCATCACTTTCAATTACTGATATTGCTTCAGCAACGAACAGGCCGGACAAAGTAATAGGCATGCATTTTTTCAATCCCGTACCGGTAATGAAACTTGTAGAGATAATAAAAGGGATTTCTACATCAGATGAAACAACGAAAAAGATTATAGATATGGTAGAGTCAGTTAAAAAAAATGCTGTTGAGGTTGATGAGGCACCTGGCTTTGTTGTAAACAGAATTCTTGTACCTATGATAAATGAAGGAATAGGTATTCTTGCAGACGGCGTTGCAAGTGCCGTTGATATTGATGAAGCAATGAAGCTTGGAGCGAATCATCCAATCGGACCGCTTGCTCTCTCTGATATGATTGGAAACGATGTTGTTCTGGCTGTAATGGATGTTCTATATGAGGAATATGGAGATCCAAAATATCGTCCTAATTACCTTTTAAAGAAAATGGTAAGAGGCGGACTTCTTGGAAGGAAATCCGGCAAAGGATTCTTTGATTATACTAAGTAATATTTTGTTATAGCGCATACCGGCGAAACTATATATAAGGTTACTGTTCTCTAACGCCCGTTAGTGAGCAGTAACCTTAAATTTTTCTGATTATGTCTTTTCCTATATCTTCCAGTTTGCTGCATCCTGTTAGTATCATTGCTTTTTCAAGCTGCTGCTTTATGTGATTCATATAGAACGCAGCACCTGCAGACCCCTTTCCTACTGTCGCAATTGCAACCGGTCTGCCTATCAGTACAGAATGTGCTCCCAGTGCAAGTGCATTCATTATATCTACACCATCTCTGAATCCGCCGTCTACTATGATTTTTACTGAATGATCAGTCGCACTGATTATATCC
>CAYNFB010000241.1:0-5951 GCA_964396355.1 uncultured Leptospirales bacterium | reverse complement strand
ATCGTATGATAATGTGTAATGAGAAGAATATCTCCTATTTCATGGGCTTTCCTGATTGCGCTCTTCCACTGATCAAAGGTTTCGCACTGGAAAGAATGGATTAGCTTCAGAGGCGACCATTTCACAGTTTCAAGTTCCTCATGTATGAGCTTCGATGTAGTTGACGCATCGGAGATATGAACAATGCGCATTTTATCCGACGGCAGGATCTGGGAGAAAACCTCTCTGAATTCATTAAAGGGAATTCTTTCAAGCACACCAGTTGCATTCACTGCTTTGTCATAATTATATGACTCGGGCGTTGCATTTACCCCTGTGTATACAATATTTATTGAAGGGTGATTATTATAGTATGCCGCTGCATACTTCTGCGCATTATCATCAACAGCAATAATTACATCGGGATTCCAGCTGTCGATCATCTTCCTGGCAGTCTCTCCGGCCTTAACCTTGTATTTTTCAGATGGATGTCTCTTCGTATCCATATAATGCCATCTGATGGAGTATGCCTTACTTTCAAGAATCCGGTTCAGCCCCTTATCGATATCCACAACCCAGGAAAAAGCAGTGCTGTAGCTGTGCAGCACGAGAACTCTCGGCTTGCTGAGATTGGTCGACACAAGGAATACAAGCATGAGAGCCACAAATATTCCGGTCAGTATTCTAACTATTCTCGTCATCATAATATTCCAATCATCCTCCAGAATGGTATAGAAGCATAAACTGCAATAAGTCTGAAAGAAATTGAAACAAGATTAAATTTCAGCATTAGTTTCTTGTCAAAAAGTCTTCTGGAGCTCGTCAAATCATCAAAGAGTATGTAATACGTACACTGATATGGCATAAACCAGGCATCACTCATTATTAGTATAATAAATCCCACAACCCAGGGGTTTACTCCGCTAAGAGCTGCAATAGGAAAGAGAACGGTTGCAAGAATCGCAACAGTGGCATTATTTGGGATAAATATTCTTAAACCAATTATGCTTGCAGAAAGCAGCAGAACGAACAAAGAGAAGTTGCTTCTTGTGTATTCTCCCAGCCATAAAAGATGCTGTCCCAGCTGCTGATCAAGTCCGATGTAAGACATAGATCTCACAAGACCCAGGAGAGTACCGAGGTATACAAGAAATGTCCAGTCGATATTAATTCTGAAATCCGACTTTGACAAATATCCGAAGGCGAGAACGATGTAGAGAACAGTAAGGCCGACCCAGGGAAGTTGAATCTTGTGAATTGAAGATGTTGCAATCCCTGCAGCAAAAAGGATTATTCCGCCCAGAGCGGCCCATTCCTGTCTGCGGAGGGGGCCGAGAACTTTGTGCTGAGCATTTATTATATCTCTCGACAGTACGGGTTTCTCATCATTTCTAAATATAATCTGAGTACTGATCAGATAGAGAACCAGCAGTACCAGCCCGGCAACAGATGCGCCGTAGAACCAGTAGCTCCAGCTGAACTGCTCTCTCACCTGTGAAGGAAGAAGACCGAAGACAATGAAGTGTATAGCCTTACTACTCAGGAAAATACTGGAAAACATTGTAAAACCGGCAAATGTCGCCACAGCCAGTCGTGTGGATGCCTTTCCTCCTTTTCTGTAGCCAAGAGACTCTACCATGTCGGTGAGAATAGGGCTTGCCAGACTGACCCTTCCGTTTGCAGAAGGAAGCAGAGGTGTTAGAAAAATACCAGTCACAAATATTGCAAAGGAATGCCAGAACTGAGACAGCGGCATTATTCTCAAAAGATTTATAACCAGCCGATAAGTAAGCCCAGAAGAGACCAGAACAGCACTTATTCCGAATATACTCATGGCCATAAAAAAACTGCCCGAGGTAAATCCCGACAGAGCCACCGAAGCAGGTGCAATGTCCAGTATGAGTATAACAAGAACCGCAAGAATACTCGGAATAAATTCATGAGCGAGCCTGAAAATCCACATAAGAACAGTGGCGCTGGCTACTGTCATAAAGATTCGGCTCTTCCAGGCAAAGCCTGTTATATCACCAGTAAAAAATATCAGAGCCGGAATAAGAATAGTAAGAAACCATCCGACGATATCAACTATTCCATCGCCTCCTTCCTTCTTCTTCCCTTCACCACTGATAAATGCATCATTACCCATTTTGACAAAGGCATGATGATTAACCAGAGATGAATAGATACTATCCTTCATTCCGGGATAATTTTCAAAGAGGTCTGCCATTTTATCCCGGGGGATTGCAATTACAGAACTGTCCTCTCTGGCGACAGCCGTTGTAAGATACTTAGCACCCTTACGGATAGCCTCTTCCCCGACCGAACCTTCAGAAAGACAACTCAGAACCCTCTTGCCCGACTGAAGCTCTATTTTCCCGTTGATTACCAGATACAAATATTCAGCATCCTTTTCTGTACTGTAAAGCACATCACCGCTTTTTAGATTTACCTGCCTGATGTGAGGGGCAATTCTCGAAAGATCTATACGGGAGCAGGATGCGAATAGTTTTGAATCAACAAGGAAATCCAGTGTTTTTTTATTAAACCCCATAATTCTCCTATAATGTATTATCGTAAAATATTGATTTAAAATATGAAGAAAGATTCATCAAAATTAAGAATAAAAGAAAATAAAAAGCCCTGCAGCGAAGGTATTACTATTAACATGAAAAGGCAAAGTTATAATCCAATTTCTTTATGAGTAATATATTAAATACAATTTAATGAAAATTAGGCATAAAATTAATAAGAAAAATAGACAAGCAATAAATACATCTGGTATAGAAAATTGTTACTGAACTTCCCCCGGGGGGAAGTGATTAAAATCTGCTGACGCCCGGTGCAGAATCAGATTGTTTAACATTAAGTTATCTATACAAATTTAACGTTAAACCCAAATGGCAGATGAATAGACTTGACTTTTTAGCTTGAAATTTTTATTCATTCTCCCTATTATAACACGATATAATGGATGGATGAAATAATGGCGCCGAAAAAATATTATGCAGTAGCAAAGGGGGTACGCCCCGGACTATATACATCCTGGCCCGAGGCTGAACAACAGGTCAGAGGATTTGCAGGTGCTCTATACAGAAGTTTCCCTTCAAGAGCTGAGGCGGAGCAGTGGCTCAAATCGCCATCTTATTCTCCTGGAAAGAAGAACACTTCTTCAAAAAAATCATCTCACACTGATACAGATCCAAAGCCCGGAGAGGTTACAATTTACACCGACGGAGGAAGCATCAATAATCCCGGCCCCGGAGGTTACGGTATTGTTCAGATATACGGCGATGAGCGTTTAGAAAAAAACGGCGGATTCAGATTAACAACAAACAACCGGATGGAGCTTACGGCAGTTATAGTTGCTCTTCGGGAGCTTGAATACAGGGATAAACACATAACAGTATACACCGATTCAAGTTACGTGGTAAACGGAATATCAAAGGGATGGGCAAAAAAGTGGCGAAAAAACGGATGGATTAAATCGGACAAACAGCCTGCGGTAAATCCGGATCTATGGAGCGAACTTCTCGACCTTACTGAGCCGCTGGATATCGAGTTCAGATGGGTCAGAGGTCATGCAGGCAATCCTTTAAATGAAAGATGCGATGAACTTGTCGGCCTGTCTGCGCGGCAGGATAATCTCCCGGAAGACAAAGGATATAAGAAGTAGCCCGCAAAGATGTCACACTTCACCGCTTTTCTTATCATGGATATACCGGTTTCTCTCTCCCGCTCCGTCATATTCTATCCGGGCATATTCAATTTTTTTCTGTGATTTTCGAAGCGCCAATACCTGCCCTATGCCGGACATGATAACAGCAAGCCATTGCCGCTCATTAAACTTTCCATTTTTTTAACTCTATTTATCTAAGCTGCTGGGAAAGAAAGAGGTTATAAGCAACACTGTAAAAATCTTGACTTATGTGAATATTTTATTAGATTTACATACCGGTTAAGCGCCGCAGATGGAGTACAAAGCAGCTGAGATATTATAGTTCTACTTTAACTATATATCTGCAGCCGGCTGGAGAATATGTTTAAATAGAAGAAGAGGACAGGATGTTCAAAGATGAAAGAGATTCCAAAAAATTCAAATGGGAGATGCTTGGTGATATAGATCTCGGCAGGCCGAATCTGGGTTCCACTGTTGATGTAAGCATATACAGACTGATGCAGTACACTCTGCGGGATGTACTGATTAAGGAAGTCGGAGTGGAAAAGGCCGATATATTTTTTTATCAGGCAGGAGAACTTTCCGGCAGAGAATTCCATAAAAACATGATATCAAAGACAGATGATTTCAATGATTTTCTAGACGAGCTCCAGGTTATTCTTAAAGATATGAAAATCGGCATACTCCGAATGGAATCTGTAGATATAGATAGAATGGAGCTGACATTGACCCTTGCTGAGGATCTTGACTGTTCAGGACTGCCTATATGCGATGAAGAGATATGCAATTACGATGAAGGTTTTTTCAGCGGCCTGCTTTACGAACAGACAGGAAAGAAATTCACAGTTAAAGAGGTAGACTGCTGGTGCTCGGGGGACAGAGTCTGCAGATTCAAGGCTACTCAGACTAATGATGAGAAAACTCAAGGCTGATTTATAAAGTGAATGATGATTTAAAAATATTAGAAAATATCACCAATGCTTTAAACTCAATGCTTAAGGGTGCGGAGAGCAGCCCCATTGCAGTTCCTGATGATTATCCGGATAAGGAAGTGCGTTCCCATGCCCTGATAGTGAATGAACTTATTGAAAAAATCAACAGTTATACAGAGTCGGCATTTTCTCTCTCCAGGGGGGATTTATCCAGTGAAATACCAAGAGGCAGAATAAGAATACACGACGCGTTAAAAAATATGCAGGCAAATCTCAACCATCTTACATGGACGACAAAGCGTATTGCCGACGGGGATTTCAACCGGACTGTGGACTTCATGGGTGAGTTTTCTAAATCTTTCAACAGCATGACTCTTCAACTGAAAGAGGCCTTTGAAACAATTGACGCACAGAAGAATCAGCTCCTCGACAGAGAAAAAGAGATGAACCGGGATCTCAAACTTGCAGGAATTCTGCAGAAAAATTTTATTTCAGGAAAAATCTCAATTCCCGGAGTGGATGTACACACAGTTTATAAACCGGTCATACAGATCGGCGGAGACATATACAGCTTCACGGAATTCAGAGATGAAGATCAATTTGGAATTTTTATCGCTGATGTAAACGGTCACGGTATTCATGCAGCGCTTCTCACGGGAATGCTGAAAGTACTGATTAACTCTGCCGGAGAAAAACGAAGAGAACCTTCAAGGCTGCTGGCCTACATAAACAGCCGCATCATTGAACTTGATCTTGATATCTACTTCACTGCCTTTTACGGAATATGCGATATTCAAAGTAAGAAGTTCATATACTCAAGAGGCGGGCACAACCTGCCCTATCTCATTACTGATAAAGGAATAATTACTACCCTTGATTCGAAGGGGCCCATGCTGGGCGTAATGGAGGATATTTTTCTTGAAGAAAAATCAGCAGACCTAAGTGCGGGAGATAAACTGATTATTTATACTGACGGACTTACAGAAGCCGAAAACGATGAACGCAGCACTTTTGAGGATATACTGGAAAATGTATTAAGTCAGAACACTGAGATGAATATAAAAGATTACGTCGAACACATATACCGCAATCTGATAGATTTCTGCGGATCAGATGAATTTAAAGATGATGTATGTATTGCAGGTATAGAACTGATAAAAGATTGATAATTACTGATATGTCAGCATCGCTTTTAGAAAACGGCAAGAATATATGACGTTTATTTATTTCCGACAGGCGAGCGCAGCGAAGCAGGGAATAAATAAATGTGCCGAAGGCCGAGGAGCAAAGCGACGCAGCATATATTTTTTGTTGAACTAAACCACCTGCGGTGGTGCCCTTAATATCCGTTACTAAAAAATATT
>CAYNFB010000240.1:0-5978 GCA_964396355.1 uncultured Leptospirales bacterium | reverse complement strand
TTGAATCAATATTATATCAGCCCGAAGCAGCCGGAGACTACAGCCTTTAACAGTACCTCAGTCTACGTCAAACATGCTGTCATAATGATTAAAGGTGTCCCTCAGAAGAGGATCATTTACAACAGCAAGGACTATTTTTTTCTCCATTTCGTCAAGAAAAACGTGTTCACCATCAAAATACTCTACAGCACGTTCAGAGTCAGGAAGCTCCTTGATCATGTTGACAAGGAAGGAAATCCGGCTCATATCCCTCCTGTTGAACGGCAGTTCTTTTTCATGGTCAAAACTCCCCATAGTTCTGTATTCACGTATAATATCATTCAGTCTGCTGAACTGTTCAATATCCGCTCTGTACCTTTCATAAAATTCTTCTGATACAGCGTGCTCCGAATCACTTTCTGCCATCATGAGCATAATATACTGAAAAAGATGATAATTACGTGAAATAATAGATCTCAGCACATCCTCGGGAAGCCGGAGAAAGTAGTTTATAAAATCCGGGATATTTTTTATCTTTGAAAAATAACGGTTCAGCATATCAATATCAAACTTTGAAAGAATAAAAAAGAGGAGAAGCTTGTCATTATATATATACTCAGATTTTTCTGCCAGCTCAAGGAGTCGGTCATTACTGAGAAAATAGAGGATCTCATCGATTATTCTCTCGGTAGAATGATCATGAACAGTGCAGTATCCGTATGTAAAAATAATTAATTTTTCCAGCATTTCTATGCCGAAATCGGCTGAATTAATATAACGCTGAAGATGTTCCATGTCGCGAAAGAGTATGAGGAAGTAAAAGAACTGCTGGGTCAGCTCATAGTCGCTGGAGTCAAATACCTGCTGCATAAGCGAAATAAATTCATAAAAGGTTATCTTTTCAAAAATCGGTTTTATCTGACTCAGCCTGGGAAATGCAGTATCGCTCATTATTGCTTCAACGTAAAACAGGTTAAACTTGTCATAATCAGCTGATTCACCGAATTCTTCAATCACGTTATCCTCCTGTCATGTCTTCAATGTTATATTCGAAAAATTATTCGCTAATATCCGGATAAAGCTTTTTTCTGCACTGGGGACATATCCCGTGAGTGAATTCCACACCTGCATTTGATGACAGATAGGATTCTACCTGATGCCAGTAGCCCTCATCATCTCTTATATTCTTACAGTTTGCACAAATTGGTATAATGCCTCTCAATTTTTTTATTTCATCAGCAGCATCCTGGAGTTTTGAAATAAGAGTCTGCTGTTCATCGCTCATTCTCTTTCTGTCTGTAACGTCCCGAAACACAATCACTCTTGCACTATTCCGTACTGAATCAGCAGATTCCTCCCGTATATCAAACCATCTTTCTCCGTCGGGGGTAATGACCGGAACCAGCTCTGAGTGAAGCTTTTTACTAACTATATCTGAAAGATCAGTATATGCAGCAGGAGATTGACCGCCGGGATCCCCGGTAATTGAAAATACCCTTATAGCCGCGGGATTAGCATCAATAATCCGGTCCTTCCGGTCGATTACAACCACAGGATCAGGGATGGTAGACACAATTATGTGCTGCGCCACAGGCATCAGATCAAAGAGGCCGTACCGGTTTATGCCCACTGAAAATGCAAATCCTGCAAGGAGGAGGCTCACAGGTGTGAAATCCGTATCCATACCGGGGAATACCCTGAAAACATAGGCCAGATTAAAAACCAGAGGGATGACAGACCCGCCTGTAACCCATATTGACTGTTTTGAAAACTTTGATTTCTTAAAAAAGTAGTTAAAACCTATTAGAAATGCGCCTGCAAAAAAGAGAGTATAGGAGTAGACGAAGTGTACCCAGAACCATCTTCCAAAAACAGTCTTCATTACCAGAAAATGCCCTGCTTTCTCAAACCGGAAAGATGACCAGTGCAGACCGTGATATGAATTTGTCGCAACCATGATAAATGATATTACAGGAACGATCCAGACCAGAACAGCAAACATTCTATTTTTAAAAAGTCCCCTGCCCGTATAGGTAACTGCAAACTTAAACCAGAGCACCGGAAGAGAGACGAAAGAAAGATACTGGGCAACTGCAAAGAAATATGTAAAGCCCTCCGAAACGGTGAGAAGTTCCATTGTTGCCGCGATGAGAAGCCAGCATCCGGAAATCAGATATCCGATCAGAATCCTCCCCTCTGACGTGCGGAATCTAAGCCAGGCATTCACAGTAATTGGTATAATGACCAGAGCAGTAACTACTGCAAGAACGAGAAATATTGAATACTGAAGCATGAGGGGATTTCCTTGATTCATTATATACTTCCTGAAATAGTATTGTTATATTATAATATTTTATTCAAATAAGCGCATATTCAACTGTTTTTTTCAAATTAGATCATATTTTTAGCTTTGACATAGAACTCTATCATAGTAAATCTAAATCAGTTGACAATCCTGAATTTTTTCAGGACTCTACTAATCAATAAATCACCGGGATTACAGGAGCTGACATGAAAAGACTGATATTTTTTTCTATAATAATGATGACTTCTCTCTATTTATCCGGAGAAATCCAGCTAAAGTATTATATTGAAGACCAGCAGAAATCGCCTGAGGTTTTGACTATTAAGGTAACTGATGTCAGCAAAGATTTTTGTTTCTTCTGCGACACAAGGCGGATAACAATAGAGGCAAAGATACTTGAGGTAGATAGAAGCAGCTCCGGGCTGGTGAAGGGCGATAAAATTACCGTCATATACGATCACTTCATCCCATCAGGAGACTGGGCTGGACCGAGGCCCATACCTCTTCTTCAGGAAGGAATGATATATCCTGCATTTTTAAAAAAGAATGCACAGAACAATTTTTATTATCCCGCTGCACGGGGATACAGCTTTAAAATAATTAAAAAGAACTTGACCAGATAAAGACTGTTCTATACTTGTCGAACAATGGAACTTGAAAGACTGGCTAAAATATTTAAGGCTCTGTCAAGCACACAGAGACTGAAACTTTTTCTCAACATCTATGACTGGGAATTTAATGGCGGGAAAGAAGGAGAATGCTGTTCCGGCATCGACAGGGCATTTACCAGAGCATGCGGCTGTATGGATATATCCCGCTCAACCATCTCTCATCACCTGAAGGAACTCCAGAATGCAGGCCTCATCGACTGCACCCGCAGCGGTCAGAGTGTATCATGTAAAATAAATGAAGAGGTACTTGATCTGGTGAAATGCTTCACTGACTGATTTTTTTTAACAAGTTTGTTCGACAATCATCAAACAGTAGAACATCTTTTCAGACTGCAATATACAGGAATAATTTTTTATGCAATGGAATTTAACAAACTCAAAATCTCTCTTCTCAGGTTCTGATGCAAAGAAACTAATGAGAAAGGGAAAGTGGGGACTGGAAAAAGAGTCTCTGCGTACAGATAAGGATGGTGATCTCTCAATGACACCTCACCCTTCTGCATTTGGAGATAAGCTGGATAACCCCTTCGTCACTACGGACTTTTCCGAGAGTCAGATAGAACTGATCACACCGCCCCTCCCTTCTGTGGAGGAGAGTCTGAAATATCTGGAAAAACTCCAGGGCGATGCAGAGCAGGTCATCGGCCGGGAGCTGCTCTGGCCTCTCAGTATGCCCGCATCGCTTCCGGATGAGGATGAAATACCTGTAGCCTCTTACGGAAACTCTCCTGCCGGAAGAGAAAAAGAGGTATACAGACGCGGACTTGCAGTTAGATACGGCAAAAAAATGCAGATGATCTCGGGAATACATTTCAACTTCTCATTTCACAGAGATTTCTGGAAAATACTTCACGATGAGTATGACCCGCTTGCTGACTTCCGGCAATTTACAGATGAGGCATACTTCTCTCTGGCCAGAAATTTTTTAAGATACAGATGGCTACTGATCTATCTCTTCGGAGCATCACCAACTGCAGACCATAAATACCTTCAGGATATGGGAAGCGATTTTGACTCGCTTCAGTGTCTGTGCAGATCAGAGCGCAGCCGGGAATTAAGCGGAAACATAACCTCCATCCGAATGAGCAGACTGGGATACCAGAATAAGCAGCAGGAAAATTTCAGTGTATCATACAACAGCCTGGCCGAATACATATCCGATCTGCAAATACTGATGAACACCGAAAGCGGCCATTATAAAAGCATGGGGCTATACAGAAACAATGAGCAGATACAGCTTAATTCCAGACTCCTCCAGCTTGAAAATGAATATTACTCTCCCATAAGATTCAAGCAGATTGCCCGGTCGGGAGAAACCCAGATCAATGCGCTTGAGAAACGCGGAATTGAATATCTCGAGATAAGGGCGTTTGATCTGAACCCCTTTGACAGAGCCGGCATCGGGCTCGAACAGCTTTACTTCACTCAGATGTTTATGATCTTCTGCCTGTTTAAGGAAAGCCCCCTGCTCTCAGCAGAGGAAACTGCTGTTATTGATGAGAATTCGCAGAGAGCGGCCCTCTTCGGCAGAGCAGCCGGCCTTGAGCTCAGCGGCACAGACAAGTCAACGGGTCACCTTGATGCAATGGCCCGATCAATTCTCACGGAGCTGGAAGGCATTGCCGCCATGATGGATGAAAAATCAGGAAAAAATTATATAGAAACTATAGCCCGGCAGATGCAGAAGACAGAGGATCACTCGCTTCTGCCGTCACAGATGATTATATCCGAGATGATCAGCAGAGACGAAAGCTACCTTCAGTTTGGGCTGCGCAAGTCACTTGAGCATATACAGTCAGAATCAGGATTATGCCCCATGGGAATAGAAATCGCCAACCCTGAATCATGTATCTTTAAAAAAAACGGAAGCTGCAGCGGATGCAGCAGTTACCTACAGGAATAGAATATGGACTTTACAACACCAGGATATGAAGATCTTGAACTCTCTACGCAGATTCTCATAAAGGAAGCTTTAAGAAGAGGTATTGATGTCGAGATCCTTGACAGGGAGGATAACTTCATGCGTCTTAGAAAAAACGGCAGAACTGAATACGTAAAACAGGCGACCAGGACCTCTCTGGATAATTACGTAACTCCTCTGATTATGGAAAATAAGGCCGTTACCAAGATTGTCCTTAACGAAAAAGGAGTTAGAGTTCCAGAAGGAAAGATTTATACTTCGAGAAAGATAGCCGAGGATGACTTCAAATTATTTTCATCCGGACCCTCGGTAGTCAAACCCAGAAGCACTAACTTTGGAATTGGAATTACCATACTGAAGGATTCCCCAGATATAGAACAGTACCTCAATGCCGTGGATGAGGCATTTCTCCACGACAGCACAATTATCATTGAAGAATTCATCGAAGGAGAGGAGTACAGATTCCTGATAATCGGCGACGAGGTCACAGCTGTTCTATTCAGGGAACCAGCCAATATTACCGGTGATTCAGTACATTCTATATCCGAACTGATAGATATAAAAAATGAAAATCCTCTCCGGGGAACAGGATACACCAGGCCCCTTGAAAAAATAAAAAGAGGTGATGAAGAGGAGAAATTCCTCTCCCTTCAGGGGCTCAGGTTCAGTGATATCCCGGTTCCGGTGTAAAGCTTTCCCAATTTTCTCCATCAAATGTTACAATACCACCCTTTGTAGATATCCAAAGTTTTTCACCATCATGTAATAAAGCCCCCACGGTAGGGTGAGGCAATATACTGTTTTCATGATCGAACAGTTCAAAACCATTTCCATCAAGCCGAACTAGACCCAAATATGTTCCAAACCAAACCTCATTTTCTAATGGGCAAATAGCATAGACCCAATTATGCGGAAGGGAATTGTTTTCATATGTGAAGGTTGACCAGCTCTGGCCATCATAACAAGCAGCTCCTTTATTGCTTGCTATCCAAAGTTGACCCAATGGGGAAAATGAAAAGGAGTAAACATAACTTGTTCCCAAACCATTTTGAGATAATTTAATAGAATCCCAGTTTGTGCCGTCATAAACCACGAGCTCTCC
>CAYNFB010000239.1:3407-5980 GCA_964396355.1 uncultured Leptospirales bacterium | reverse complement strand
GGAATTTCAGAAGAACTGCCGTTTATCACAAAACTCACCACTGTTCCAAGGAGAGGCCTTGAGACATTGAACTTCTCTTCTCTGCTGGAAGTGCAGGAAGTGCAGGAAATGCAGCAGATCAGCAGCCCGGCAGTGAAAAATACTGCGGTTCCTGATAATCTTAATCTATTCATAGCAATACCGTTCTCCTTCATTTCTCAATATACAGCCGGCCGGATACATTCACCCAGGTGCTCTGCGTAAAAAAACACAATTTCACATTCCCTGTTTAACTCCGGCAAGGGCATCCTCAGCAACCCTTCTTACCATTGCAGGAAGCTCATCAAAACTGTGTATGATGTACTTTTCACCCTCCATCTCTGCTGTCCCTGCATGCCCGAAGGCGCATCCGATGAAGGGTATATTATTCTCTCTGGCCGCCTCAAGATCGGTAAATCTGTCGCCCACCATTATTATCAGATCGGCATCTTTTAGATTACTGCAGTAGAATTCAACCACTCCGGTCTTGTCATCAATTTCACCCTCAGGATAAACGAAAGGAGGAGAGAAAAATTTCCTCAGATCATAGGTCTCCAGAATTGCCTCGACGTAGGATTTGACCCCGTTTGATGCCACGAGCATGTGATATCCCGATTCAGAAAGCTCAGGAACGGTCTCCTCCACCCCTTCTATGAGCAGTCCTCTACGGGCTCTTATCATATTGACCAGATTTCCTGTGCAGATTGATGAAAGCTCGTCACGGTTATCCTTTTCAAGAGAAGGAAAGAGCTGTATAAATATTTCTGAAAGAGTCAGCCCAAGAGTCTTTACGATATCCTCTTTCGACGGAAAATTCAGATCAGGCACCCTGCCGCTTTTAATACAGGACTCAATGCCGTCACTGAAGGATTCCTCCAGTATGTCTCCGGCGTCATAGATTGTGCCGTCAATATCCATGGCCAGATATATATTCTTATTCATTAATTTACCCTGCTGATTTTCTCCCTCTCAGACTTTCCCAAGAGGGGATTAATCACCACATACGGAGGAGTTTTCATGTCAAATAAAAAAAAGGACAATATTAATTCTTGACCATATACTTTTTATTGAGTTTACTGCCCTCTGAAATGAAGAATCAATACAATATGACTGGAGAAATTCTTGGATACAACTGTAAAGATTGGCGACCTTACGTTAAAAAACCCCATAACAGTAGCTTCAGGCACTGCCGGATACGGAGAGGAGCTCTCTGAATTCGTAGACATATCAAAAATAGGGGCCGTATTTACAAAAGGCCTCTCCCTTGAGCCGAGGAGGGGAAACCCTGGCAACAGAATTATTGAAACCCCTTCAGGAGTAATGAACTCCATCGGACTTGAGAATGTGGGAATAAAAGAATTTCTCGACAAAAAGCTTCCATTTCTTTTAAAAATGAATGCTGCAGCAATACCCAATGTGGCAGGTCATTCAATAGAAGAAAACGTCGAACTCTGCCGCATTCTCTCTCAGACGGAGGGGATAAATGCAGTAGAGCTGAACGTATCATGTCCCAATGTAAAACTCGGAGGGATGGCATTCGGCACAAATCTGCCCGTTTTCACCGATCTGCTGGAAAAGGCAAGAAAGGTTACATCATGCCCTCTCATTGTTAAGCTCTCTCCAAACGTCACAGATATTACCGAATTTGCAGTGAGAGCCCAGGAAACAGGGGCCGATGCGGTATCTGCGGTAAACACATTTCTCGGCATGAAAATCGACATAAAAAAAAGAAAGCCCTACTTCAACAATAAAGTAGCCGGTCTCAGCGGACCTGCGATAAAGCCCATGGCAGTGAGAATTATATATCAGATATTCGACAAGGTATCGATTCCCATAATCGGCATGGGAGGCATATCCAATATTGAAGATGTTATTGAATTCATCATGGCCGGTGCATCGGCTGTATCAATAGGAACAGGGAACATGGTTGAGCCGTCTATATCAGAGAAACTTGCCGGCCAGTTCAAACAGTATATGGAAGATAACTCCATCGAATCAGTAGATGAACTCATCGGCGCTGCACACTGATTATCACAGAAAAATCCCCGGGAGCAGAGAAATGAAATACTGGAACAGTACACTTAACGAAATGGACGAATACATTCCCGGCGAACAGCCTGCCGATATAGAGACCTACATCAAGCTCAACACCAATGAGAATCCATTTCCTCCATCAGACGCAGTTCTTGAGGCAATAAAAGCTGCAGCCGGAGAGGGACTGAGAAGATATCCTGACTCAAAGGCATCTGCAGTACGGAAGCTTTTTGCCGAACAGAATAATATCTCAGAGGATAATATCTTCGTAGGAAACGGCTCTGATGAAATTTTCACTTTGATATTCAGGGGCTTCATAGAGAAGGACGGCCTGGCCGCATTCCCCTACCCCTCATACTCGCTCTATGACACTCTGGCTCAGGGAAACGGCATTAAATTCGAAAAGATAAATCTGGACAGCAGTCTGGATCTTGACTTAGACAAATTTCTGGAAAAGCACTATGATCTGGTAATTATTGATACCGCCGGACGCTTGCACAATAAAATAAATCTGATGAATG
>CAYNFB010000239.1:0-3397 GCA_964396355.1 uncultured Leptospirales bacterium | reverse complement strand
AACAACCCCACAGGTACAGGGATATCGGTAGACAAAATAAGAAAATTTCTCGGTTCTTACAGAGGTCTCATGGTGGTCGACGAGGCATACATCGATTTCTACGGAGGATCATCAATAGAACTGATAAAAGAATTCGACAATGTAATTGTCACAAGATCATTCTCTAAATCATATTCCCTTGCCGGACTCAGAGTTGGACTTGCAGTTGCTCACAGAGATATAATAAGAGGTTTCTTCAAGATAAAGGATTCATACAATGTGGACAGTCTTGCAATTGCAGGTGCAGCAGCTGCGCTTAAAGATATAAAGACCTTTAATTACAATTTAAACATGCTGAATAATAACAAGGAATACCTGGAGGAGAGGCTTGAACAGATGAATTTCGCCATTGTCCCTTCCAGAGGAAACTTTCTCTTTGTAAAACACAGCAGAATCCCATCATCGGAAATATACAATCACCTGAAAGAAAATAAGATTCTCGTAAGAGACTTCACCGGGCCAGTACAGTCTGAATACCTGAGAATCACTATAGGCAAAATGATGGAGATGAAGAAACTCTGTTCCGTACTTCAGTCTATATCGGAAGAAGAATAATTTTCCCCGAAGTATTTGTGATAGTGCTTCTCTGATACATCTCATTGACAGTGAGTTTGCCCTTATAAACCAGGTTAATATTTTCTTTCTTTACCCAGATATTAACCTGCTTACTTTCATTTCCTTCCTTCCACTTAAATCCTACGACAACACCGACAATTTCTCTTTCCCGCATTATATGACCGTATTTGTAGATCTCATCTATCAGAGACATCACTTCCTCCTTTATGAGACCCACGGAAAATCGTCCGTAGTCCAGATTGTTATCCTTGACCACATGAACATCAAGCCCCAGAAACAGTCTTTCCCTGTGATTTGACTTCTTATCAAAATAGAATCCCACTGTGCCCTTTGATATATCGAGATCTAAATCTTTTATTACTGTCCCGGTAAAAGCCAGAATATCCTTCTTATACTTCCTCTGATAGTATCCGCCGTTAGTAGAGTAGTATTTCTCATTTACCAGATATTCTGAAAATTCGGCCTTACCGTCATTTTTTAAATTTTCATCCTCTTTCACAGTGTCATGTGATTTGACTGCAGGTTCAATTTTTTTAACCGGTTCTGCCGACTCCGCCCTGACACTTCCTGTTGAACAGGACGGCAGGAATAAAACAAGACCAAGAAATAAGACTGCTGTATATCCGGAATAAAAAACTCTCACACCCATACTATACTCCACGAATTTATCAATTTTATTATAATAACCGGAAAAATTACTTTTTCAGAAATGCAAAATACTTTTCTATTTCAGCAGGATAATTCCCTGCCTCATCCTGATACTTCTTGAATCTCCGCTCATAGGCGGCGATTTCCTTATTCTTCACATTTTTATATCTGTTTGCATATTTATTAAATGCAGGCATATTCTCAAGCTTTTCACGCGTCTCCTGCGGAAAGGGAATATGCTTAAAAAACATTTCGCGGACAACACTATTGAGCTTCATAATGCCCTCGCGTTCAAATCCTACCCAGGTAGTATAATCATCGGCAAAACGATCCCGGTTTGTCCGCAGACTCTTGAACCGGATTTTTATAGTCTCCTTCGCTTCCTGTGACAGCTTTGAGTTCTTCTTATAGGTGTTCACATAGTCAAAATACTCTCCGGTTATACCGCCCTCAATCGGATCGGCCCACATTGCACCCTTAACAGTACGGTTGAGCTCCCACCTGAAGCAGGCAATGGTATGCATAAGGCTTTTCTCCAGATCACCCATAAAAAAAGCGGGTATCACAATGCGCCCTCTGGATCTCTTATTATTACCAGTAACCTCCTGCCAGAGCAGAGTCCTTGTTCCATAGGAAGGGAGAATGATGAAGTAAGGATCAACGTTCTCTTTTATTATCTCTCTTGCAGAATCAAGTTTTAAAACAGTTTCCCTGTAAAATGCCGAAAAATCTATTTCAACAAGTTTTTTAACTATTGAAGCAACATCTTCCTTTGACCGATAAAAATTTCGCAGACTGCCCTTCATAACATCGGAGGTGAGAATGGGAAAAGCAGTGGAGGTTGACCCGGAACAGACGGCAACAGTACTGGCAACCCTCTCTCCTATCTCATGAAGTGTCTTCTCAAGGTTAAGATCCTCACCCTCTGCGGATTCTTGCGTTTTATCGCCTTTTTTTCTCCTGCTGTACTTTTCCTGTTCACGGAGAAATCCCTCATATGTGAGTCCCATTTCTGTAATGCTGGGCTCAACCTTCCCGGAATATATCTTTGAGAGAAATTCATATTCACCTATAACCGGAATATCCGTTGCGAATTCTCTCATCCTTGCCAGCTCGTTGAGTTCTCCGAGCTGTTCGGGCTCCAGCATCTGCTCATCAAGGAATCCGTAATTCATCATCAGTTTCACCGGCCGGGGTATGGAGGATTCAATTTTAGTCCTCACGAAGACCTGTTTGTAGAGATCCCAGTAAAGCGTCGTTATATGACGCCGTATTTTCCTCCCGTCCACCTCGGAACTTAAAGGATTTTTCATCGTCTTGTAATCATTAAGAAGTTTAAGGAACTGATTCTGAAACTCTTTCTCAATCATGGAAAATTCAAATATCTGATAGATTGATTTCTGCAGGCCCGTGCTGACAACAGCCGGTGCGGCCATAGCTTCACCGGCATTCTGGTCACCGGATCCAGGCGCAGGAGAAGACTCTTCACCCGCAGAACTTTCCTGAGGAGATTGGAGTGATGAGACAAGAATTTCATAACCTGCGTTTGTGCCGAGTTTCTGTCCCGAAAGGGGAGAGCAGACTGTGTCGACACGATCCAGAAGCTTGATAAAATTTTTGAAAAAAGTTTCAGAAATTCTCCCTGTTGAAGTCCATTCGTCCGATCCGCGTCCTGCAGAAAAATATCCGGCCCAACCCTTTTCTGTGTCCATCATGGAGATGATTTTTTCCTGGGAAATTTTAAGAACTTCATAGCTGTTTTCAAAAACTTCACCGCAGCATCGGGATATCTCATTGAATAAAGAAACCGGGATGGCAGGATTAGACTTAAAGATATGTCCCAGAATCTGAGGTTCCAGCTTGAGTATATTTTTTACAAGATCAACATATTCCTTACCGGCCGCGTGCCGAACCATATCAGCGCCGTACTTCTTATTTAAAAGGACACCATTATCCTGAACCAGAAAATCAGCACTTATTGAATCGGGAATTCTGCCTCCGCCGGCCGAGTACAAACCGTAGAGTTCCTCTGCCTTATCTGCAATGTCAGGAAAAGAAGAACCATCAGCCAGAGAATGGAAGAGGAGCAAAAGATTATCATCAATCTGACTGAGTCTCACGTTGAGGTTAACGC
>CAYNFB010000238.1:3056-6007 GCA_964396355.1 uncultured Leptospirales bacterium | reverse complement strand
ATCCAGAGGAGGCTTTCCTTCCGCCGCAGAACAAGATGCTCAGCATCCTTGCCGGCCCGGGGGCAATGAATTGTCCATGATTTTCAGATCGCTTATATCTGCAGAGATGTCTGATGCCTTGAATTTCTTAATTATGCCCCTGTCTGCATCGATTGTTAAATTATTTAGAGTTAAAGACGTTTCATCTACTTTGCCTTTTGCATCAGATATGGCTACCTCAAGATTTTTAAATCCAACGTAGCACCAGCCGTCAACATGGGCGATTTTCGAACTGTTTTTTAATGTACACGTTCCCTTTGCACGGCCCTTTACTCCAGCTTCTGTCAGTTCAAAGTTGTAAACTACAGCATTTACGGTTTCAAAGGGAAGAGAAAGGTGGGGAAGGCGGCCGAATTTATAGGTCCAGGGCAGATTTAAACTGCTCACCTCTACCTTCCCGGTGGCTGTGAAATTTTTATCCAGGTTAACCGTCACCTGGGGATAAAGCTTTCCTCTTCTGTGAGGGAGAGTTATCTCAGTGTCTGAGAGCTTTAAGTTCATGCTTTTATTAACATTTACAGTGCTGTTTATTTTATATTCTCCCTCAAGAGGCTTGATTTTATCAGGAAGATTTTCAAGAGTAAGTGCGCAGTTCTCGAGAACTATTCGTGACAGGTTTACACTGCGGCCGGAGTCGACCTCACTGTCTGCAGATGCCTTTGCGGACAGTTCCTCTGCAAGTTTCTGGAAATTGCCTGTCCAGTCTCTGTTGAATCTCCAGTTAATTTTCATGCCCTTCAGGTAAATGGACCATATATCTATCTCATCTCCAAGGAGCGAAAAGAGTGAAAAGGTGATCAGAGCCTCATCTGCACGGAGGAGAAGTTTATTGTCTGCTTTGTCTGCACTTTCATGAATTTGAATGTCAGAAAGGAGAATTCCCTTGAAGGTATATTTTATAGAATCTATTTCAACAGGCCGGTCAAGAGCCTTTCCCGATGCCTCTTTTATCAGCTCAAGAACTTTTTCTTCAGGGTAAAAGTAGACGAAGACTGATGCGCCGGATGTAATAATTATGAGAGATGAAAATATAAGGATTAGTGAGTATTTCAGTATTCGCTTTGCTTTTATTCTCATTTTTGTTTGTTCGCTTCCCGTTTACGTTCCAGAGATGACTGCTTCTTGAAAAAGTGGACTGTTTTTTCGAGCTCAGATAAATCGGTCGACGTTATCTTCCCCTCCGACAGAGCTATGTTCTTATCCTCAAGGAGTTTTACAATCAGTGCTTCACCTTCAATGGGGGAGAGCCCTACCATGTTAAACAGCTCTTTTGATCCGAATTCAAAATTATGGGGTCTTTTTATCTCAATCGGTATTTTCTGTTTCTCAATCTGTATCAGCAGTGTATCATACATTCTTCCCAAGGGCTGTCTGATCATAAGATTTTCAAGCTGCCTGTAGGCGGTCCAGATTCTTTCACTGAGGAGCTGTATCAGTCTGGTGGCAAGCTGGGGCTGGGCCTGGACCATTCCTTCAAAATTTGACTTGTTTATTGCAAGAACTGATACATCTCCATAGGATATGGCCGAAGCGCTTCTGGGTTTGTTGTCGAGAAGCGCCATTTCACCAAAAATATCTCCGGGTTTCAGAACCGCAAGGAGTATCTCTTCTGCTACGATTTTTGTGATTTTGACCTTGCCCTCCTGAATAATGAAGAGCTCTTCTCCAAGTTCGGATTCACAGAACAGCATTGTGTTATCTCTGTATCTTCTGTTCATCCCTTTTCCGTTGGGCATCTCCGGTGCCCTGAAGGGCGCCTTGAGCTGTTTGAGTCTTGCCAGCGACTGATCCCTGTATATTCCATTGGGGCAGTGCTGTATATATTTCTGGAATGAATATATTGCATGATTAAGGGTTCTCTTCTTCAGGTAATATTCACCAATATTATAGAGATGTTCCGGGTCCTCCTCCCCTGAATTCTTCAGTGTGAGGCTCGTTATTGCGTGGTCAAACTGTCTGAGTCTGCGGCTGAAGAAACGGATTATCTTCATTGCAACAGCAGGATTTTTCTGAATAAGCAGTCCAAAGAGGTCTTTTTCAACTGAGATAAGTGAGACATTTTCAAGGGCAACTGCAGATTCAAGCCTTGCATGGCCGCTCATACATGATACTACTCCGAAGAAATCTCCGGGCCCCAGAATAGAATATGGTTCTTCTGAAACCACGGGGTTTTCTTTTGTGAGCTTAATTCGGCCGCTTCTTATAATGTAAAAGTTTTCAGCATTTTTTTTACCTTCAACCATGACAAATGAATCGGCAGGATAGTTTTCAACCTTAAACTGGGTAGCCATTGTTCCTCTTTATGTTCTTATATCACTCTATACTAACAAGAATCGGTTATTTATGTATAAAAATATATCAAATTTCTGCAAATTATATAGGCTGATATATTTTCAGTCTATCAATTTTTTAAGTTTATTAAGCTCATTAAGAGCATCAATAGGGGTAATGTTATCAAGATCAATGCTGTTTATCGCCTGTATCACAAGATGATTTGATGCATTGAACATTTCAAGCTGTTCAGTCGATGATTCTGTCTCAGATATTTTGTTTTTCCCCGAGCCGGATTTTTCAAGTTTTTCCAGGATTTTTGCAGATCGTGATATAATTGTTTTCGGGAGTCCGGCCAGTTTCGCAACATGTATTCCATATGATTTGTCCGCACTTCCGGCAACAACCTTGTGGAGAAACTCTACATTGTTCAATGTTTCTTTTACCAGAACGTTATAATTAACAACGCCGCTCCGTGATCCCAGCTGGGTAAGTTCATGGTAATGTGTTGCAAAGAGTGTTGTGGCCTTTATATATCTGAGGATATATTCGACAACAGCCCAGGCTATTGAGAGACCGTCATAGGTGCTGGTTCCCCTTCCGACTTCATCCATTATTATCAGGCTTTTTGATGTCGCGTT
>CAYNFB010000238.1:0-3046 GCA_964396355.1 uncultured Leptospirales bacterium | reverse complement strand
AAGACTTCGTTTGGTAGCGGAATTGAGGATATTTGCAGTCTCATTCATCTCAACGAGAAATGTTGATTCCCCTCTTGAAATATTGTCTGAAGCGCCTATACGTGTGAATATTCTGTCCGCAATAGAAAGATCTGCACTCTCTGCCGGAACAAATGAACCGGTCTGTGCCATGAGCTGTATAATCGCACACATTCTGATATAGGTAGATTTCCCGGCCATGTTAGGCCCTGTTATTATATTTATTATATTTTCACTGCTGTCCAGTATTATATCATTGGGGATGAATACCTCTTTGGTGTAATATTTCTCAACAACGGGATGTCTGCCCCCTTTGATGGAAATATAGTCGTTTTCGTTAAGCTGGGGCTTCACCAGTCTGTTGAGAGCCGCTGATTCTGCCAGCGAGCAGAGGAAGTCAAGCATGCCTACTGCAGTTGCAGTCTCCTGAATTTCCTTCTGTTTTTCAATGATCATCAGTCTCAGTTCCTCGATGATTCGCTTCTCTATTTCTACGATTTTATCAGATGCGCCGAGTATATCCGTCTCGAATTTCTGAAGCCTTTCAGTTGTGTATCTTTCAGAGCTTACCAGAGTCTGCTTCCTCATGTATTCTTCGGGAGCTTTCTCTGACTGGGCTCTGCTGATCTCTATGTAGTACCCGAGAATTTTATTGTACTTTATCCTCAGGGTGTTTACGCCAAGTCTGGTCTTCTCCTCATCCTGATATTTCAGGATCCAGTTTTTCGCATTGGTCTTCAGTTCATAGAGCTCATCCAGTTCAGGCAGATAGCCCGTTCTTATAACACGTCCCTGTTCTGGCGACAGGGCAGGCTCATCCTCTACGGCCAGAGAGATTTTAAGGGTAAGATCCTCAAGGTCCTTTATGGATCCTGTGATAATGTTCAGAGCGGGACTGTTCACCTCCTCCTCGAGAAGAATCTTCTTTATGCCTGCAGTTGAGATCATCGACTGCTTCAGGGCGACGAAATTCCGCGTCATCATTCTTCCCAGAGTAAATCTCGACAGTATTCTCTCCACGTCATTTATGTCTTTAAGGAGAACACTTATCTCCTCTGCCAAATCACTTTTGGAGTAGAAAATATCAACAAGATTCAGTCTCTCTTCAATTTTCTCTTTGACGATGAGCGGCTGCAGCAGATTCCTTTCCAGGGTTCGTCTGCCCATGGGAGTCTTCGTATTATTCAGAACAGAGAAGAGGGTTCTGTTTTTTGTGCCGTCCTGCTGGTTCTCTATGAGCTCGAGATTTGAAATAGTGGCCTCATCAAGAATCATTGTGTCATTTGACACAAGCTTCTGGGGATTCTTCAGGTGGGAGAAGGCCCTCTTCTGTGTTTCATTCAAAT
The DNA here is from genome assembly GCA_964396355.1 of uncultured Leptospirales bacterium. Taxonomy (GTDB): domain Bacteria; phylum Spirochaetota; class UBA4802; order UBA4802; family UBA5550; genus CAYNFB01. The sequence continues at coordinate 1,682 of CAYNFB010000238.1, read as the reverse complement.
ACTGAAGTATTGAGCCTGCAGTGATTATCTCCGTCGTTGTCTCTATCCCCAGGCCCTTAAGGCTGTGTACTCCAAGAGAGGTGCATATCACATCGGTCAGATAGTGGCTGTCGTATATCCACTCGTTGAGAGTGTGGACTGAAATATTTTTATTTTTGATTATTTCAAGATAAATAGAATCTGTCTCATAGGATTCAGCATAGAGAATCACCTCTCTGGGGCTGAATTTGGTTATCTCCCCTCTGAAAATTTCGATATCCTTGGGGGAGGTGGTGTAGTAGAAATCACCGGTAGAAATATCAATGAAGGCAAGACCCATTTCATCTCTTGATATGTAGACAGAACAGAGAAAATTATTGTCGTCTCCTCCTATGAGGTTGGATTCAACTACTGTCCCGGGAGTAACGATGCGCACAACCTCCCGCCTGACAATTGTGCCTGTAGTCGGCACCGTCTCCATCTGCTCGCATACGGCCACTCTCCTGCCTGATTTTATCAGCCGGGAGATGTAGTTGTCGGCGGCGTGATAGGGAATTCCGCACATAGGCACGTCGTTCTGTCTTGCAGTGAGGGCAATGTCCAGAATCTTCGATGCTGTCTTTGCATCATCGAAGAACATCTCATAGAAATCACCCATACGGAAGAAGAGGATGTCATCAGGATGTTTCCTCTTTATCTCTATGTACTGCTTCATCATGGGAGTTTGTTTTTCTTCCATCTATTGATCCTTATAAATATAGCTTCTTCTGTCATTTTCTGAAAACCGGACTATGCTTCCGTTTATGCCAAGCTCGGCAGCCAGCCTTATTTTCGTGTTCATTGCACTGTCAGTTGTGGGGAATTTACCTATATAAATCAGATAGCCGAAGGAGAGTCCTATGGTGCGGACTTCGTTATAGTTTTTTACCAGCCTTCGGATTTCGATTGATTTTTTTTTGCTGCTCATGGGTCCTATTGATACGGAATAATAGCTGCTGTTTTTATAATCCCTTCTGTCCTGTTCCGGCGAAATATCTATTTTGTCAGTTTCTCTTACTGTAGCACTATCGGGAATATACTTAACTATTACCGGTTTTCTGCTGCTGAGTTTGCCAATACGCAGGATTGCCATATCCGCCTCGGGAGATTCGGGAAACCTGACCGTCAGATCAGTGTATGCCGAGTAGGCTCTGTTAATATCATTTCTTGTTTCATAGAATTCTGCAAGTCTGAATATTATGGAAGGATAGAGTTCTGAGCTGCTGAATCCCGTTGCCAGCTCCCTCAGATTATATATATAGGATCTTGAATTTCCTGTTCTCTTTCTGTTTATCTCTGCAAGCAGATAGATTGCTCTTGATAGAATCGTGAAGTCATGTGTCTTTTCCGTAAGGGCGATGCAGTCTTTCTGGGCTCCCTGGTAATCCTCGAGCATTATCATAGAATTTATACGCATTATTCTGAACTCAAAGCAGTATCTGCCCGATGGGAAGAGTCTGATTCCCTGGTCGCTCTCTCTTTTTAGATCCTTCCATCTGGATTTTAAATCCAGTATCTGACAGAGTCTGTACAGGGCGTAGTCTCTTTTACTGAAGTATTTGTAGTATTTTACTACTGCCCTGAATTTCTTTATTGAAAGATCCGGGTCTGATTCCACCTCTGCAAGCATCAGTCTGACTTCAGGGATCCTGGTGCTTCCGGGG
>CAYNFB010000237.1:0-6013 GCA_964396355.1 uncultured Leptospirales bacterium | reverse complement strand
AGATTGAGATTGTTTACGTACATTCTCAATCCTGACCAGTAGGCAGGGCTTGTGAATTTACGGTTATTTCTTAAACTGTTCAGCGCAGATGAATATGCCTTCGTAAGGGAGCCGCTTTTTTTTAGTTCCCTGTAGAAGCCTTCGACAAAGACGGCATTGTTTACATCCCGAATGTCGTTTGCATTAATCACGGCAGCTTTAACTCCAAGCTCTCTGTTGAAGCTGAAAAAATTATTGATTCCCGTGTCCCTGATTTCAGCCGAGTTAGTGTATATAAAATCGGCACGGCTGATTGTTGAGGAGTAGGGCTGATCATTTACGAAAAAGGATTTGTTCCTGCGGTTGTATCTCACTCTGCCGAGGATGTGTGCTGTTCCACTGCTAACCTTTGCGGAATACTTCGATGTTATTCCTGATTCTGCTGCGGCAGTCTCCTCCAGGTGTGACAGAACTGAGCTGTTTCTTCCGGTAAGGGTCAGTGCCGATGAATCGGGTGAATTCAGAACTCCGGGAATAAGCGGAGATACTATATAAAAAAGTGAAGCCTGTTCCGCCTGCTGCATAAGTTCGAACCTGATTTTTTCTGTATAGCTGTCTGTGCAGAGAATTACAGAAGATTTGTTTTTCATGACGGCAGTGATTTTAGAAAGCACCTTGTCCAGTTTCTTTCCTGCAGACAGGTAGTCTGATGGAGATGAACCTCCATCTTTCAATCCTGAATTTACTGCAACAGCCCCGGCATAGGCGTCATCTATGACGAAGGCGGTTCTTCGTTTTCTGCTCAGCGCCCATACGAAGAGACTTTTTTTGTTTTTCGAAATATTCAGATATAATGCATCAGCCGGCAGCGACTGCTGAAGAGCCGATGTGTCTATTACTCCAGAATTTGATATGAAATTGCGGCCCGTTGCTGATGAAATCAGAGCAAGCTTTTTCAGCTCATTGAAGTAATGGGCATCCTGATGCTGTCCGGTTCTGAATTTGTAGTTGATGAATTCATCGAAGATCTGCTCTGTTATTTCAGAAAATCCCTGATGACCGAGAATTTTAATATCGCTCTTCAGAAGATTGATCGATTTGATAAAGAGTTTTTCAAACTGAGCTGCATCTGCTGCCGATGCACTCTTAAGCCTGCTTAGTCTGTTTAATTCAATCATGGATTTCTGAAGATTGAGCATGTAGTACTGGTAAGGCTTAAGACCGGAACTGGTTCTTATGTTTTCTCCTCTCACAGCGGCCTGATCAAATCTGTCTGATTTTATGTAGAGATTCATCAGCAGAAGCTGGAGTTCAATATAGCCGCTGTCATCTTTTTCCATCATCGGTTCTGCCTCGGATGCGGATGCAAATGCTTCTTCATATCTGCTGAGCAGTGTGAGGTTCAGCGCTTTCTTATAAAGAAAATGTCTTTTAAGAAAGGGGGAGGAAGATTCTTTTACTATCTTCTCAATTATATTATGCAGTTTTTCACTCTGGTCATAGTCGCCGTTCTGCTGCAGCTGGCTGTCAGCGTAGTTGAGAAGAAATAGTGATGATGCAGTGTCGGAAGCTCCTGCTATCTCATCAAGACTGATTGACGACAGAAAAGTTCCAAGTTCATCGGTTTCGTTACTCACGTCGTATCTTGCTGCGAGAAATATGACAGGGAGGATGGAGAGTCTGTCATAACCCTCAGACCCTGTGATAGTTCTTGATGCGCCGTCTCTCAGATCAGAGGCGCTGCCGCTTAGTGTCCAGAGCGATTTTATATTATCGAATCGGAAAGATATTTTTTCAGGTGTCTTCTTTCCTGCCATCATCAGCATCAGGAGGTGTTCTCCCGGAGAGAGGAAGGCTTTTTCTCCGGCCATCTTGAATATTTCCGACCCTGCTCCTGTGTCGAAGGCCGAAATGTACTGGGAAAGCAGCATTATATAGCGCTCTTCAGGAATTATTGTCTTTGAGGGTCTTTTTATTAGTTTAAGCTGAGTTACTGCATCCTTCACTCCCGTCTTTGAAAAGGTTAGAAGAACATTTATAAAGTCGATGTCGGAATATTTTGTTTGGTCTATTTCGATAGTTTTGACCAGTTCTGATGCTTCATTGAATTTTCCGGTACTGAGAAAAATGACTGTCTGCATCAGCTTTCTGGTGCTCACCTCGACCGGGGTGCGGGGAGAGAAACTCTCTGCTCTTCTATTTGCACGGGAAATATCTCCGCCCAGAAGTTCAATGAGCCACATGTTTTTTATGTATTCTATACCGTTCTTGTCATGCTGCACTGTGTTCCACCTTGATAAATGGAGTCTCGCCTTATCATAGTCTGACGATATCATTGCAGCTTTAAATCCGGCGAGTTCTTCTTCAGATGTTTTCGCTGATCCGGCTGGTTTGAATGTATTGATATATCCTGCAGTAAGTATTTTTGAATCTGCAGGTTCAGATTTTCCGGTGTAGATTTTCCGGAGAAGATCTGCCGTTAAATCACCATTGTCACTTGATGAAAAGACCAGACTCTTTGTTCCGGCGTAGAGTGCAGCCTCGGTCATGCCGGTAATATAATCGGCACTGAGATCGTCACCGATGCTTATCAATGCAGATGGAGAGAGTCCTCTTCGGGCAAACAGAAGAGAGGGAGTTATATCTGTTCCTTCTCCCTTTTTGTCTATGATGAGTGAGTAGTCTCTCATGTCCCGGCCTTCGGCATTTTCTGTTATAGAAAGGGACAAATCTTCTGAAATATTTTTAAAATTTCCAACTTCAGAATAAACAGACGGCAGAATAGGGTTCTTATTCCCTGTATACTCCTCAGTTCTGTCGAGACCTGTGATGAGCATGCATTCCCTTTCCGGTTTCCATTCACTGGTCTTCATCAGTTCAAGGGCTGTGCTGTTTATGATAATGAATACCGGCTGATCTGTTTTGCTGCTGCTTATGAACCGGCTGATATCCTTCACATCATCGCTGCCCCGGGGAAAGAATCTTGTTTTCACCTCTCTCTTCTCTATGGACCAGCAGACAGTCCCTGTTTCTGTTTTGAAAAATTTAAATATCGGGTTTGATGAGGCCGGCATTTTACTTCTGTTCATTTTGACGTATGATGCGATGATAGATTTCTTATTAATCAAAACCTGTATTTTCTGTTTTAAAGAATCGGATAGTTCCTTTCTTTTCTTTGTAAGAGATATGATTTTATCTGAATCTGCAGCTGCTCCGCCTTCAAGAAGCAGGGAAATGCTCAGGTTTACAGATTTCTCCTCTTCAATCTCCGACAGACAGCTGTAGTAGTCTGCTCTGTCAAAGTCATTTCTGAATTCCGGTGAGATGTTGTTGATCAGCATCATTCTCTTGATGCCGGCTCCCCTTTCGGAAATTGTCAGTGCATCGGTAAATTTCTTCTGCTTAATGAGGAGTGATGTATAGCTTTTGTAAAATGCATCAATTCTCTGCATTCTGGACCTGAAGATCAGCGGATTCTCTTCTATAAGTTCAGCGGCTGATTTAAAGAAATTTTCGGCTCTTGCCATATAGCCGGTTCCTTCAAACTCTTCGCCGTACCGCTGAAGGAAGTCTCCTGTTCTGTATGAAGCTTCAGCCTTCAGCCATCTGTACCTGTATTTATCCGCCATGTCTCCCGCATCCAGCAGAGATACGTAGGCTTTTTCTCTCTCTCCTGTTTTTTCGTAGCACGTTGCCGAGTTAAGCAGGAGTTTGGTCATTAGATATTTGTTGCCCTTCTCCTCTGCAACCTGATATGCTCTGAGGAAACGCGACAGAGCATCCGAATAGTCTGAGAATATTGAGCTGTTTTTATTCAGTCTGTCCATGGAGGACTGAATTATATCTTTGCCTGTGCTGAATTGAGTCTTATAGAGGATCTCAGCTCTGTGGAACTTTATTATTCCCAGGGCAATATCCAGAGAGTAGTATACTTCAGATGTTGCCTTCTCAACGTCAAGTTTCAGTTCTTTCAGCTCCCGGGCAGTAACCTTTCTCTTCTTCAGCTTTGCCTCTTCTCTCAGACTTTCTGTTGCATCTGCAAGTCTGGCCTCAGCATAGCCGTTTCTGTAGTCCTCAATTCCCTTTATCAGCGAGGCTGTTTCTTTCTTCCAGTCTCTTGAGCTGTCCATGTCGTTCTCTATCATCAGGGCGTAGAGATTGGTAATATTCATTATCGAGGTAAACATTCCCTGAAGGTTTCCTTTCTCCTCTGAAAGTTTTCTCGCCTTCTTGAAGTATTTTTCTGCCTCGGCGAATTTTCCGGACTGGAAGTAGTAGAACCCGATATTGTTGGTCGATCTGATTCTGGTTTCCAGACTCAGAGATGTACCGCTTTCTTTGAGGAGTGAAATTTTCTTCTTCTGGAATTTAATCGCCTTGCCGTAGTCGTTGTTCAGAAGTGAAATATCCTCGAGCATGGAAATATTAAGCAGCTTCTTACTCTCTCTGTCCAGAGGATGAAAAATCCTGTTATCTCCTATTACTGCAGTATCGGGTCCCATGTTGAATATCGGGAAGGGGCCGATTCCGAAGAGCTTAATGTTCAGATTGTATTTTCTTTCATCTTCAGGGTATTTTTTAAGAAGCATTCCCGCCCTGCTGATGTAGGCCTTCGCCAGATCAAGCTGCCCAAGTTTTTTGTAGCAGTAGGCAATTTCCTGTACGTATCTTGCCCTGTCCAGAGGGAGTTTTTTCAGTTCTGCAAATTCAAGTATTTTTTTATACCACTCTATGGCTTCATCATATTTATTTTCATAACGGCTGAAAAGAGCGTAGTATTTATAGAAGATCAGAAACTGCCCGCTGTATCTTCCTGCTTCCTGGCCTGGAATATTCTTATAAATATTGTGGGCCTTCTTTATCTCTTCCCGGGCACTTGCTGTGTCATCGTTCTGCCAGTAGGCATATCCGAGATGGAAATGAAACAAAGCTCTCTCTATGCCGGTGCTGAATTTATTTTTGTATTTCTCAGCTTCCCTGTAGTGCTTAAGAGCTCTCGGATAGTTGTAAAGAAGGTAGTAGTTATTTGCCATGTTGAGGTTTATATTCCCTTCATTTTCGGGATATTCTTTCTCATCGTTGGCATTAAGCGCTTTTTCAAGAACAGCAATGTTCTTTTCCCAAAGCTGCCCGGGAAAAAATTCAGCTATTACAGAATCGTGCTCACCCTTTGAATTTTTGCGTTCCAGATCTATGAATTGATAAATCCAGCTCTTAAGCAGATAGGGTTCGATGAATGTATCGTCTATGAAAAGTGCCCATTCAATCTGTTCATCGGCCTTTTTGAAGTTTTCAATTATTTCTGAAAATCCCGTATATCTGTTTTCATCAGAAAGGGATGAGTAGAAGTTTTCTGCCTTCAGTGTGTAGATATAGGCCAGTCCGTAGATCGCGGCCTTGTTGAAGTCCATTCTGTATACCGGAAGTTTTTTGTTATATGATTCCTCGAGCTCTGTTATTCCTCTGGCTCCCTTCCATCCGGCATATGCGTTGATGTAGAGGACGTGAGCTCTGGGTGCATACTTTCCGTAAATTTCGCTGTAGAGCTTCTTATTATACATCAGCGTGATAAGATCGACGTATTTTTTATAAGTACCGGCAGCTTCTTTATACTTTCCGGCGATTTCCTTTGTCTCCCCGGTTTTCTCATAGTATTCGATAAGCCAGATAATTTTTTCTTTAAATTGCTCAGTTTTAAATCTTCTGGAATATCTGTTTATTCCTGTATGGAAGAAGTTCTCTGCGGCTACGAGATTTCTGTTTTTTCTTTCCATCTCGCCGAGACGAATATTCGCCATATAGTATATAAGGTCATTGGGATGGGATAGTCGTACTGCCTTCATCAACTCAGTCTGTGCCTTAACTTCATCTCCGGACTGATATTGTACAGTCCCTTCAGTGAAATGGAGGAGTGCCATTATCTTTTTGCTGCCCGTGTTAGCAGCTTTCAGCTTTTTAATATTTGAATAAATTTTATTACTGTCTGACCTGTTAAACTTTTTCTTTAAAAACGGAGCAATTAGCCCCTTGGTAA
>CAYNFB010000236.1:4549-6021 GCA_964396355.1 uncultured Leptospirales bacterium | reverse complement strand
GCCAGAAGGGCAGTCACTGTTGTTCCCATATTCATTCCCATTACAAGGCCCACAGATGTCTCGAAATTCAATATCCCGCTTGCGGCCATACCCATGACAATTCCCACCGATGCCGAGGAGGACTGAACAAGTGCTGTTATAAAAGCTCCCGTCATGGCGCATGCGATAAGTCCTGTGAAATTCTCGGGAGAAAAGTGTTCAAAAAGATCAAGAAATGCCTGAACCTCCCTCAGCGGCTTAAAGCCTCCCTTCATCAGCTCCAGTCCGAAGAAGACCATTCCTATACCCATTATCATCATGGATATATACTTTACCTTCTCATCTTTGGAGAAGAGATAAACTATTCCGGCCACGCCCAGAAGAGGCAGACCGTAATCTCCAATATTAAGGACAAGGATCCATCCTGTAACTGTGGTGCCTATATCCGCGCCCAGAATAACTCCAATAGCCTGAGTAAGAGTCATCACTCCCGAGTTTACAAAACCCACGACCATGACAGAGGTTACTGAACTGGACTGAATGAGGGCCGTAACCGAAAACCCCACGCCAAGCGCCATAAACCTGTTGTTTGTAACAGCACTGATAAGCTGCCTCAGCCTTGTGCCGGCAACAGCCTGTATACCGCTGGACATATAATTCATGCCCAGCAGAAAAATCGCAAGACCGCCTGTCACCTTAAAGGCAATAGATAAGACTAATGTATAATCCATTTACTTTTCTTTTTTCCCTGTTTTTTTTCTTTGTTTTGATATTTTTTCATCCACCAGGGCAGTAACTTTTTCATCAAGTTCCGGTTCAATAACATCCTTAAAGTAAGCTGTTATCTCCTGGTTTATGCTGACTTTCATTTCATCATGAACAGTCTGCTTCATTCCGAGAACGGCTGCTGAATCATGATCCTGAAAGACCTCAGCGCTCTGTTCTCTTCTTGTAATAATTCTGCGCAGATCCGTGAAGACATTATAGACAAGCGGTGTTCCCAAAAGGGTGATAAAGGTTCCGAAGAGAAGGCCCCATGACAGAGACACGGCCATAGGCTTGAGAAAGGGGTCATATCCTCCGATACCGTATGCGGTCGGGATGAGGCCGAAGAATGTGGTGATCGTTGTAAGATAGACAGGTCTGAGCCTCTTCAGTCCTGCATCAACTGAAGCATCAAAAGCCGACATTCCCAGAGCTCTGTTCCTCTTTATAAAATCCACCAGCACGATGGAGTCATTTACCACAACTCCGGCCAGTCCCACCACTCCCATTATTCCCAGGAATGAAAAGGGCATTCCGTGGAAAAAGAAAATCCAGATAACCTTAAACTTGATGCTGATGAGTCGATGAATAAGAAAGTCGTGATCCAAGCTCGATTTTTTATTTTAGGCGGCTTGCTATTACTTATTGGCACAATTTTACTTGCGTTTAATAACGGACAACTCGATAGGGCCATTACCGATATGGCTTATGATGCTTCGGCACCAATC
>CAYNFB010000236.1:4047-4539 GCA_964396355.1 uncultured Leptospirales bacterium | reverse complement strand
ATCCAGATAACTCCGATTACAGTCATAGGTATAACACTGACAATTACAATAGGATGGAGGAGAGAGCCGAAGAGCCCCACCAGGATAAGATATATTACAAATATTGCTATGATGAATGATCTCCCCAGATTCTCCATTGACTCCTTTGTATCTTTAAATTCACCGAGATAATCCACAATCACACCGGGATATCGGGCATCTATATCTGCAAACTTATCCTGAAGCAGTTTGTTAACCGCCACTGAACTTACGCCCTTAGCATTTTCATCGATCTCGGCAGTTACAGACACAGCCCTCTTCCAGTTCTGTCTGTTAATCACGGAGATCCCTTTGCCCTCTTCGAATCTGGCAATACGGCCAAGAGGCACGAGATTTCCCATGCGGTTTGGAATTTTCACATACCTGAGACTCTTTATTGAATTTCTTAAATTCTCGGGGAACTTCACCCTTATATCGATTTCCTCATCACTCTTCTTTATTTTCGTAGCCACT
>CAYNFB010000236.1:0-4037 GCA_964396355.1 uncultured Leptospirales bacterium | reverse complement strand
GGATCTCACAGTGGAGGCAACATCATAGACGCTGATACCCGCCACTGCAGCGGTCTTTTCATCCACAACAACGCGCAACTCCGTCTTGCCCTCCTCGAAGTCATCCTTCACATCTTTCAGGCCCGGTATTGTTTTCAGGTAATCCTGATAGAGTCCCGAGATCTCCTTCAGTACCTTGAAGTCCTCACCTCTGATAGTAGCATCAACGGCTGATCCCACAGGAGGTCCGTTTCTCATCACATTTATTTCGACCTTGACAAACTCTTTTTCATGAACTTTGGCAAGATCGCGGATTTCATCAATTATGACCGAGGCCTTTCTGCTGCGTTTCTCCTCGGGAGAGAGATTGACGAAGATTGTACCATAGTTGGAGCCCCTCTTCTCTCCGGGATCCATGGGGGACTCTCTTATTATACCGGTCATTGAAATATAATTATCCAGCTCATCATCAGGCAGATTGCCGACTATCTTTTCGACCATAGAAAGCTTGCGGTTCATCTTCTTCAGGCTCGTGCCGTTTGGAGCCTCGAGCTTAATCACGAAACGTTCAATTTTATCCTGAGGGAAGAGCACGACCTTCATATTCGATGAGGCGAAAAACAGCGTGCCTCCGAAGAACAGAGTGGCCAGAGCAAGAGATTTATACTTGTTATTCAGAACTGCAGAAAGAACGGCTCGGTATTTATTCTTGAAGTAATTATGAATCCGTCCTCCTTCAACTCTCTTCTCTGAAGATATATTCTTATTCATCCTCTCAATATCATAGACGTGGGAGGGGAGAATAAACATCGATTCAAACCATGACGCAATGAGGGCCACTGAAACTACCGCCGGAAGGGTCCACATGAATTTTCCCATTATTCCGCTCATGAACATCAGCGGACTGAATGCGGCAATTGTGGTGAGGATGGTTCCCGCCACAGGAAGAATTACCTCGGAGGTACCGTTTACCACGGCATCCTTTATCGGTTCACCCTCCTCAATATGCCTGTATATATTTTCAGATACCACAATGGCATCATCAACGAGCATTCCAAGGACTACGATCATTCCGAACATGGACATCAGATTGATGGTCACACCGGCTTTAGCCATCCAGATAAATGTAATGCAGAAAGCAAGAGGCAGTCCGATTGCAGTAACGGTGGCAATCCTCCACCCCAGAGAAAGAAATAGAGATATAAGAACAAGTACAAATCCAACGACACCGTTATTGATCAGAACATTCAGCCGCCTCTTGACGTAGTATGACAGATCATTCGAAAGAGTTATATCATAATTGTCGCCGAACTGCGCCTGAAGCTTTTTCACAGTGCCGTTCACATCGTCCACCAGATCGATGATATCGGCACTCTCCTTCTTCAATACAGTAAGAGTTATGGACTGCATTCCAAAAGTCTGGATAATCAGCTCCTCCTCGGCAAAGGAGTCCTTTACCCGGGCAACATCTCCCACAGTGACCCAGTTTCCAAGATCATTTGCATTGACCAGCACCTTCTCTATATCCCGGGCACTCTCCACCTCTCCGATGGTACGAATCATGACATCCTCTTTGGGAGTCTTTGCAGTACCGCCCGGGAAATTCAGATTTTTCTTTGAAAGTGATGATATTATATCATTTACCGAAACATGATAGATCTCCAGCTTCCCGGGATCAATCTCCACAGTCATTTCCCTGTCTCGAAAGCCCTTCTTGTCTATCTGGGCAACACCGCCCAGATCAAGCAGCACGTCCTCCATTATTTTGGCCCGGCGTCTGAGTTCTCTCTCCTGATTGTCATTTGAGATTCCCCTCTTATCTACAATGGAAATCTCAATTACCGGCACAAGAGAGGTGCTGAGTTCAGTGACGATTGGATCCTCGGCATCATCGGGAAAATCATCAACCGCATCAACTGCATCTTTTATATTATTTATAACCTTATTCTTATCTGTCAGATCAGGATCGAGTTTAACTGCCAGAACAGACCGTGATTCATGAGAACTTGAATATACCTCATCAATACCCTCCACTCCGCGCATTTCATCTTCAATTGGTATACTTATATGCTTTTCGATATCGGCGGCGGTTGAACCGGGATAAATTGTTGTAACAATGACCCAGTCATACTCGACTTTAGGGAAGGCCTCTCTGTTGGCAGTGAATATAAACATCATACCGGAGATAAAGATTCCCACAGTTACTATATTAACGATCAGTGATCTCTGGGCAAAGTATTCGACAATTTTTTTCATTTATCAATACCTGTTAATGATTGTTTTAATAAATATAAGATAAATCCGATCTGACATCAACAAGTCTGCTTTACAGTATACCCGATATAGATCAATTAAATATTATAAAAAGTTGAATCTTTGCAGGATTCTATTTGACTGAAATTTTTTTTCAAATTAATAATAGCTATGATGGAACGAAATCTGACAAAAAAAATAAAAATACTCACTCTTGATGATGATCCGGTTGTCAGGGAGTATATAAAGCAGACCCTTCATGAAGAATTTGATGTGCGCTATTCATGCGACATCTCATCTTTCTTTGAAATAATAAGCAGCTTCAGGCCTCACATCTTTCTTCTCGATGTAAATCTGCCTGACGGGAACGGCATAGACCTCTGTGGAAAACTTAATAAAATGCCTGATTTCCAGGACTCCTTCTTTATAATTCTTACTTCTAAAACAGACGATGAGACCATTGAGAAGGCCTATTCTCATGAAGCAGACGATTTTCTTCGAAAGCCCTTCAATCAGTATGAGCTGAATTCCAAGATAAAGATTCTGACTAAAATTATTGAGGCAAGAGAGAGTCTTAGAGATTCCTACCAGAATCAGCTGGACCACAATGTTCAATTATATAAGCTCAGCGATAATATTAAAGAATCTCTCTCATATGCAAATAATGACTCCATTCTCCGAAACAGCGAAACTCTTGGAGAAATTATTGATGCCGATTACGTGGAGATACTCAAGGTGAGAAACGGACTACCCTTGAGTATATTTCAGAAAAAGTATTCAAAGTCTGCCCTGTCAATCTCATTCAAAGAACTTCTTGGAATAAAAAATTTCGGAGAAAAGGGTAATACAACTTCAGATTTTATGCAGATAAAAAAAGGCAGCCGCGATTTATATCTATGTATAATCTCTTTATTTGCAGATAACTCCAGATTCGGATACGTCCTCATTGAAAAAAGCACGAAATTTACCACAAATGACAGGGAAATAATATCTCTCCATCAGGACTTCCTGAGACTAGTAAGTGAAGGGCTGTCTTCAAAAAATACACTGATTGAAATAAACAGCGGTTATAAGAAAGAAATAGATGTAATAAGAAGACTCGAACTCATGAAGGTTCCCGACTTCAGAAAAGTAAGCGGGTATGACGTGTCTTTCTCATACATGCCGGCAATGGATCTCTCGGGTGATTTTTTTGACGGATACTTCCTTGATGATGACACCTATCAGATTGTACTCTGCGACGTGTCGGGACACGGAATTGCCTCATCCTACGTGGGAAATCAGATACGCACGCTCTTCAGAACCAAATCAACCTCAGGCAAGAGGCCATCCGATATTGTGAAAGAGGTAAACCGTGAGCTGGCAAGAGATCTTGACGGACTGTACTTCTACTGTACAGCTCAGGTTGTTCAGATATTCATCAATTCAGATGAGCTTATTTTTCTTTCAGCCGGTCACCCCGAAGCTGTAACCTATAAAAATTCAGGCCTTGAAATATCTACAACAAAAAGCAGAAGTCCCGTCATAGGCATGTTTGATGATGAAGAATATTTTGACGAAATAATTACCCTGAAGAGCAGCGATTTTCTATTTCTCTATACGGACGGACTGACCGAGGAGACAGCCGCAGGAACAGAAGAGATGTTCGGAACCGGCAGACTGATGGAGGGGTTCCGTGAAACAGAGGGAATGCAAGCCGTGGAGATAATTCATCACACACTGGGGAATTTCTACGAATTCAACGGCTATCAGCGTTCCGTAGACGATAATCGGCGCAAGAGAGTTCGGAAGGATATGCCGAAGCA
>CAYNFB010000235.1:0-6054 GCA_964396355.1 uncultured Leptospirales bacterium | reverse complement strand
ATAGATTTTTTTACAAACATTTATGAATAAGAAAGACCCCGATTACGGGGTCTTTCTTTGTTTAAGAGGCCTCTTAAACAACAGTAATTATTTTTTATATACAATACTGTCTTTTTAATATAAGCATTATACTGTAATTCTCAATTACAGGGATTTTAATGAAATAAGACTTTACGTCAAAAAACACTATCATTCAGATTACACATCTAATAAACTATCGCAAAGCAGGCCGAAAATGAACAAAATTCTTCTGATTACACCGCCGTTTTTACAGTTTAACAATCCATATCCGGCAATGCCCTACCTGTCCGGGTACCTGAGAAATAAGGGCTTTAACTGTGTTCACTACGACCTGAATATTCACACAGCACGGGAAATTTTTTCATCAAAATTTCTAAGTCACACCTATGATCTCTGTGAAGAAAGAAAGCTCTCTGCTCCCTTCCCCGGTTTTTTTGATAATAAAAAGAAGTACCTTGCCGTTGTTGATGCGACGATAGACTTTCTTGCAGGGAAGAACAGCACCTTCGCTCATAGGATTGTTTCACGAAATGTTCTGCCCGAAGGGCCGAATTTTGCCGCCGTCACCGAGAAAAGAATCTTTTCAGTCTTCGATACAGTTGACCGGGCAAGGTACCTGGCCACTCTATTCATTGAGGACATTGCAGGCGCATACAGAACTCTGCTTGATCCGGGATTTGAAATAACAAAATACCGTGAGGCCCTGGGACTGTCGGCTGGATCCTTCAAGACTATTAATTCAGAGCTGCAGAAGAAGCATACCGAAATAGAAAAAACATATCTGGATCTTCTGCGGAAAAAAATTACAGAAGAACAGCCCCGGACTGTGGCCTTCACCATTCCATTTCCGGGCAATCTCTTTACTACATTGCGATGCGCGAAATTCATAAAAGATAACTTTCCCGATATAATAATTGCAGCAGGAGGGGGATTCGTAAACACCGAACTTCGCGGGATCTCCAATACTGATTTTTTTAACTATATTGATTACCTCCTCTACGACGACGGAGAATACCCGCTGGAGAATCTGCTCAATGTCATAGCATCGGGAGAATCCGGGAAGAAACTGTACAACTGTGCATTTGCCAGAGACAATAAGGTATTTTTTACTGAAATCAGAGAAAGCCGTATAACCGGCGAGGTGATGGCCCCCGACTACTCTGACTGCGACCCCGGTATGTATCTATCGATGTTCGACACAGAAAATCCCATGATGAGACTCTGGAATGACGGTTTCTGGAATAAGCTCACCCTTGCTCACGGCTGTTACTGGGCAAAATGCAGCTTCTGCGATACCAGGCTCGACTACATTAAAAACTTCAAAGCCCTTGAGATCGATGAAATAATCAGGAGAATGAAGGCCGCAATAGAGGCAACAGGAGAGAGGGGATTTCACTTTACAGATGAGGCGGCGCCCCCTGCCCTCCTTAAAAAACTTGCTGTCGCTCTTCTGCAGGAGGGGATAAGCTGTACCTGGTGGACAAATGTCCGCTTCGAGAAGAGCTACACCCCTGATCTTGCAAAGCTTCTGGCTCTGTCGGGGTGCATCGCAGTTGCAGGAGGAGTCGAGGCCGCATCCCCCAGAGTACTGAAAATAATAAACAAAGGCAGCACCATCGAACAGCTTGCACGATCTGCATACAGCTTTTCTTCAGCCGGAATTCTCGTCCACGCATACCTGATGTACGGCTACCCTACAGAAACAAAACAGGAAACCATTGATTCTCTGGAAATAGTCAGACAGCTTTTCGAACAGGGCTGCATCGATTCTGCATACTGGCACAGATTTTCTTTAACTTGCCACAGCAGCATTTTTGAAGATCGCGATAAGTACGGGTTGACCGTTTCAAAACCAAAGACTGACTTCTGCAGAAATGATGTGGAGTTCACCGATGCAGCAGGGATAGATCACAGCAGATTTCACGATCCGCTGAACAAAGCCCTCTTTGCCTATATGAAGGGCGATGAATTAACAAAGCCCGCGCATCAGTGGTTCGCCAAAAAATCCCGGCCCTCAGATATAGATGCAAAACTTGTCGAGTCCGCCGTAACCGCCGAGATTGAAGAGACAGGATCGGAAATATTCATTGCCGACATTCCCGGCTTCGATGGAACAGATGAGGAATCTCTCATACTGTTCAGCCAGCACGGTGATGAATACTCAATGAGTATTGAACCTTCTCAGATAGATGGGCTTAAAAAATTCTATGAATTATATCCTCTCTACAGCAAGGTCAATATTGACAAGGCACAGCAAAAACTCGCGTCGTTTCTGAGAACTGACAAAGAGGGCCTCTATGAAATGGAGCTGTACTTTTTTCTCAGAGAATTTTCATTGTTTTTAATTTAGGCTGAGGGGACCGAAGATAATTTTATTTGCTCATAAAAGCTCCCTTCTAAAGCCCCTTTTTAACAATATGTTATTAAAATTTATTCTTATAAAACTTACTTATCTTACTCCCAGCATCAGTTTAACGCCTAGTTGAGCTGCTGGATTGGCAGGGTTGGCGTGATTCCATTTTTTTTCTTACAGGAATCATGACGAATATTTTATAAACTCCAACCTTTTATTATAATTTTTTTATTTAAAGCGTCATCTAAGCAATCTATTCATTTATAACAATTAAGTCTGCTGTATCTTTTAATTCTTTCAATATAGTTATCTGTCTCTTATATTGTTTTTGTTATGAATAGAGGATGATGAGTATATTTGTAAAATGATCAATATCTGTTAAAGAATCTTTTACCAGATAGTATACCTATATAACAAAGGAGAATAAGATGGAACATGAAATGGAAAAGGAAAGAGTTTGTCCCGTGTGGATCGGATATATAATGGCAAGTCCAATAAGAAAATTGAAACACAATCCTCAGACTATTCTAAGTCAATATGTTAAAGAGGGAATGAATATCCTCGATATTGGGCCCGGTATGGGATTTTTAAGTATTCCAGCTGCGAAAATGACAGGCAATAATGGTAAAGTGATATGTGTCGATCTTCAGGAAAAGATGTTAAATTTACTAAAAAAACGTGCTTCTAAAAAAGGGCTGTCTGAAATAATAGAAACTCGGTTGTGTAACGCTGATTCATTAAACATAACAGACTTAACAGATATTGATTTTGCTCTGGCTTTTTCAGTTGTCCACGAGGTCCCAAACAAAAAAGGATTATTTACTGATATATATAATTCATTAAATAAAGGGGGGCGCCTGCTATTCTCCGAACCGGCAGGACATACAACAGACCATGATTTTAAACTATCGCTGGATATCGCAAAGCAGGTTGGTTTTAAAGAGGAAGAATCTTTTGATATAAAATATCAAATTACAAAAATCCTGATGAAGTAAGCTTTAAAAAATCCTTTTCACCCACTTCTTATACAGTAAAAAAACGGTATACGTTATCACCCACGCACCTATCACATCAATCGTGTAGTGAAGGTGGCTCAAAAAGACAACAGCAACAACAATGATATGAGCAGTGAGAGCAGCAAGTGCCATTTTTTTATAAGGAAGTGTAAAAAGCAGAAGAAGAAAAGTCGTTGCAGCATGGCCTGAAAAAAAGAGATCTTTTGTCAAATAGAGGTGAGTTGAGTTACCAAAAAGTGCTGAAACAGGATTTATTATTGAAAGCCACGCATCAAATAAAGCCGTGTAACTCAGTCCGGCATTGAGATCTACACCCCGAACAGGACCGATGGCAACAAATGATATGGCAACACCGCGAAGAAGACTGAGAAATGCTCCAAGATAGAGAAAATGAATAAATCGTCGTCTGTCTTTTTTCCAGAGCCACAGCGCAACAGGAATATAACATAAGAGCCATATTATATAATTAAATCGGGCTATTACGGCAACATAGGGCGTAACATCAAGCAGAGCATCGTGCAGCTTTTTTCCGGGAACTCTCTCGTGTAATAGAGCAAGAAACAGCATTATGGAATGAGCGAGGTAGCGGGCGGCAAGAGCCGCGGGAATGCTCCATAGACCTGCAGCTATGCGATTATTCTCCCCTTTGTTGTGATTATCATTTACCTTTAACAATTTGTATATCCTTCTCTTTTTGTTTATTGTTTGAAGAATTTCCGCTTATAAAAAATTAAATGGAAACAATAAAATAACTGATAAATATAAATACTTCTTCATAAAGCCTCCCAAAAAATCTTTTCATACTGAAAAGCATGCGCTGCTTGTATCGACCTTTGCCGAGATGAGCTTGTCTTTTTAAATAGTATGTGTATCTCAATTTTTTCTATAACTTCTTCGCTGAACCAGGAATTTATTATTGCACAGCAAGCTTTTCTTCTTACATTGACTCTCAACTATCTGGAGGAGTTTCCCTGAAACAGATTGGCTGTATGCATAGATCCTAAAACAAAACACTTCATTATATAATCAATAACGAAAAAAATAAATACAAAGTACATTACAATAAAAAAAAGTTGACGATGAACAAAACCACAGAGAAAAAAGTACATGGCTGATTTTAAAGGACATATACGAGGCGGGCTTTTAGCCTTTGCTCTGCTATTTATTATTCTTCTTTTATTTAAAATATTTTTTGGATCTTTTGCCCTCATTGAATTTCCAATATTTTTTGGACTCTGCCTTGCAGGCGCCATGTGGCCCGATACCGATACAGGCAGTAAAAGCCGTGTTATTATCTATACAATATTTATTGCAATAGATCTCGTATTGATCTTTTTCCTGAACTACTATCTAGAAGCGGCAATATTAGGTCTCTTTGCAATGCTTCCCGGTGCAGGTAAACATCGCGGCTGGACGCACTCTCCGTGGTGGATATTAGCCACGGGACTTCCTCTACTTTCTCCATCATTACTTGGCAACGACTTTCTTATCGATGTGAGAATTTATGAGTATCGTAATCTAATCTACTTTGGAGTACCCTACTACCTCTCATTTATAATTGGTGCATTTAGCCACCTTGCCTTAGACTACTCATTTACAATACGGCGCATGGTAACAGGACAGACTACTAAAAAAAAAAGAGTACAGGAAAAAAGGTAAATAAATGAAAAGAATAATTCTGACTATAACTCTAATCTCTGTCACTCTGCTTTTAACCTCCTGCTTTGCCACACGTCCGGCCATAAAAGACATTCATGATAATGAATCAAACTTTTATGGCAAAAGCCTCATTGTATCTGGAACAGTTACAGATGTACAGAAACTCCCTTTTCGTGAAGATGGTATTTTCCGTATTTTCGATAAAGAGAACAACTCAATATGGGTCTATCGTGAAGAGGGTACCCTGCCGGAGAGGGGTGATAAGGTCAGCGCTGCTGGAAAATTGCGGAAAGAACACGATTTTCGTAAGAAGCTATTGGGACCAGTACTGATTGAAGAGCGTTAAATTTCCGCTGATCATAAAATAAATGGAAACAATAAAATACCTGCTAAACACGAACACTTACAAACAAATCCCCCCAAGCGAATTCAAATATTGATCTGCCGATCCGGATACTGTTCACTATACACAGAAAGCTGTAGTGGAACGCCGCAACCAATAGTATGAGATCACTATATTTGCGGACAGCAAAACCGTGATAACGAAGGCCGGGAATAGAGGGTGTACAAAAAATGCGGACTGATTCTATATTAGAACAGCAGAAAAGGAGATAATCGATGAAGATAGAAAAGCTAAAAGCTCCGAGGCAATATTCTTAAGCAGATACCCCGAAATTTCTGCCGCGACAAGTCAGCCGAACAGGATGTTCTGTATGCAGAACACGGACATGACATCCGGAAAGTGTTCAGCCTTTCGTGCCGCTACAAAAGTATGAAGTTTAGGACACGAAGTGTTCCTCCTCTATCCCCGCACAAAAAACTATGCTGCAACACTCAAGACGATGATTAAAATTTAATGTGGTAAGTGTCTCTGATACTCTCTCAGGCGACTAAAATTTAATGACGGAAGATTCTCGGACAATCTCGGGAGATTATAATTTAATGTCGGGAGACTCTCGGACAATCTCGGGAGATTATAATTTAATGTCGGTTGAGTATATTTTA
>CAYNFB010000234.1:3614-6061 GCA_964396355.1 uncultured Leptospirales bacterium | reverse complement strand
TAGAAGATTATCTGAAACCCGGCATAGTAATCGACAGCAGTCACAGGACGGTAAGCGAAGATACAGAATCTAGTCTTGGAAATTCAGATCTGACCGATCGGGAAAAAGCGGTAAAGCTGTACTACAGGGTCAGAGACGATATCCGCTACGATCCCTACGTCTCCTTTTACAGAAATGAACATTACAGATCAAGCAATGTAATAAAAGCGGGCCGGGGATTCTGCATACATAAGGCGGGACTGCTCTGCGCAACGGCAAGGGCAGCGGGCATTCCCTCAAGAGTGGGATTTGCAACTGTAAAAAATCATCTGGCAACGAAGCAGCTCCTGGAATACATGGGTACAAATGTATTTTCATTTCACGGATATACCGAATTCCGGCTAAGCGGAAAATGGGTAAAGGCTACTCCGGCATTCAACCGGGAATTATGCGAACTAATGGGAGTTGCTCCTCTGGATTTCAACGGAATAGATGATTCGGTATTTCATCAGCATAAATCGGAAAGCGAGAAGTTCATGGAATACCTGGACTACCACGGGGAGTTTCACGACATACCCGTTGACCTGATATTAGAGGACTGGAAGAGAGTCTACGGTGCGAAAGAACTGGAGAACTGGATAAATTTTCTCGAAAAAAACAGCGGCGCCTCGGGACGGGATTTCACAAAAGAGGATATTGTCTGATGTTCAGTGAAGAAAAGACTGCCTGCCCGCTCTGTGATTCAAAGCACCTTGAAAAGCACTGGAAAATTGAGTCATACGAAAAAAAATTTCAAACAGACAGATGCAGGGACTGCGGTTTCATATTCATGAATCCGGCCTTCACAGATGAGACGATAAAATCCCTCTACAGCGAAGATTACTACTCGGGTGACAACGACTACTCATATATTGATGAAAGAAAAAATGAAAAATACGGGGCCCATGTTTGGGACAGGAGAATAAAGGTCATTAAAGGCTATGCAGGAGGGGGAAACTTCCTCGATGTGGGATGTTCATTCGGCGGCCTCCTCGCGCGGGCGGAGAAAGACTTCACCTCCTACGGAATTGAGATCTCCCCGTATGCCTCCGGTCATGCAGCAGAGAGATTTCCGGGACGTATACACAACGGCACGCTGAAAGATCACCCCTTCAGCAAGAATTTCTTCTCGGCAGTAACCATGATTGAGCTTATTGAACATCTGGAGGATCCCGCCTCAGCGATGAGAGAGTGTCACAGTCTTCTGAGGCCCGGAGGGGTACTTGTCCTCCAGACTGCGAATATGGCCGGCCGCCAGGCAGAGAAACTCGGAAAGGACTATGAATACTTCATGCCAGGCCACCTGTCGTACTTCACCATGGAAAACCTCACGGCTCTTCTGAAAAGAACAGGATTCAGACATATAAAGGTCTATTACCCTGTTGAATTCGGTCTTATTCCAAAGCTGAGAAAATCCAGGGGAGATTTCAAAAAACTGTCCGATTACAGAGCATGGCTGAGAATATCCTCCTACCACATGAAGAGCATGATTCATTTCGGAAATTTTGCAATGACCAGCTCAATGGTAATTTACGCCGTGAAATAGTTCAGCTGTACTTCATATTTATAAAGAAAGTACTGTTTTCAATTCTTATGTCTGAGACAGCAAGTCCGTCCACAGATATTTCCTGATCAATAAAGTCATTGATGCACACAGATGCATCATACCCGTCGAGATTAACACAATGCGAAAGCTCATCAGGCAGATCGCCGAGAAATTTCACCGCAGCGGAACGTATAATTTTTCTGGTCACAAAATTTCCAAGGAGCCGCAGTTTCACATCACCCTGATCGAATCCCAGAAATTCCAGAGAAACATCAAAGGGGATCCCCTTCAGGGATAGTATAATTACACGGTCATCTTTTATATCAGCAGAGCTGACCCGGGGGATTTTAGACTGCAGGACAGATGAAATTTCTTCAATATGAAATGACATGCTGTACCTCTGAAGATACATATCAGAAAATTCCCTGCCTCCGAAAATTCTCCTTGCACTCCTCCCGGCTGCAAAACATGCAAATGAATCGATGAGCCCTCCCATCACTCCCCCGGCAACAGGCACCAGCCTCATAAGGTTCAGTCCGCCCTTCTCCCCCGCTGTTGTAAGAAGTTTCAGCCCCGTTCTCCTGTATATCTCCTTCATTACCTCTGCGGGGATCTTCTTTATCATGGAAGAGGTAAACTCCCCGGCAATTTTAACTCCCGCGCTCTTAAATACGTCCCGGCCTGCGCTTCCCAGTATGGAAAGGAGTATGAACGCCCGAACTCTGTCATCCTCGGGAGAGTAGCCGTAGATTACGGCAATTGCACCTGCCAGACGCGCCTGAATAATCCAGGTCGAATACAGAGCCGCAGGGATTGAAACAGGAAGAGTTACCCCTCCGCCTATACCCGAGGCAAATGCAGTACCGAAATTTTTCACAGACTC
>CAYNFB010000234.1:0-3604 GCA_964396355.1 uncultured Leptospirales bacterium | reverse complement strand
GTATCAGGGCATCAACCCGTTCCTCAGCCGTTGAATACCTGCTGATATATAGAGCTGCAAGCTCCGATGCTCCCGAGAGCGGTCCCGGACCGGCCGAGGCATGATCGAGTATTGCAGAGATGATTTTATCAGAACTGCTTCCCGAAGCTGCATTAACAGAAGCCGCCCCGGAGATAGGCTTTCCGGTCTTTTTTTCTTTTGATTTTTTAAATATCATTTGTGAATAATTCCCCTCAATAAGATATATTCCATACAGATAATAATGTGCAAAATGATACATCTGTGCCATATTACACCATAGGGATTCTTTTGTAAAGTCTGTAGATTATTTACTTGACCGTATTTGATCAGGAGTTTTATTTTTTAAAAAAAACGGGACGGCCCTGATCGATGAAAGAAAAATTATTAAAGGCAGTATCTCCAATATTCCTATATTCTTCGGCAGTTTTCTTTGCTGTTCTGCTGCTCTACAGGCTGGAGATATTCATGGCCATCAGATCAACCTATCCCGAATTCGCATCTCTGTCTGTTTTCAGATATGCGGCCTTCTCCCTCAGAGCCGACAGCGGCGTGCTGATTATAGTACCCGCAGTTCTGCTGCTGATTTCTGTAATTTCAAAAAAATCCGTCAGGGCGGCAATAATATCATCCTCGGTTCTGCTGATTCTGATTAATATATTCTATGCAATGTCTCTGAACTTTTTCAGAACATATGAGACAGCACTCTCCATGGCCTTCTGGTCAGATGAGATATCAACCGGCCTGGGTGACATGATTACATCAACTGCTGCTGAGACACCCTTTTCCGTCTATCTGAAAATAGCAGCGGCAATTATAATCATACCGCTGGTTATCAGGACGGGTTCAAAAGAGCCTCTATCTGAAGCTGCCGGCCAGGAACTGTCCGGGAAGGTTAAAATTTTCTATATGGCAGTGATCCCCCTTACTATCATGATTTCTTTTTTTATACCAGCATCCCTTGAAGGCAAAACAGCTGAAACAGTAAAAAAGCAGGTATACCTTTTAAATGAGCTGGCATCAAATCCACTGACAAATATGCTCAGCAGAAATCATTCCGGTGATAAAGAGGAAAACACAGCTCTCACCGGGGACTTCGCCTTCGGACTGAATACTGAATCAATTACAGCTAAGAAGAGAATCCCGGGAATCAGCAATATACCGGCTGGGAAGAAATACAATATAATCTTCTACTTTTTCGAATCAACACCGATAAAGTACTTTGAACTCGAATCTCACGGAAAGAAAATTCTGCCTAACTGGCACAGAATAAAGAAGAATTCACTCTTTGCCAGGAATCACTATGCAAACTATCCCCTGTCGGCTAATGCCATGCTTTCCATATTTACATCAGCCTATGATCACGACTCAAAGGATCTGGTGGTGCAGAAACACTCGGGAATTAAATTAAAATCAATAAGTGAAATACTTAAAGATAACGGATACCGAACCGCGGTCATACATACGGGAGATCTGAGATATGCCGGCCAGAGAAGATTCCTCAGCTACAGATCAATCGACAGGATAATAGATCTTCCCGAACTTGAGAAGATTCCGCCCTATAATTTCAAGGTAGGATGGGGAGTCGACGAGAGAGCAATGACTGAACCGTCTGTTAAATTCATGAAGAAGGACAGCAGCAAGCCCTTCTTCATGTCATACTTCCCGGTAAATCCTCATCACCCCTATTCCATACCAGAAGGGTTTGAAAGAGCAGTAGAGGTGCCCAAAGGACTGGATTACAAGAAGAGAAACTGGCTTAACTATCTGAATTCCCTGCATTATGCCGATTACTGCCTTGGCCAGCTCATCGACAGGCTTGAAGACGAGGGTCTCATGGAGAACACAATACTCTTCCTCTTTGCAGATCATGGAGAGGCATTTTACCAGCACAGAAAGAACTACAACCACCCCTTCTTTCTCTATGAGGAGAACGTTCACGTGCCCCTGATGATTTACAGCAAAAAGTTTTTCAAAGAGCCGATCACCTATGAGGGGATTACCAGACACGTGGATATTCCAGCCACAGTTCTCGACATACTGAATATCAGGAAGGACGAGAAACACGAAGGCCTATCCATACTATCATCAAAGAGAGAACAGCTGGCCCTTCTCCATACATTCTGGAAGGATGATTTCTGCGGGATCAGAGACGGAAAGTGGAAGTATATAAGAAAAATGGATACAGGAGTTGAGGAACTCTACAACCTGGAGGATGACCCTGATGAGATGAAGAACATTATCTCTCTTCACAGCACCCTGGCAGAAAAATTCAGAGATACAGTATTAAACTCCAGAGCCTATAAGAAGGAATTCTATAAACGCATGATAGACGGTAAAACTAAATAATAACAGGAAGAACCTGATCAGCGCTGGTGAGTGCCGGGAATCATAACACGATAAAAAAGAGGGGCACCGCCGCCCCAGGACTTCTTTTCATAGCGCAGAGCCTGATAGAAGCTGCCTGTTCTTATTCCTTTTTTTCTCACCCATGCGCTGAGATGATTCCCTCTGCCCTCTACAAAAAGCTGTACATTATTCATACCCTGCAGAACATGTGAACTTTCAGCATCAGGATAGAAATCAAAGAATACATCGACGTAGCGCTTTCTTCCATCGGGATTATATGAAGAGGGTTTAACAGATACGATTTTAGCCATACCCTGCGATATACCTGTCTTCAATTTTTGACACGGAAATACATGAAAAAAGAAACAATGCGGGAATGACAGAGCATATCAGCCCCCTGGTAATATTTCGTAATACTGTCAATTAAATCACCTTCACATTCTTATCGGGCATATAAGCCCTGTAATATCTAAATCTGCAAGGAGCGCCGGATGATGCCGGTGAACGGTAAAGTAATCACTCCCTTAATGTTGCAATAAGTCTTGCCGGTTCGGTAAACAGTCTCATAACATCAATCACTGATGTGCAGATAATATCAGATGCTGTTACCGTGGATGAGAAGGCTCCCTCATTCTGAATCACAGAGATGCCGAGACGCGCCTCCATGAGCATCAACCTGTCATTGTTTCCGTTACCTGCCGCTGCGGTGTATTCCTTCCCAAGAGATAAGATAAAATCCATTTTCTGACGCGCCTGATCAGCGGAGTCAATTTTTACAACAGTGCAGTTTACTCCATTCATCTCTTCCGCCACAGTGCCGAATGTATCTGCAGTTATAACGTGAAGTTCCATCAGACTGGAGAGTTCATTCATCAAATCAGCCGCACCGGGGATGAGTCTGCCGCCGTCTGCAAGAGTGCCGTTAAAGTCAAATACCATATGCCTTATATCGAGCTTCCCGTAACCGGGAATTTCTACCTTCATTTTACCCTCTATCCAAAGCTGAATTCACATACAGGACATATAATATATATAACGCGTGAAATCAATCACTTCTTAATATATGGGTAATCAAAAATAATGTACCGCAGAAAGAAACCGGACATCAGTGCACAAGGATGATAATCAGAGACTGCGGTTTCCTTCCCTTGTGAGAACCACTATGACATCGTTTATAATGCGATTTCTGAAAGCTGCCTCACATATTGTGAAGTAGTAATACCACTTCCGCTGGAAA
>CAYNFB010000233.1:0-6174 GCA_964396355.1 uncultured Leptospirales bacterium | reverse complement strand
AGAGTCAATACTGGAGACGTCCTTGTTGTGCATGTCAGGGATTTATCAAATATTTAATTCACACTGAATCTTAATAATAATTACTCGTCCGATTTTTCATCAAATACTGATATAACGATTACCGGTTTCCTTCCTAAAGTGGCTTCTAATAAAAATTATACCAACAAGGAAACAACTACTTTTACCGGTAATTCTAAAATAGAACTTTCCATTGCAGCCAGGGTGACTGGTCTTCAGCAAAACAGGTTTGCAGTTATTGCCGGAACAAGAACCTATGTGTTCAACGGTGTGACAAATAGAATTACTGTTACAGGGCTGGTTGATCCGGCTTTAATAAGTTCAAGATCAATAGAGTCTGATTATATTTCTAATTTTAGAATTCAGATCACCGGGCAGAAGGAAGGGCTGACAATCCGCAAGGCCGGGCTCCCCGCCGGTGAGAGTGCTACCTCGGAACTTACAGAAGAAGAAAAACAGAGGATAATCATTGATTATCTTGAAAAGATAATCAGGGAAATTACCAGATGAAAAAAATTGAAATACTAATCGCAGCGTTTTTATTAGTCATAGTCTGCTTTACTGGCGTTTCTGCAGAAATTTCTGTGAAGATAAAGAATCTCTGCATTATAGACGGATATAAGGTAAATCAGGTATACGGATACGGCCTGGTCGCAGGACTTTCAGGCACAGGTGATTCCAGGTCGACTCTGACAAAGGAATCAATGAAGAATCTGCTGAACAGCATGGGAATTCAGAGTGCCGATCCTGTTATAAAAAATATTGCTGCAGTTATGATTACAGCCGATCTTCCTCCTCATGTAAGGGTCGGAGATAAATGCGACGTTACTGTCTCATCAGTGGGTGATGCAAAATCTCTTGAGGGTGGTATTCTCATCCAGTCTCCACTGAAGGGGGCGGACGGTGTTGTCTACGTTGTCTCTCAGGGCAGAGTCTCCATCGGTACCTCTTCAGGTCGTGGGAAGACAGTCAAAACCTCTGCTGTTGTCACCGGGGGAGGAGTAGTTGAAAGGGAAATAAAACCCAGTTTTCTTAAGGAGGATAAGGATAAAAATGAATATATATCCTTAATACTAAAGAAATGGGATTATTCTACAGCAGATCGGATTATCAAGGCGGTAAAGAAGACCAATCCGGATCTGTATGTGAGACTTTCCGAAAACGGTAAAATATCAGTACAGGTGAAAAAGGATCTGCCCCTCTCAGAATTTATTTCAAAAATAGAAAGTATCTCTGTAATTCCTGACTACAGAGCAACCGTTATAGTCAATCAGAGAGACGGCATTGTGGTAACAGGCGGTGAAGTGTCCATCGGCGAGGCAATGATAAGCCGAAAAGGAATGACAGTAGAGATTGAAGGGAGTGACATGAAACGCAATGTTTCTCTCATAAAAGAATCGGCAACGGTTAAAGAACTGGTAGAAACACTAAATACAATCGGTGCATCTACCGATGATATAATATCGATATTAAAAGCTTTGAGAGATTCGGGAGCTCTTCACGCCGATCTCATTATAAAGTGAGGAAATGAAATGCTTGGTGTTCAGAATATAACCGACAGTGCAATGATGCAGAAGAAATCTTCTTCTGAAAACAGCCTGAACCGTTTAAATAATAAAGGCAGCTTTAAAAATGAGCTTGAAAATACTCTCAATGTGAAATCTGGCAGTAAGGCTAATCCAAAAATTGATAAAAAATTGATGGAGACCTGCCAGGAAGCCGAGTCACTCTTCGTTTCAAAGATGTTTAAGGAGATGAGGAAGACTGTTCATAAGGGAGACTGGCTGCATGGCGGATTTGCAGAGGATATATTTGAGGATATGCTCTATGATGAATATTCTCTGGATGTTTCCAAAAACTATAATCTCGGTATGGCAAAACTTCTCTACGATGAAATGAGCAGAAAGCTTTAGTCAGCTGTGCATATCAAACAAAGCCTTTATGTGAACCGGCGGAGTTTTTATCAGTATTTCTCCTATCTCTTTATTGTATAGAGTACCCAGCCCTCTTCGAATCTCATTATAAGCCGCTTCTGAACTTGCACTGTATCTATAGGATCTTTCACTCGTGATCGCATCAAAGGTATCTGATATTGCTATTATCTGAGACAGAGTGCTGATTTCGTCTCCCTTCAGGCCGCCGGGATAACCGGAGCCGTCGAGCCTTTCATGATGCTGAAGCGTGATGTCGGCAACTTCATTTATTGCAGAAATTCCGCTGAGTATTTCAAAGGATCTCACCGGATGTGCCTTTATCAGTTCCCATTCGTCCGGATCGGGAATATTTTTTTTATCGAGAATATTATGAGGAATGCTGATTTTTCCGGCATCGTGGAGCAGACCGGCTACTTCGACTTTTATAATATCCTCAGTGCTGAATCCGGCCTTTTCGGCAAGGTACTTCGACAGAATCGATACTC
Source organism: uncultured Leptospirales bacterium (assembly GCA_964396355.1). Classification (GTDB taxonomy): domain Bacteria; phylum Spirochaetota; class UBA4802; order UBA4802; family UBA5550; genus CAYNFB01. The sequence continues at coordinate 3,737 of CAYNFB010000233.1, read as the reverse complement.
TCGTGGAGTGGCCATGGGTATATCCGTGTTTGGCGTCTATGACTTTTGCAAATAATCTGAGAATAGGGTAGAGCCCGGCCATGCCGATTCCTTCCCAGTATCCCGGCATGTCTGCATTGAGCGGAATGTTGAGATATTTTTTTTTCAGATCAATAAATTTATCCGAAGTCTTTCCCCTAATAAGTTCTTTTTTATTCATCATGTCAAAGATCAGATCGACAATCACCGGATTAAATGATATGCCTCTCTCATTTTTAACTATTTCATATGATTTTTCTGCTGAGTAACTGGGTCTGTCCAGTCTGGGAGTCTGGAGGGAGTCGAAACAGTCTACTGCACTGAGAATTTGAACCTCCACGGGGATTTCATCACGGTAAAGACCGTCAGGATAGCCTGTGCCGTCCCATTTTTCATGATGCCATCTGATCCAGAAAGCCAGATTACTCAGTTCCGGCAGTGATGCTATAATATTACCGCCCATAATTGAATGCTGTTTTATCAATTCAAACTCAAAGGGGAGTAGTTTTTCTTTTTTTCTTAAAATATTCAGGTCTACTGCTACCTTGCCTATGTCATGAATGAGTCCGGCAAAGTAGATCTGCTGAATTGTTTTTGGCTGGAGTCCCATTTTTTCTGCAATTATAGCACAGCCTTCCCCGACCCTGATGGAATGCTGATGTGTCGGGTTATCATCTAAATCATATTCAATAATGAGTCCGAGAGCCTCGAGACATTCATTGAGTATCATGTTGTTTGCGTCGTTAATCTGTCCGAACATATAGGGCAATTCCTTATAGCATTTTTTATAACTTTAAAGGATAATTATAATATAGTAAAATTAAAGTATTTTTTTAAATTTTGAATAATTAATACTCTTTTTGGTGAATAATTGTTAAAAAAAGCAACGTATCAAGTTTACTAATTTCAAGAATTTATATTCATAATAAACATCTTGACTCTTGGACGCCCGATGTTTTCATGTGCAGAGGTCTGATAATGGGAATTATATATTTTGACAATGCCGCTACATCCTGGCCAAAACCACCGGCTGTCATGGATGCAATGATTGAATTTAACAGCAGTATCGGAAGTAATCCCGGAAGATCGGGCCATAGCGGATCCATTGATGCCGGCAGGGTTTTGTTTAATACAAGATACCTGCTTTCTGAGCTGTTTAAAATTCCCGATCCGCTGAGTATTTCATTTACTTCCAACGCTACACATTCTCTTAATATTGCCATAAGAGGGCTACTTAAGCAGGGCGATCATGTAATAACAACATCGATGGAACACAATTCGGTCATGAGGCCTCTTTGCGCTCTTGCAGAAGAGGGTATTATCTCAATCACCAGAGTTCGATGTGATGATTTCGGCAGAGTCGATTCCCATGATATAAAGAAGAGCATAAGAAGCAATACAAGAATGATTATAGTTACTCATGCCTCAAATGTTACGGGGACAATAATTCCGGTTGAGGAGATCGGGATTATTGCAAGTAATGCCGGAGTGACCTTCTGTGTTGATGCATCTCAGAGCGCAGGTGTTCTGGATATTGATGTAGCGGCTATGAATATTGATATTCTCTGCTTTACTGGTCACAAGGGGCTTTTAGGCCCCATGGGAACAGGGGGGATTTACGTAAGAAAAGGGCTCGAGAGTGACATTGCTCCTCTCATGTCAGGCGGTACCGGAAGCAAATCTGAATTTGAAACTCACCCTGAATTTATGCCTGACAGATTTGAAAGCGGCACTCCCAATGCTGTCGGAATTGCCGGCCTTGGTGCAGGTGTTGATTTTATACTGCAGGAGGGTATAGCTCTCATGAGAAAGCAGGAATTAGAACTTACAGGCTATTTTCTCGAAAGCTTGAGAGAGATCGATGATGTGAAACTCTACGGTATGCCGGAAGTTGAAGGACGGACTTCCGTTGTTGCCTTTAATATTAAGGGAGTCAGCCCTTCTGATTCAGCATTTTATTTTGACGATATTTACGGCATAAGATCCAGACCGGGACTGCACTGTGCACCCTCTGCTCATCGAACGATCGGATCATTCCCCGAGGGGACTAATCGTTTCAGCTTCAGTTTTTTTAATACAGCCAGCGAAATCGATGTTTCCCTGGATGCTGTTAGATATATAATTAAAAAGAGAGGTTAATGCTATGGCTCACGTAATTGACGCAAGGGGACTTACCTGCCCTCAGCCGGTTGTTCTTACGAAAAAAGCAATGTCGGATCATTCAAGTCTTGAGATTCTGGTCGATAATGAAACTGCACTTGAAAACCTTAAACGACTCACCGGTAAAAGCGGATGGTCATTCAGCAGCACTGAAACAGGTGGATACTTTAAAATTATCACCTCCGGCATGTCCGGTGATGTATCTGTTCCAAAAGATGATGTAAAAATTTCAACAAAAATCTCTTCCGGCAAACCATTTATAACTGTTCTGTCCTCAAACAAAATGGGGAGAGGAAATGATGATCTGGGAGCAATATTGATTAGGGCATTCCTCCACACTCTTACAGAAGCTGATGATCTGCCTCAAACGGTGGTGCTTTATAATGAGGGGGTAAAGCTTGCAGCGGATGATTCTGATGTGGCAGACGATCTGAGAACTCTTGAGGGGCAGGGGACCGAAATCCTGGTCTGCGGCACATGTGTTGATTTTTTCGGTATCAAGGATCAGATTCACGTGGGTATAATTTCAAATATGTATGACATTGTTGAGGCTATGAGCAGTGCCGGAAGAACTCTTGCTCCCTAGTGATTTATGTCAATATACCGTTTGTGAATAAGAGATACCGGCTTAATTAAAAAAATATTGAATATTTATTCTCTTCCTGTATCTTTGGTTTAAAATATAAAAAAAGCCTGTTCTTATTCTCCGGGACGCGGGGAGCTAATTTGGATTTTAAGTTTCATACATTTGAGGCTTATATTACGGATCTGTATGTTGCAGAGTACCGTGATAAGATACTAATTCTGGACTGCGGTTCAAGGTCTGATCACAGTCTCTTTGTGGACATAATCGAAAGGCAGCTCAATCGAAGAATGAGTGATGTTGCACTTCTCGTTGTAACACATCTGCATCCGGATCATGCCGGCTCTGCTGTAAGTCTTTCAAAAAAATATGCCATTCCTGTGGCGGCACCCCAGGGAATAAATCTGTGGTACCGGGGACCAGGAGGGAAGCTGCAGCACTTCATCGATTGTCAGCTCGCTCATTTTGCGGTACAGAAGAAGGGCGGGCCGTTTCGGGTCGTCAGGTTTCCCTATAGTATCAATGCTGACTATGTTCTCACTGATAATCAAAAGCTGCCTTTTTTCAGCGACTGGCGGTCAATTGCATCTCCCGGGCATACTGCACATGATATTGTTCTGTATAATGAAGCCCGGCAAATTCTCTACTGTTCTGACTGCATTATCCGAATTAATGATAAATATCTCTCACCTTTTCCGGTTACTGATCTTCCGGGTATGAGGAAGAGTCTCGATCGACTGTCAGGACTGCAGGTGAAGCAGCTTGCTCTTGCTCACGGAGGAATAATTGATATCAGCGATATGACTTCCGTGATTGATGAAGTAACAGAGAGATTTGATAAGCCTTTGAGCGGCATGATGAAATATATTCGTCCTTTTACGGGACTATCTCATGAAGTGTAGAACAGATAACTCTTTTTGTGTATAAAAAAAATATTTGTCTTTAAATTTCTTATGGAAATTACTTGCACTGTTTT
>CAYNFB010000232.1:0-6203 GCA_964396355.1 uncultured Leptospirales bacterium | reverse complement strand
TTGCATCCGACAGGGAACTGAAAGAGAGCAGAGAGATGCTCGATATTTTTTTCAGCCAGTCTATGAGTGCTTTTTTCTTCATGATGCTCGATGAGCCTCTCCTCTGGGAGGGCTCAACCGACAGGGAAAAGGCTCTGGACTATGCTGTGGATAATCAGAGGGTAACAAAGGCCAACAGCGCCATGCTGAAATTATACGGTATAGAGACCTGGGATTTGAGCAGTGTTACTCCGCGGATGATTTTCAATCACGACGTAAATCAGGGTAGAAAACTTCTCGAAAAACTCTTTGATCAGGGTAGGCTTCACGTTGATTCTGTGCAGATGAAAATTGACGGAACAGAAATGATTATTGAGGGCGAATACAGCTGCATCTATGATGAAGAGGGGCGCATTAAGGGACACTTCGGTATGCACCGGGATGTTACCTCCGAGCGGGATGCTGTGCGTAAACTGGAGCAGACAAATTCCCGCTTTGACTTCCTCCTGGCGGAAAACCCTTCGGTTATATACAGCTTTATCGCAGGTAAAAATGGCCCCGGCATTACATACGTCAGTAAAAATGTAAAGGACATCCTCGGCTACAGTGCAGAATATCTTCAGACTCTTTCTCAGGAGGACTGGGCAGCTAATGTTCATCCGGATGATGCTGATAAAGTCGGCAATTCACCGTCCCTGCTGATGAAATTAGGCCACCTGAAGTATGAGTACAGGTACAGTCACGCAGACGGAACCTACAGGTGGATTCTCGACGAGCTGCGCCTGACCCATGATGCGCCAACCGGCGAGGCGACTGTCATCGGCAGCTGGATGGATATTACCGAAAGAAAGAGGCTTGAGGAATCTCTAAAGGATCTGAACCGTCTTAATCAGATAATTCTGGATCAAAGCACTTTCGGCATTGTACTCTATAAAACTAACGGAGATGCGGTTATGGCAAACAACGCTGCCGCTTCCATACTGGGAGCACCGTCGCCTGATGTTATTATTAAACAGAATTGCAGACAGGGTCCTTGATAAGAAAATTACCCTGAGAAAGAATGTATTCATTACCTCAACCTTTGGTAAATCAGTCTGGATTGATATTACAGCTGCTACCATTGAAATAAAGGGGAATACCCACCTTATGGTAATCTTCAGGGACGAAACCGAAAGAGTGGAGGCTGACAGATCTCTCCGGGAGAGTGAATTGAAATTCAGACAGCTGGCAGAGAATATCGGTCAGGTTTTCTGGCTGAGGACAGATAAACAGATGCTGTATATAAGTCCGGTTTATGAAAAGATCTGGGGCAGGACCTGCGAAAGCCTTTATAGTACTCCCGATTCTTTTGCTGAGAGCATCCATCCTGACGACAAGGCTGCTGTGCTGAAGGATTTCCGGGAAAAATCTGACCACTTTGACATGGAGTACCGCATAGTAAGGCCTGATGGCGATATCAGATGGATACAGGCCAGATCATTTCCTGTTTATGCCGAAGACGGGATCTCAGTTCGAAGGGCTGGTATTGCCGAGGATATAACTCTTCGCAGGGCCATGGAGGAACAGCTCCGGGAGAATTCGATCCGGGATCCTCTAACCGAAGTCTATAACAGGAGATACGTATTTGAGAACCTTAAAGGTATGATCAACCGGTTCAGCCGGGACGACGAGCCTTTTTCCATCGCTATAATAGATCTTGATCACTTCAAAAAAATCAATGATACATACGGCCACGTTGCCGGCGACTACGTGCTCCGTGAATTTTCCAGGATTGTGAGTGATAATATCCGTCCCTATGACATCCTTGGACGATACGGAGGAGAGGAGTTCATCATTGTATTCAAAAAATCAAAGAGAGATTATGCCTCTTCAACGATAGAGAGGATTCTGGATATTATACGCGGCAGAGTATTCTCAACCAGGGCTGGTGATATAAAACTAACATTCAGCTGCGGAATAGCCGATGTGACAGAGGAATTTCCCGGCGGGCGGACTATTGAGAATATTGTCGCCGCAGCTGATGAAAGACTCTACAGGGCTAAGAGCGGTGGAAGAAATATGGTGGTTTTTTAAATAGGGCTTTCAGTCGTCTCTATAGGATAGGGCATTCTTCAGCCTGAAGAAGTCTCCTTCTTTCGGTACATTTCTAAGTACTGTCTTCAGCGTTTCAGTATCAACCAGTTCGCTGAAGTCAATGCTGCATATTGTGAAATTATCTGTCACCGAAACCATTATTCCTGACTGTCCCTCCCGGGCCAGCTTAAAAACACCGTATCCCAGCATGCTTCCCAGAACTACATCAAAGCTCACAGGCTCTGCATTCCGGGTTTCGTAACCGACCTGCTTAAACAATACCTTCTTTGCTTTCCCTGTACGTTCTTTATAATTTGCAATAACTCTGTCCTTTATCAGGCGGCCTACTTCCACAGTGCCGAATCTGATGTTTCCGTGCCTGTCCTTTTCCACGGGTCTCTGACTGTCCGGCAGTCTGTCTGCCAGGCCTTCTGCTACTGCGATGACACCGTGAAATTTGCTTTGCCTTTCCCTCATTATAATGAAATCAACAATCTCATCGGCAAGTCTGTCCATATCCAGCTCTTCATCATCGGCAAGGTCCTCTGTGGATATCATCATGGCAGCCTCTCCGGCTATGCCTGCACCGTAGGTAAGCCATCCTGCCTTCCTTCCCATGAGCTCTGCTATGAAGTATGCATCGGTGCTTCGGCCGTCTGCCTTTAAATTGAGCAGTATATTCTTGGCAGTCTCCACTGCACTCCAGTATCCGAAAGTCCAGGCAATGCCGTTATAGTCATTGTCTATTGTCTTGGGGACGTGGATTACTCTTACTCCAATGATGCTCAGGTAATTGGCGGTCTTTAGCGTGTCGTCGCCGCCGATTGTTATGAGCAGATCAATATCGAATTCTTTCAGACAGTCTGCAATATTTCTGAGATTCCTGGAACGCTTCTCATCCTCCAGGTCTTTCTCTTCGCGTATATCCTTTCCCGGATTTGCTCTTGAAGTCTTGAGAAAAACACCTCTCTCATTCCTTATGTGCGATATTGTTCTGTTAATTTTCAGGTAGTGTTCTCCCTCGATGAGGCTGCATCCGTATTTTTCCAGATATTCCAATCCTCTGAGGAAACCGATGACCTCAATGCCGGCATTGATAAAATTTAAAGCCACAGATGATATTACCGAGTTCGCCGATGGTGCCGGACCGCCGGAAAAAAGCAGACCTGCTTTTTTTATCTTCTCCATAGAGGCCCCCTCCTGCTGTTTTACTATTGAGTTAATTTAGTCATAGGGGAGGGAAGAATCAACACCCGGGGAATTTAAGTACTTAAATAAATTTTTTGACTTTGCGTAAGGAGAAATAAAAAGGCTCCCTCCGGAGCCTGATTGATTAGCATTCATTCATGTTTGCAGAAGACTTTTGCTGATCTTCCTGCATATGAATATTATGCTTAATTCATTGATACGTAGATAAAACCTATAATTACTACAGCTGTTATTACAATGTTATTCATTCTGAACAGTTTCAGCAGATCACTCTCAGGGGCTATCTCCTTGTGACGGGTTAAAATCTTGCCCAGATTGAAGGGGAAGATAAGCGAAAAGTAGCTTATTCTGTCTTTGCTGTATTTTTTTGAATTATTAACTTCTCTGATAATTCTGAATAGAAATACAAGATGAAGTATAAAGCCTGCGACAATGAACCAGGCAGCCAGATTTATTATGTTTGTTTTCATATCCTGTCCTCATAATTGATTTGTTATAGATTGACCGTTGGGGCTGTTTTTTATCAATAACTTTTTTTAGTTTTCCCTGCTGCATTTTTTCCTGCAATTCTTCCGAATACCAGGCAGTCGGTTATTGCGCAGCTTCCAAGGCGGCTGGCGCCGTGTACTCCGCCAGTGATCTCTCCGGCGGCGTATAGTCCGTCGATGGGGCTGCCGCAGGTATCGAGAACGCGGGCCTCGCTGGTGATGCGAAGCCCTCCCATTGTGTGATGCACCTTGGGCCAGAGCCGGATAGCATAGAATGGAGGTTTGGAAATTTCGGCTGCTCTTTCAATTATTGGTTTCCCGAAATCCGGGTCACTTCCGCTTTTAACGAAGCTGTTAAATCTTTCAATTGTTTCTGTCAGCGCGGAACTCTCTATGGTGAAGGCTTCGGCCAGATCTGCCACTGTATCGAAGACTTTGACTACATTTTTCTTCAGGGCTCTGCTGATATCCCAGCCCGATTTTTCCACTGCTCCTGAGTCTGCAATTCCTGTACAGGGATGGCCGGCCTTGAGTATGCTGTCCGATACCTCCCGCCTGTCGGCCAGTTCGTTTACAATGCGTCTGCCTGTTGACGGATCCACAATGATTCCTGCGGGGAATACTGTATATTCAGAAAACATGGGGCCGTCTCCGTAGCCCTTCTCATCGGGTGATGCCCAGGGCCCCAGCTGTATCCGGGAAAGCTGAACCGGTGCTGCGCCGGCCTTCATGGCCTCCTTCAATACTTCGGCAGTGGCGTAGGGATGATTGGTGGTTTTTATTTCTTCGCCGAGTCTCGGATCCTGGGCCGATCTGAAGGTCACGTCGCTTCCGAAGCCTCCTGCGGCAAGGACAATTCCTCTCTCTGCCCTGATATACTTTAAGGTCTGGAAGTCTCCGTTCCTGCAGCTGTATCCCTCCCGGACCGCTGCGCCGGTGATTCTTCCCTTCTTATCTGTTATGAATCCGGTAAAGGCGGTTTTAAATCGGGTCTCAATCCTAAATTCTTTTATCTTCTCCATCTGTTTTTTTATGATAGTAACACCGGAGATGTTTTCGGCAGTAAAGCATCTGGCAACGGAGTGGCCTCCGAATATATCTATCCTGTCCATGTAGGGAACACCGAGAAAGTCTCTGGACCACTCATAGGCATCTTTAGAATTGTTTACAAGGGTGCTTACAAGATCGGGGTAATTGATGCCCAGACCTGCCTTCATCATATCTGAATACATCATTTCAGGAGAATCATCTATTCCCGCCTTTCTCTGCTCATCAGTTCCGGCAGCAGCAATACCTCCGTCGCTAATGAGGGAGTTCCCTCCCTGTGCGTTCATCTTTTCTATAACAATGACCGCGGCTCCTGCATTGCGCGCCTCAATTGCAGCAGCGAGGCCTGCAAATCCGCTTCCGATGACAAGAACATCCGCGGTGCTGTCCCATTCAAATGCTTCTTCATCCCGAATGTCTGAGGGCATATTATTCTCCTGATGATAATTTGAATTTGTCAACTTTGCTCTTCAGAATATCTGCCATGCCTGCATTTTCTTCTGTATTGGCTGCCAGTTCTTCTGAGCCCGCACTTATCGACTGGGTTAGTTCGTTTATTCTGTTTATTGAAATAACAACTTCGCTCATGGCGTTTTTCTGTTCTTCTGTTGAATGCTCTATCTCCTCCGACTTGGCCTTTACAGACTCAGCCTCTTCTCCAACAATGCGGTTTGTATCGATCTGATTTCTCATAAAGTCAGAGATACGTGAAACCATTCCGGACATGGATGATACTCCGCCTGTAATTCTGTTTATGCTTGATTCGACATTTTTTACGCTGGAGAGTCCCCGTTCGATTTCTCTTTCATTTTCTTTAATGAGAGTATCTATTTCCCTGACGCTTGAAGCCGTGCTGTCTGCGAGTTTGGATATTTCATCCGCCACGACAGCAAAACCCCTTCCCGAATCACCGGCCCGTGCAGCCTCAATTGCGGCATTAAGTGAAAGAAGATTTATTCTGTCGGATATATCATTTATTATTTCTATTATGCCGGTCATCTGCCTGGAGCTTTGATCTATGCGGCCCATAATACCGTTCATTTCAGAGAGTGAATCCTCGCCTGTTTTTGCATCCGAGGCAATACCCTCTATTTGAGAGATGGCCTGGGATATCTGCTTCTCCATACCGAGAATACTGGATGAGAGTTCTTCGATTCTTGACATGAGTGACTGAAGACGGGTAAACTGGTCTCTTGCACCAAGAGAAATATTATCCATACTGGCTGAAATTTCCTCCATTGTCGCTGTGACTTCCTCCACAGTCGCTGCCTGGTTCTGAGTATCGGCAGTGAATGCTTCAGTGATGGATGATATCTGATCTGTTGACATTTCTATTGTGCCTGAAATACCGCTGATATCGGTTATTATGTTTGTAATATTCTTTTTCATTACATAGATATTCTGGTT
>CAYNFB010000231.1:900-6236 GCA_964396355.1 uncultured Leptospirales bacterium | reverse complement strand
CGATACGGTTGATGAATTGTCTGTCCTGCTTTAAAGATGATGCCTGGGAAATCAGGAGTATCTGACTCTTCTTAATCGGCTTCGTTTTGCCTCTTTAAAGATAATCATTCAGGTTTTTATTTTCCTCTGGCAAAAATATTAAAAAATGTTATGTCTCATTAAAAAAAGACTAATGCAATTTCTAAACATGCCGAACATCTACATATACAGGTATAACCAGGAGAGATTAGCATGTTTGATAACTCAAGCCTTATGACAACAAACTATCTTCTTGAGAAGTCTCTCGATACAGAGTCTCTGAGAAGGAAGGTCATAACTAACAATATAGCAAATGTTGATGTACCTCATTTTAAACGAAGCGAAGTAAATTTTGAGAGTGAGCTCATGAGAGCGGTCCGTCAGAAGGAAAATGCCTCGAATAAGCTTCCTGCCATAATGAGTGATGAGAAGCATATTCCCTTTTTCCTTGAGAGGGATGTGAGAACGGTGCAGCCGAGAATTAACCTCGACTATACAACATCCTACCGGAATGACGGAAACAATGTTGATATTGAGAAGGAAATGGTAGATGCATCGAAGAATCTGATGCGCTACAACGCATTTGTCAGCTCTATGAACCATAATTACAAGATGATTAAGATGGCAATGAAGTCAGCGTAGGAAAATCAGGAGTAAGGAGTATTTATAATGGGAATGTTTGACAGTTTTAATATAGCATCCTCCGGTCTGACGGCGCAGAGACTGAGGATGGATCTCATCAGTAATAATATCGCAAATGCAGGAACAACCAGAACACCGGAGAACGATGGTCCCTATGTACGTAAAAGAGCTATTTTTGCACCGGTAAATGTAAGACCTAACTACAAGTCTCCACTCCTGCCTGACCGTATAGGTCATGGTTCGGGAAAGGGTGTCAGGGTAGTGAAGATTGAAGATGATAAGTCCCCCTTTAAGCTTAAGTTCGATCCTACTCACCCTGATGCAATAAAAATAGGTCCCGAAAAGGGATATGTGAGAATGCCTAACGTTAATGTTGTAATGGAGATGACTGATCTTATATCCGCAACAAGATCATATGAAGCGAATGTAATGATGGTCAATAATGCCAAGACAATGTTTGGTAAGGCGCTTGAAATAGGCAGAACAGGAGCATAAAAAGGAGGAAGGCCATGTTCAGAGAAAGTAAGAGTCCAGTTGAGGTGAGAGTTTCTCACGATCTGTCAGGAAGAATAAATATAAAGAAAAATGAAAAATTGCGCATAATTGACAGTGAAGGCCCCATGGATTCCAAGATCGAAATGAAATATGCAGGATAAAAAGCAGGGAGTGTAAAATGATAAATTCAATAAATACAACAGGCCATATCGTAAAATTAAATATTACCGATCCTCTTCACTACGACGGACAGCCTCAGTTGAAGAGGAAGGGAGACGATGTATCAGGTTCATTTGCCGATGTTCTGAACAATTCAATTAAAAAGGTAAATGATCTCCAGGTTGATTCCGAGCAGGCGATGCAGAAGATGATTTATCAGCCCGATTCAATCGACATTCATCAGGTTATGATTGCCAATCAGAAAGCCGAGATTTCTCTGGCCTTTACACGGTCTATTCGGGACGGTGCAATGAATGCATACAGAGAACTGATGAATCTTAGATAAAATTTACATTTAGAGGGATTTTAAAGGAAATTAATTGACATTTTTCTCTGTTTCTGGTAAAAGTATTATGTCTCATTGTATTAATTTTGTACCGGATTTTGGGAGGGGGAGAGATGGGTGAGCTTTTTAGTCGTTTAACAGGGCAGATAAAAGAGGTCTTCGGTAAGCTGGACAACACGAAGAAGATTATCATCGGAGTGGTGTCGGGAGTTGTTATACTGTCTTTTGTTGTCCTTTTTTCCGTATCCAGCGGAGAACCCAATGTCGCTCTTTTTCCTGAACTGTCTTCCAATGACTTCGGTACTGTCACGAAGAAGCTTGATGAAATGGGCTACTTCTATGAAACATCAGGAACCTCTTCTATTTTGGTCAAACCGAAGGAGAGGGCGCTTATTGTAACTAAACTTGCCCAGGAGAACATGCTTCCCAAGGGTATTCCCGGATTTAAACTCTTCGATATCTCCAAGTGGACTGAGACAGAACGTGAACTCGATGTGAAGTATATGCGTGCTCTTCGGGGTGAAATCCAGAAACATATAGAATCTCTTCAGAATATTGAAAAGGCATCCGTTGAGATTGCCATGTCAGAGGATAGTCTCTATTCGGAGAAAGCTGTTCCCTATACTGCTGCAATTACAGTTCATCTGGCTCCGGGATTTGATAAATTGAGCAGGAAGGAAATAAAGGGTATAACCTATCTGGTCTCAAGGGCTGTGGGAAATAAACTCAAGGCGGAAGATGTTATCGTTACCGATGCGTTTGGAAAGATAATATCTGATTTTGACGATGATTTTGAAAACGAGAAAAGAGAATATACCATACTCGAACAGAGAAAGAAAATAGAGGAGAAGTCCAGGGTAAAACTTCTCAAAGATATACGTGAAGGACTGGAGAAAATTTATTCTGAAGACAGAATTCAGATTGTCAGGCTCAATATGGATTTTAACTGGGATAAAATTTCTGAGGAGCAGGTTGAGCACACTCCCATTATAAATGTCCCCGATGATCCAAGAACTCCTTATTCTGAGAGGAAAACACAGGATTCTCTCATTGTTTCCGAAAAATCCACCACAGAAAATTTTCAGGGCCATGGATGGAATCCCGAGGGACCTGCCGGAACCGAGGGGAATAAGCCTGCAGGATACAAGGCAAGCGATGATCAGTTTGCCAAGTACAATAAACAGGAAAATATACGCAATCATGCCATAAACAAGACTACCCGGAAGATAACACGCGATCCTTTCGATGTAACTAAAATATCTGTTGCAATCGCAATTGACGGAATACAGGATCTTCCCAGACTTCCAGATGGAGAATATGATCTTGATCCCACAAAAGTTCCTATCCAGACGGTCCTTAAACCGGAGGATCTGAAGAAGGCTGAGAACATTGTAAAGAAGGCTATCAATTTTAACGATGCCCGTGGAGATCAGGTGGCCGTTGAAAATATAATGTTTGACCGGTCTGACTACTGGAATTCTCTCAGAGACGAATACAGGCGCAAGGAGCAGATGAAGAAGATACTTCTGGCTGCTCTTATTGGAGTCGTAGCACTTTTTGTCGGATTTATACTCTTTCGTGCTGTTCAGAAAGAGCTTGAGAGGAGAAGGCGGTCTAAAGAGGAAGCTCTTGCTCTGGAACAGCAGCGGATGCGTGAGGCTGCCCTCAGGGCTGCAGAGGAAGAGGGCATTGATGTTGAGCTTTCACTTGAGGAGAGAGCCAGGCTTGAACTTCAGGAGAGCGCTCTCCAGCTTGCCAGGGAAAGACCCGATGATGTGGCACAGCTTCTTCGAACATGGCTTGCCGAGGAGTAGTTTTTTAATTTGACAATACTAACTTTTGTGTCGATATATTATATATGATAGATTAAACTGATTCTGCCGATATTGTCGGCGTTATCTTTTTTTTGTCACAATTATACGGGGTTATGAAATGCTTCAGTCTAAAAAATCACAACTGACTGGAAGGCAGAAAGCGGCAGTTTTTCTGGTCTCTCTGGGGTCTGATGTCTCATCGGAGATATTCAAGCATCTGAGAGAAGACGAAATTGAACAGCTGACTTTTGAAATTGCCAGACTGGACAAGGTTGAACCTGACGATAAGGACAGAGTTCTTCAGGAATTCCAGGAAATGATGATGGCCCAGGAGTTTATCTCCACCGGGGGCATTGATTACGCACGGGATGTTCTGGAGAGGGCTCTTGGTACACAGAAGGCCATCGATATAGTAAACCGTCTTACCTCATCTCTACAGGTGAGGCCCTTTGACTTTATACGCAGAACTGATCCGAGTCATCTTCTTAACTTTATACAGGGGGAACACCCTCAGACAATTGCTCTTATTCTGGCTTATCTCGATCCCCAGAAGGCGGCTCAGATTCTGGCTGAACTTCCTCATAATGTACAGGCCGACGTTGCCCGAAGGATCGCTGAAATGAAGAGAACTTCTCCTGATGTGCTTCGCGAGGTTGAGAGAGTTCTTGAAAGGAAACTCTCTACTCTTGCAAGTGAGGACTTTACACAGGCCGGCGGTATTGATACGATTGTCGAGGTTCTGAACAATGTTGACCGTGGAACTGAGAAAATCATCATTGAGGCTCTTGAAGAGGAGGATCCTGAACTTGCAGAGGAAATAAAGAAGAGGATGTTCGTATTTGAGGATATTGTTCTTCTCGATGACCGGTCGATTCAGAAGGTGCTGAGAGAAGTTGACACGCAGGAACTTGCAAAGGCGCTGAAGGGTGTGGATGCCGAGGTTCAGGAGAAAATTTTCAGAAATATGTCAAAACGTGCTGCATCACTCCTCAGAGAGGATATGGACTTTATGGGTCCCATCCGTCTCAGAGATGTTGAGGAGTCACAGCAGAAGATAGTTAATATAATCAGAAAACTTGAGGACGCTGGCGATATTGTAGTCGCACGCGCGGGTGAGGAGGAACTCGTTGTCTAAATTGGTTTTTAAGCCCGGAGAAATTCATCATGCAGCAATCACCAAACAGATAGAGCTGCCAGGAAAATATCAGAAGAATCTTCTTGATACAGAGGACTATCAGGAATTTGAAATGGATGAGCAGGGTAATCCTATTGACATCTATCAGGGGCCGTCCATTGAGGAGATGGAGGCTGAACTCGAGAGGTACAGGCGTGAGACCGAAGAGGAAGTCAATCAGATGCTCGACAAGGCCAGAGATAGGGCCAGACAGATAGAAGAGGACGGAAAGGCTTCTGCCTTTGCAGAACTTGAGAAAATCCGCGAACAGATAAAAACTGAGAAAGAGAGACACGGCTTCGAAGCAGAACATGAGGTGGAGAAGAGTAATTTTGAAGCAGAGAAAATAATTCTTGAGGCGGAGAAGAAGGTCTCCGAAATCGAGCATGATGCATATATGAAGGGCCACGAGGCAGGCCGTGAAGAGGGCTACAAGGAAGGGCAGGCAGAGGTAATGAGGCTCATCGACCGTCTCGGAACAATCGTGTCCACTGCTGTTGATATACGCGACGATATTATTAAATCTTCTGAAAAGCTGATGACGGAGATGATTCTGATGATTTCTCGAAAGGTTATTAAGGATGAAATCGTAGAAAGAAGAGAAGTTGTAATCAATAATATCAAAGAAGGAATCAAGAGGGTCAAGGACAGGGATAGAATTGATATCCGTGTAAACTTTGCAGACCTC
>CAYNFB010000231.1:0-856 GCA_964396355.1 uncultured Leptospirales bacterium | reverse complement strand
GACATGACAACCGCTCACAAGGATGAGCTGATAAAGATGATGGAATCGCTGAAGAAGGTAAATATCTACGAGGATTCCAGAGTAGAGAGAGGCGGATGTATAATAGAGACCGATGTGGGAGCTATTGATGCAAGGGTATCAACTCAGCTTGATGCGATAGAAGAAGCAATACGAAATACCAGTACTCTGTAATGATGTAAATTCCATGCCCTCCGGGGGATGGAATTTTTTAATAAGCTTTTAGGAGACATAATATTGATAAATATTCTTCCTCATGAAAAAGTCGACATCCTGTCCAAGTACAAAAGGATCATCGATGAAGTTGAGGTAATCAAGTTCACGGGAACTGTGGAGAGGATTGTGGGACTCACAATTGAAACTGTGGGGCCTGCTGTAAAATACGGTGATCTCTGCAGAATAAAAACCGGCCCCAGCCAGTACCTCTATGCCGAGGTTGTGGGGTTTAACCGCAACCGGGTTATACTTATGCCAATCGGCGATATGAAGGGAGTTGTTCCCGGAGCTGAGGTATACGCCGTAGGAACTGCTTTGATGGTTCCTGTGGGGAAGGAACTGCTCGGCCGTGTTCTCAACGGTGTAGGCAAGCCTCTCGACGGTAAAGGTGAAATCTTCACATCTGAAAAATATCCCGTAGAGGGAAAGGAGATAAATCCTCTTGACCGCACTGTCATAGATGAGCCTCTCTCTGTTGGAATTCGTGCAATTGACGGGCTCATAACAGTGGGCCGGGGGCAGAGAATAGGAATATTCTCCGGTTCTGGAGTTGGTAAATCCACCCTCGTTGGAATGATTGCAAGGTATACAGATGCTGATGTAAACGTCATTGCTCTCATCG
>CAYNFB010000230.1:0-6238 GCA_964396355.1 uncultured Leptospirales bacterium | reverse complement strand
GCAATGAGCAGGCTGTAAAATGAAACCGCCGTAAATGCTGAGAAGCCGGCGAAAAAAGCAATAATAAAGGCAATGATATACCCATTGCGTTCCCCGATATTTGCAATAATTTCATCGGGATTATAATGCTCCAGTGCATTATTCCACCATTTAGCGAGGGATATTTTATTAAATGATTTCAATTTTCAGCTCATTTTTTTTAATCTTGGATATATAATGACCAGAAATTCAGCATTTGTCAACTAATTATAATATCCTCGCTGTTCTTATGCAGAGTAAAAAACTCTGTATCTATTCTAATAATCTGCTGATTTTTAAAAAATTCAGCCTTCGGCCGGTAAATAATTAATAGAAATGCTGCTTTAGATTTGCTTAAATCATTTACAGGCCCTCTCCCGAAAAATGATTTAAGAAGATTGCATCAAGAGCATCAGTATACTTTGCAGATTGCTTCTCTTCAAAATATGCCGTATTGTTCATGCGGAATTATTCAGCCGCAGTTTATAAATTATACTTTACACACCGGATCACGGTCCATTGATTGTGCTCAATCCGCATCACTATTGTCAGGTAAGCATAATGCATGAAGATCAGAAAAATTTCAAGAGTCCCCCTAAAAAATTTCAGCCCAGAGGACTGTCTATTCTCTATGAAGACCGTGATATTATTGTGGCAGATAAAATCAGCGGTCTCTTAACTGTAGCCACAGAAAAAGTCAGAGAGAATACAGCCTATTATCTGATGAATAATTACGTCCGAAAAGGAAACCCTAAATCGAGAAACCGAATTTTTATCGTCCATCGTCTCGACAGAGATACCTCGGGTATTCTGGTATTTGCCAAAAGTGAAGAAGCAAAACGCTACCTGCAGGAAAAGTGGCATAGTTTTACGAAGAAGTACTTTGCCGTAGTGCTGGGAAAATTACCTGAAGAGGAGGATATAATCACTTCATATCTCACACAACGCCATGTCCACCAGCTGTATTATCATCCGGAGAAAGGAAAGCTTGCCAGAACGGGATACAGAGTTCTGAGAACATCAAAAAAGTACAGTCTCGTTGAAATAGATCTTCTTACTGGGAAAAAAAATCAGATCCGGGCCCATTTTTCTGAAATAGGCTGTCCCGTTGCAGGAGATAAAGTTTACGGGAAAAAAGAAAAAGATGTCAGGAGACTAACCCTTCATGCCGCTTCAATAACAATATCACATCCTCATTCTAAAAAAAGAATGACCTTTGAGTCAAAAATTCCTTCTTATTTCAAATCACTCCTGAATACCTGAGCAAGATGTCTTCAAGTTTTTTAATAAAACCACAGAAAAATACACCTTATTTAGATCTGAGAATCAAACCGTGATTACTCTTCAATAAAACACTCTGTTTAATCAGCCGGGATATTCCCTCTGCCATATCCGCATCACTTATTAAACTCTCCGACCTCTGTAGGTTGAGATACTGATAACTCTTACCTTTTATCCGTAATGTAATAACATTGGACTTTACACCCTCATAAATGCGCCTCTTTGTCAGCTTTTCTAAAGCCTCATCAACAAATCCTATAGAATTCCAGAGGTTATGAACAACGTTTACTTTTTGCAGACCCAGTTTATCAATTGTCAGATCAGAGATAATTCTCTTCCGGTTAAATTGAGTAAACTCCGCATTTAAGCTGATCTGTTTTAAGAACTGGTCTATTTCAGCCTGTATATAGAGACGATCCTCTGTGTTTAATATTCCGTTTGAAGCCTGGACAATTAGAATACGAATCCTGTGCAGCAGTCTCTGATCCTCTGCAACTGCGGCCTCAATAACATTTTGAAGGCTGCGCATATCCCCGTCATTCATGGATTCCTGTTTAAGCTGATTCAAAAGGCTGGTCATTTTTGCAGCGACTGCAAATCCGGCTGGATCATCAGAGGCGCTGTTTATTCTCCTGCCCGATGAAAGCTGTGATATTATTTTGTCGAGACCCAAGGCTGCAGATTTACTCATGTTGATAATAAAACTGGAACTGCCTTTTCCATAAACGTAGAAATCAGCTTCTCCGGGCCTGAAGAGAAATTGCTTTTCCCCGGCCGCTGCATCAAATGCAGTAAGAAAAATTATTGCACAAATTACATATCTTAATCTCATCAGAATCTCCATATTATAACATAATATACTAATAAAAAATCCGATTGAACAGTTTATATCAGTTATTTTGCCGCAGCTTCACGGTGAATCCTGTTATTCCGGTATCAGACCAGGAGCCAAAAAGAAACCACCTGGACGGTACTTTAATTTTAATATAATTTATTGAATTAACATCTAATTAATTTGACAAAAAATCTTCTCGTTTGATATTGGTTATACCAATAAAATCGAAACAAATATCTTTACCAAAAAAATATATAAACAGGAGAAGAAAAAAATGTCCTTTATAAAAAGAAAAAATATATCTCTCGGAATGGTCGTTCTAACAATTGTACTAATGCTCACTATTGCCGGATGGTTCATGCTCATACCCCCGCCGCTGATCATTCAGGGCCAGGTTGAAGCAACGGAAATGAAGGTAGCCTCTAAAATTGTCGGCAGAGTCAAGACTATTTATGTTAAGGAAGGGCAGAAGGTGCAGCCAGGCCAGATGCTTCTAAGTCTCGACAGCCCTGAGATTGAAGCAAAATACAGACAGGCAAAGGCCGGCCAGAAAGCAGCCAGAGCTCAGCGGACAAAAGCCTATAGCGGTACCCGGAAAGAGCAGGTTCAGTCAGCTAAAAACGTATGGCAGAAGGCCGAAGCAGCATTTGACCTTACAAAAAAAACATATGCCCGGATAAAGAAACTCCATTCAGAAGGAGTAATACCTGCACAGAAACTCGATGAGGCTGAAGCCCAGATGAAGGTTTCTGAAATGACCAGGAATGCGGCCAGAGCCACGTACAATATGGCGCTGGCCGGAGCAAGAGATGAGGATAAGCAATCCGCCATTGCACTTATGGATCAGGCATCAGGGGCCGTAGCAGAAGTGCAGGCATACCTCAAGGAGACATCACTCTCCGCTCCTATTTCGAGTGAAGTAGTTAATATAGTTTCGAAGCTGGGCGAACTGGTGAGTCCCGGATATCCTCTGATTACCCTGGTTGATCTCTCAGACACATGGGTGACATTCAACCTGAGGGAGGACATGCTCTCTGATGTAAAAATGGGATACTTCCTTGATGCGGAGTTTCCGGCCCTGAAAAATAAAAAGGTCAGACTGAAGATTAACTACATTTCTGCCCAGGGAGACTTTGCCACCTGGAAGGCGACGAGAACTTCAGGTGACTTTGATATGAGAACTTTTGAAGTCCGGGCCGTGGCTGTTGAAAAAATTGAAGGCCTGAGACCGGGCATGAGCGCACTTGTAAACTGGGACGAAGTAGAAGATATAAATAAAAATAATTCAGAAGCAGCAGATAAAACAGAGTAAATGAAGACAGATAATAAAAAAAGAGGATTGATTCCTGTCCTTAGGCGCGAGATAAAAAGAATATTCAGTCACCCGTCCTTTGTGATGATGACCGTAATACTTCCCCTACTGATGTTCTTTCTGTTTATTTCCATGTTCGATGAAGGTGTGCCCAGAGACATTCCCATTGGAATATATGACGCCGATAACTCATCTCTAACAAGAGAAATAGTAAGAAGGCTGGAAGCTGTCCCCTCAATTAAGATACACACAGGAGTGAACAGCCTTGAAGAGGGGAAGACACTCCTGCGGAAAGAAGAGATATATTCACTTCTTTATTTTAAAAAAAATCTGTCAAAGGATGTGGATAGAGGACTTTCCCCTAAAGTGGTAAACTTCTATAACAATGAGAATCTGATGATTGGAGGAACCATCTACCGGGACGTCACCATGACCATAAGAGATTTTTCATCGGAAATACTGACGGATCGTCTGCTGAAAAAAGGCATGTCAGCCTCCCAGGCTCTGGCCATGAGTGAACCGATTAAAATAAACACCCACGTTCTGTTTAATCCCTATACAAATTACATGTACTACCTGGTAAGCAGCCTTCTTCCCACGATGCTTCATTTCTTCGTGATTCTATGCAGTATTTATTCTATTGGAATCGAAATCAAGAAGGGAACAATCGGCGAGGCATATGAGCTGGGCAACAGAAGCGTCATAACAGTTCTTACAGGGAAACTTCTCCCCTACACCGCCATATTCTCACTCCTTGGAATGTTCATGCTCACTCTGTTTTTCAGGTATCTGGAATTCCCCATGAAGGGCAACATGGCAATAGTGGTAGTCTCAACTTTTCTGCTCATACTGTCATATCAGGCTGTTGCAATGCTATTCATCGCAATCAGCGGCAGGCTTCTGTCGGCCATGCTCAGTGCATCCTTTTACGCAAGTACAGCCTTCACTTTCATAGGTATGACCTTCCCTCTTGTATCGATGTTTAAACCGGCACAGATATGGGCACAATTTCTGCCACTGACACATTATATGAACATTTATATTGACCAGGCATTAAGAGGAAGTCCCGTTGGTATTTCAGCCAGGTCATTCTTCATACTAACGGCCTTTCTTCTTATACCGTTTTTTCTGATTCCCAGATTTAAGACTCTGTTTACAGATAAAAGCAAGTGGGGAGACTGGGGGCGTTTATCATGAAAAATTACATTGATTCTATTATCAGCCGGATCCCTGAGTTCAGAGACTGGATAATCAGAGGTATTAAGGCCGTCAAATATTCCTGGACAGAAGAATATAAAAACATACTAAAGGATCTTGGAGCATTGGCGCTCTTCTTCGGTGTTCAGATTGCATACCCCCTTCTATACCCTCTGCCATTTTATCAGGACCATGAGAGTGTAAGACAGCTCCCTGTTGCAGTTGTTGATCAAGACAAGACGAGTATGAGCAGAATGTTCACCAGAATGGCAGATGCAAATGAAAACATGGACGTAGTAATGCAGCCTGCATCATTCGAAGAGGCTAAACAGAAATTTCTCACGAACGCTGTTAACGGTGTCGTTATCATACCAAAGGGTTTCACAAATGATTTATACCAGAACAGACAGACTGAAATATCGGTATACTGCGATGCAAGCTACTTTTACATATACAAGCAGGTTCTTGCAGGGGTGAATTACGTTTCAGGTTACATGTCCGCGGGAGTTCAGATCCGCAGACTACAGGCAAAGGGTATGTCTGAACCTGCCGCTCTTGCAGCAAGGGATCCTCTGCCTCTGACAAGCTTTGCACTCTATAACCCTTCGGGTTCCTATGCTGCTTATCTGATACCTGTGGTGCTCATCCTTATCCTCCAGCAGACTCTCCTTATAGGTGTTGGAGCTCTGGGAGGTTCTGCATTTGAGAGAGGGAAATATCACTACCTGGCCCCCACGGTATCACGAAAAGGGGGAACAGCCGCAGTAGTCATCGGCAAAGCCGGAGCCTATTTGTCTCTGTTCTTTCTCCATGCACTGTATTTTTACGGTGTAGTCTTTAAATTTCACAATCTGCCCATGAAGTCGGATATATTCACGCTGATGATATTTTCAGTACCATTTCTTCTTGCGGTGATATTTCTGGCAATTGCACTATCAACTATATTCAGGACCAGAGAGATGGCCATACTGCTCCTGCTCTGCACTTCTATTCCCTTCGTTCTGCTCAGCGGATTCAGCTGGCCGCTCATATTGATGCCCGACTGGCGTCACGGACTGGCAATTCTTCTGCCCTCTACCGAGGGAATTGACGGTATTATTAGAATTACCGCCATGGGTGCAGGCCTTAGAGATGTTATGTCAAACTGGCTGTTCTTATGGGGCCTTGTAATTCTCTACTTTCTCGTATCCCTGTTTGCATTTAAAATAATAGTAAAAAAAACAACCCAACAAATGGAAGGAAACAGCGATGTTAATCCCAAAACACAAATATAGAAAAAACACAATACTCATAATGATCATGATCCTCCTGAGCAGCGTTCTCTACTCTGAGGAAAACCAGGAGACCGAAAAACTCGGCTTCACCCAGGCACTTGTCAGGATGGAGAAAACCAATGAAACACTTAAGGCGGCAAGACTTGAGCAGAAAGAAAAACATTACCGAAAGAATGCAGCCCGGGGTCTCTACTTTCCGAAGATTGACCTGACGCTCCTCTATACTCATCTCAATGAGCCCATTGAGATGGATTTTAATCCCCTGAAGGATGCAATGATTGAATTGAGTGCAAGTGCCGCCGCGATGTCGGGGAACATTAC
>CAYNFB010000229.1:0-6251 GCA_964396355.1 uncultured Leptospirales bacterium | reverse complement strand
AAATCTTATTACCATACCTTTCTCTGATTGATTTTATTCTAAAAGATGTGAGAATCTCTCTCTCCTCGAGGAGCTTCTCACCGTCTTCAGAATAGAGAGGATACACAAAGGATGTATCCGGCATCAGATAATCCAGATTAACGGTAACTTTCTTATTTGCTGAATTTTCCCTGGCCATAATCAACTGTTCTATATTCTATTTTTTTTCTGTGCCTGTTTTGATAATCAGAATTACATATGCCCCATAAAAGCACAAGAGTTTTTTATTTAACTCTCTCCTTCCACCTGGTTTCTCCCAGAGCCAGTACCCTGCCTGTTTCTGCCATGGTCATACGATGATAAAAAATCCCGTCCTCCTGCTCAGATGATGAAACTGAACAGCTGATAATGCTTCCACAAGAGCCCTCGGCCCTGAAATTGATATCCATTGACTGAAGACAGAGAGAATCGCCAAATTTTTCATAAATGCTCTCATAAAAAAACTGGGCGAAAGATGCATTGTTCATATGATTATTCACATCCATATCCTCAGATCTCACCTTGATATCAGTAATATAATCAATCTCTGAAGGTATTTCAATCATAGGAAAAGGATATTCTATTGCTCTTTCTCTTTCCGGTTCAAAACTGCTGAGCATATCCGCACCTATCCTCACAGGCTTTCTGGCATCCCTATCTATGAGAGCCAGAGTGGATGTGGCCCGGAGAATTGATCCGCCGGTGCTGTCCTTAATAATAAATTCCCTGCATGCGTAATTTCCCGACAGACAGGGCCGCCATGTATCGCAGGAGATTTCTTCATACAATTGGGGGAACCGCTCTATTTCAGCATAAAACCTGGAATATACCCAGGTCAGATTATCAGCAGAGATATCAGAAAGAGACGTACCGAGAGTTTTAGAATGACTGTCTGCGGCAGACTGCATATAGTTGAACAGACTGCGGACCTTTGCCTGAGCATCCACGCCCACATCGTAAAGCATGACTTCAAATTTTTTTACGTTCAACGGCTCCTCCTGAATCAGCATCTATAATTTAAGTTAAGTTCTACTATACATTATCTTTATCTGGTAAAGAAAAACAAGAATTTATTATACATCACGTGCCCACTATTGAAGAATAGATTAAGCCTGTCGTAGTATTTGCAAAATTTAGTTGCAAAAAAGAGCAGTGAGTAAATCATCGTTTAGGAACAGTCCCGGAGGCATAAATTGGATAAAATAAGAATCGTTGAGAGGGGCAGCTCAATCGAGATAGCCGTAACAGGCGAGTTGAATATTCACAACTCAGATGTGCTGCTCAACAAATTCATAGAGCAGATGGAGAAGACTCCTGACATGATAGGAATTAACTGTGAAAATCTTGACAGCATCGACTCATCAGGCCTGGGTGCCCTGATCAGCATATCAAGACACTCGGCAAAAGAAAAAATCGAACTATACATTTGTGAACTGAACAGCAAGGTATCATCTCTGTTTGATATGTCAAACCTTGACAGCTACTTCGCCATAATGTCCATTAATGAATTCAGAAAAATCACTGCCCTGTAAAATCGTCCGGTTCAGGAATATCTTCACCGGTAATTTCACAGAGAAGTTCATCAGTAAGAGGAGTCACAGATGCAAGTCTGTTTGACTGCCTTTCCACTATTTTTTCAAAGACATTTCTCACAAATCTTCCGTTTCCGAAAGTACGGTCTCTTCTGTCATAAAAAACTGCAATCAGTTTCCCGAGTTTTTCCGAGGCATCTTCACTGAGTTTAAATTCTACATTTCCTGCAAATATTTCGAAGATATCAAGGAGCTCATCGGGGTCGTAGTGATCGAAGTAGAAGTATCTGCTGAATCTGGATTTCAGTCCCGGATTGGAATTAATAAACCTCTTCATTTCATCGGGATATCCGGCAACTATTACGGCAAAGCGCTCCCGGTGATCCTCCATCCTCTTGAGAATAGCATCCACTGCCTCCTGGCCGAAGTCATTGCCGCTCATGGCCGGACTCAGAGTATAGGCCTCATCAATGAAGAGCACTCCGTCCATGGCCTTCTGTACAATCTCATCGACCTTGATGGCAGTCTGGCCCACGTATCCGGCAACAAGCCCGGCTCTGTCAGTCTCGATGAGCTGCCCGCCCTTGAGCAGGCCCAGCGCCCGGTAGATCCGGCCCAGAAGTCTTGCAATTGTGGTCTTACCCGTACCCGGAGGACCGTAGAACACTGAATGAAGCGAGAGAGGTGTAACGGGCAGTCCCCTTAATTCCCTCTCCTTCCTGATCCTGACAAAATTTACGAATGACGCAATTTCATCCTTTATGTTCTTCATCCCCACGAGTGAGTTAACCTGTTCCATTACCTCATCAAGAGTCTCCTCCCTCTCTCCCGCAATGTTCTCATCAGGAATTGCTCCCTCCTCATGAAGCTTAGCAGAAAGAATTTTCAGATTATCCAGATCTGCCCTGTCGACGGTACCGTCGGCTTTGGTAAGACACTGACCATATTTATAAAGCAGAGAGGAACCTCTGTCCCTGTATTTTGTGCCCCCTTTCCTGTCGCATGCCTGAAGAAAATCAAGCGAGACGAATGATGAACTATCCTCAGATCGTAACATTTCATCAGCAGCAGAAAATTTCAGCACTTCCTCTTTCAGGTGGAGGGGAAAGGAGTCGAAGTAGAAAAGCTTTTCTGCAAACTCAGAGGTAGCGGCATTTTCTCCTGAATTCAGACCGATGAGAATCATGGATTTAAAAATCCGTTCATGTTCAGATGGAGTTTTCCCCTCCCGCCCGAAGAGAGAGTTAATACTCTCCATATCGCGGGCAAACCTCTTTTTAAAATCAGACCCGGAACATAGTCCGGATAATTCGCCCAGATTTTCAGAGATGCTCTTTGCCTCTCTGAACAGAAAATTAAAGCTGCTGAGCTCATCAACGAGGCTGCCGCCGGCGGATGTACTGCCGGTTTCAAGAATCTGAAATTCCCTATTGACCTCTGCCGGAAGTTCATCCATCCTGAATTCACCTGAAAAAGCAGCCCTGACTTCAGACTCGCCGGCAGGTGTAAAGAAGCTGTATGTGCGGTCCGATGTTTCGATTGCAAGCTCAAGAGAGGAGTATCCCTTTTTATAACGCAGGTTTTTCACCTCATCGAGCTTAAAAACATCTGAGGACGAGCCGGATTTAATGATAATACAGCGGCTGCCGGTGATAACGATGAGACCGCTTTGTGAATCTGATCCGGCCATATTTACACCACCGGAATAGAAACCGTCTATAACGTGAACTACTCTTTCTGACTTGCCTATTACATCACGCAGAGTCTTAAGAGCTCCTCTTTTATCTGTAACAAACTGCCACCGGCGAATCCGGCCAAGCTCATTTTCTAATCTATCCAAGTGGTACTCCTCTTACAAAACTTAAAACATTTATTGTCCGTCATCTAAATTTTTCAATGCACTCTTTCTCCATATGCCGGCAAGAATTGATCCGGAAACATTATGCCAGATGCTGAAAAGCGCTCCCGGCACGGCTGCAAGAGGCGCGAAGTGTTTAACCGCAAGGGCGACGCTGAGACCTGAATTCTGCATTGCCACCTCTATTGCAATTGTGCGGCTTGTTCTTACATCGCAGTGCATGAGCCTTGGGATAAAGTATCCAAATAAGAGGCCGCATCCGTTATGCATGACAACAGCGGCAAGCACGAGAGGACCTGCCTCAAAGAGTGTGCCCTTATTAAGGGCAAATATTATTGCAATAAGGAGAATTATACCGGCAGTAGAGACAACAGGCAGGAGGAAGCTGATTCTTTCGATTTTCTTTTCAAAGATTGTATTTACAGTTGTCCCCAAAACAACCGGAATAAGGACTATCTTCACAATACTCATAAACATATTCATGAACGGCACCGGCACGAGCTGCCCCGCATAGAACAGAGTAAGTGCGGGAGTAAAGATCACGGCACAAAGAGTGGATACCAGAGTCATGGTGATTGACAGAGCCACATTTCCTCCGGCAAGATAACAGATTACATTGGATGCCGTACCTCCGGCGCTTGCCCCCACGAGAACCATACCGGCAAGAAGGTCGGGAGACAGGCCCATTATTGAAGAGATGTAGTAGGCAGCCAGAGGCATGATGCTGAACTGAATTCCCACTCCGAGAAATACCACCAGGGGGGACTTTATAATTTCACTTAAGTCTTTCCACTTGAGAGTCATGCCCATGCCGAGCATAACAACAGACAGAAGAGGTACAATTGCTGATTTCATCATGACAAAGGGTCCGGGAAAAACGTATGCAAGGGCGGCACAAACTATTGCCCAAAGGGGGAAAAATCTGACAAAAACTTCCATTTTCAATCACTCCGGTAATTTATACTTATTCAGAAAACAGCATACTATTTTTATATCAAGAGAAAAATAATCAATTTACTGAATCATTAAAAAAATTTGTTGAACTTCACCGCTGTTGGAACATATTAATACAGCCTCATAAAATATGCGGTTTCTGTTTTTACAATCATTTGTTAGAAAAGGAAAAGATAATGAAAAATCCTGTTCCAAGAGCAGCAGCAATACACGACCTCTCCGGTTTCGGCAGGGCATCGCTTACAGTTGTCATACCAATACTGTCCACTCTGGGAGTTCAGGTCTGCCCGGTACCCACAGCGGTATTGTCCAATATAACAGGAGGATTCGATGAATTTTCCTTCATAGACCTGACGGAGCACATGAAAGAGATGCTTGTAAGATGGAAGAAAATCGGCATGACCTTTGATGCCGTATACAGCGGATTTCTCGGCTCGGCTGAACAGGTCGAAATAGTCGAGGATTACATCAGCGCCTTCAACTCTGACAGGACGCTGATTGTCGTTGACCCGGTAATGGGAGACAACGGAAAGCTCTACGCGACCATGACTCCTGAAATAATAGACGGAATGAAGACTCTGGTCAGCAGAGCTGATATCATTACTCCGAACATCACCGAAGCGGCATTTCTCCTGGATGAGCCCTGCCGGGAGGAAATTACAGAGGACGAGGCAAAGGACTGGGCCGCCAGACTTTCAGATATGGGACCCGAGAAGGTAATAATAACCAGCGTACCCGTTACAGGCAAGAGCAGGACATCCTCAGTAATAGCCCTGAACAGCCTGGATGACAGGTACTGGAAGGTGGACTGCAGCTACATACCTGCCCACTACCCCGGCACGGGTGATACCTTTGCAAGCATCATAACAGGAAGCCTGTTGCAGGGAGACAGCCTGCCCATCGCCCTTGACAGAGCTGTTAACTTTATACAGCTTGCAATAAGGGCGACCTTCGGCTACCACAACTATCCGTCCAGAGAAGGAGTAATGCTCGAGAAGGTGCTGTCAAGCCTCAACGGCCCGGTGATGATGAGCAGTTATGAAATAATGGAATAGTGACAGGTCGCGAGCTGTCCCTACGTAATCATATATTTTACATCATTTAACCAGAAAAGTATGCGGTTTTAACTCTATTTTTAAAATACTGCCGCTGTCCTGAGCAATATAGAGGATATTATTTTGTATAAATATTCCCTCCTGGTCTGAGCCTGGAAGATTGTATATAGTTTTCAACCTCAGCGCCGGATCAAATATATACAGCCGATCTTCCTTGTCGGAGATTAAAAAAAGTGATTTGTATTCATCGCTATAATGAAGACCACTGATATCTTTTATCTTCACTGGAATATATTTCAGAATCAGGGCTTTCCTGGTTTTTTTATTTATGGATACAAAAAGCAGAGCTGACCGGTCATTGCCCTTAAATTTTTTTGACTGATTGGCTGTATAGAAGTAATAGAATCTACTGTCCTCTTTTACAAAGGTTAAAGATTCCAGGCCGTTACCTTTTTTTGCTAAAACTGTTTCACCATTAAATTTTCGTGGTAAATTATATGTGTATACTATGGAGAATTCAGAGTCTAACTCCAGGATATTATCTTTCCCTTCTTCAACTACAAATATCTTTCCATTTTTAGAAACAGTAATTCCTTCGAAATCACCTTTGTCTTTTACCACTGTGCATTCAGATTTTAAGACATTACAAACACTGCCTTCATCAGAAACGATCAAAAGATCATCTTTTATTTTAACAATGCCCGAAGGCTCGATATATTCTGGCGTTTCAAGAATCTGCATCTTTAGTATTTTAAAGTTTTTTGCTTTAGGATGAATTTCCGCTGACAAGAAAGTAAATGAGAAAACAAAAAGTGTGATTAAACATACAAAGTA
>CAYNFB010000228.1:0-6306 GCA_964396355.1 uncultured Leptospirales bacterium | reverse complement strand
CTTTAAGCATTTCCGCAAAGGGATGGGATTTTATTGCAGGAGCCTTCAGCTGAGAGAGCTTTATTTCACTGTTCCTGCTGTTCGAATCTCCTATGGAGTGAAGCTGGAGGGATTCGTCAATTGCAAGGCCTCCGGACAGAAGGGAATAGAAATCGGGCTGCGCCGTGCGTCTATTTCCGGTTCTGTTATATTGTCGGCTGTGCCCTGATGTTCCAATACCGTGGTAGTCCTCGAGGTATCCAAGTATCTCTGATGCATAACCCAGCTGATCACCGCCGGTTTTCTGAATTTCAAACAGCTTCTGTGCTATACCCTGCTGTTTCTTCTGCTGTGAGTATGCAGGTATTATCGCCATCAATATAATTACAGCTGCAGTGATTCTCTTCATTGGAACCCCTTTCTAGACAGAATTTAAGCTCATAGTAATCAGAATCTAATGAGCATATAATTCTTTCTTCTTAAATGTCAAGGATGATGTTGTGCCGGGTGGGGAGAGTTAAACTATTATTGGATAAAGCTGTATTCGGCAATGCCGGAGCGGAACGATATGATTGTTGATGATGTAGAAATCAATTTAGATTTTAAAATCAGGGTGCAGTTAAATAAATTAAAAAGCCCCCTTGCAAAGGGGACTTTTTAATATTAGTCTTCTCTTACGAGTTTGTTATTTTCAAATAGTCCTGATACTCTTGCCTCATCGGGCCATATTATTGTACCCTTTCCGTTGAGCATCCCGTCTTTCCACTGACCTACGTATTTTACTCCGTCGCTCCAGGTATAGGTTCCTGAGCCTTCAGGTTTTCCTTCCGCCCATTCTCCGTTATAAACATCACCGTTTTTCCATTTGTATTCGCCGGTTCCGTTTTTCTTGTTGCCGCTGAAGTCACCGTTGTATGTGTCGCCATTTTTATAAGTGTAGGTTCCTTTACCGTCTCTTACGTTTGTTGTAAAATCACCTTCATATTTTGCACCGCTGGGCCACATCATGAGACCCTTTCCGTTAAGCTTGTTTTCTTTGAAATCTCCTTTGTATTCTGCGCCTGCAGGGAACTTCAGCTTTCCGGCACCGTTCAGGCAGTCTCCCTCGAGACAGCTTGATCCTGAACCATAGGTTTTAACAACTGGAGTTTCTACTTCCGGTGTTGTTTCGCAGGAAACAAGGAAAAGAGCTGTTATTATCAGTATTAGTAATTTTTTCATGTGTTACATCTCCTCCTGAAGGACAGGTTCGTTTAAACAGCTTCGTTAATATTCAAACCTGTCCGGTATTATAATAGAGAAGGGCAGAATATTTATATTCTGACCCTCTCTCAATGAAATTATTCAGTCACAAGTTTAATGTTGGTGTTAGAAGGAATAACGTCAACAAATACATCCAGAACAGCAGTCTTGCTTACATTACCCACGTTATCTTTAGCAATTGCTTCTATTTTATGATGTCCGTTGGTATTGAACATAATTTCACCAGTATAAAGAATGAATTCACTCTTTGTATCAACTCTGTAGAATATTGACTTCAGTCCTGATTCTCCGTCTGTTGCAGTAACTGTGTACTTGTATGCTTTTGATGCTATGTTGAGTTTATCTTTTTTGTAGAATTCTTTGTCCGCTTTTATTTCTACTGCAGGAGCAGTATTATCTACTGTGATCTTCACATCTTCAATGCTTTCAGAGAGAAGATTGCCGGATTCATCAATTACTTTTGTAGTATATTTCTTTGTGAGGTTTCCGACTTTATCTTCTGAGTTAACTGTTATTTTTACAGGCTCAAGAGAATTTATTGTAAACGGCTTAACATATTCCTTGTATTCATCACCTTCTTTTGCATACTCAACACTTGCAACTCCCACAATATTGTCTTTGGCAGCAATTGAATAGTTGTAGCTGAATTTATCAGATGCATAAATAGTTTCGCCATTTTTGGAGAAGGGAGCAGTAATTGTTACAACAACTTCGGGAGCAGTGTTGTCTACTATGACATTCATGCTTCTCTGCTCTTCCTTGTTTCCCATTTTGTCCACACTGTAGTAGTAAACAACGTGATTGCCTTCATCTTTCAGAGTAAAGGCCTCTGTGTATTTTTGATCCTGCTGATCGTCAATTTTGTAGAAAATTGAATCTTTCATTACGTTGTCAATATCGAAAAGTTCAAATTTAACCTTGTCATTCACATATGTGTTATAACCATCGGTAAATGTCTTTGGCTTTCCCTTAAGAGCGGATATTTCTTCTTTTTCGTATACTTTTTCAACATGCTCGGTTGCAGCATCTTCTTTAACTGCATGCTCATCTGATGCTTCCTCTGTATCTTCTGTAACTGTTTCTTCATCTTTAACAGTATCATCAGTTACAACATCTTCTGTCTTTACTGTGTTTTCGTCAGTAGCCGCCTCGTCCTGTGAAATAGCAGCACTTGAGAAAAACAAAAATGCTGTAAATATAAATAGAATTAAAACTGAAAACTTTTTCATTGAAAACCTCCAAATAAATTAGTAAGGGTTTTATAAAGATATCCTTTAAGTATATTGATTTATGCGATATCTTATTGCCTGCTCTTTGTAATATTTGTAACTAATATAATTTATTTATCAATCAAAATAAATATAAAAAATAATTAAATATCACTTTTAAAGTCATACCCGTATTCATGTTAAATTAAAGGTTATTGTTTTTTTAGCAATAAAAATTTAATCATTCAAGGTAATAATTTCAAAAAAAATCTACGGAATGCATCTGTCCCGGAGAATCTGATTATTCTTCAATAATACCGTTGAAAAATCTGAAAATCGAGGCTTTTCCGGTGTTTTCAGTGCTTTCGGAGGGATTGATTTACCCTTCTGTTTTTTCCGCCTGTCTGGACTTTAATATCTTTGTTTTTTGTGATGTATTGCACTGTATTAAACGGTTCTCTTGTCGTCTGACGAAACAGATCAGCCTTCTTCCAATACGTTTCTGTATTGTTCTATACTGTTCTGCCTTAGGAGCTGAATTTAGAAGATTGCATTATGTAGCGAAAGGTTACCGGTGGTATAAAAGCTGCTGAGAGTATTGCTTGAATCAATGACACATTGTGGGAGCCCAAAGAAACTGCAGTTTCCATAATACAAAATCTTTTTATATAAGCTGTAATCAGCTCATAATTTTGGAATTTGTATTATGGCGGTGCTTTTATTGGTAATGAATTAAACCCCGTCTGCGGTTATTTGTTTGGTTTTTTCCTGGTTCTGGGTTTACTTCCCTTGCCTGACGGGTCAACCTTCATGGGTTTTGCTCTCTGGATCATCGGGGTTCTTCCATCGGCGTTACTGGCGAATTCACGGAGAATAATCTCTGCCTCTTCGAAGGGAACAGACAGGAATGAGAAGCTTTCCATTACTTTGACTTCTTTTATCTTGGCTGAGCTTACTCCTGCCACATTGTTGATCAGTCTTACGAGTTTTCTCGGTTCAAGTCCGTCTTTTCTTCCTATTGAAACAAAGAGTCGGGTTTTTCCGCTGTCATCAACTCTTGTTTTCTCCTGAATCTCCCGGTATCTGGTCTCATCGAGTTCATCCTCCAGAGAGTATTTAAGAAGAGCTGCAACTACATCTTCCGGATCGCTGTCTTTCAGAAGAGAAATAGCTGTCTTTGCATAATTCAGGTGAGTTTCTTCTTTGATTATTTTTTTAAGCTCGGAATTCAGCCTGGTCTGTTTAATCTTTATGATTTCTGAAGCATGAGGAAGTTTTTCCTTCCTGATTTTTGTCTTTGTTGCATAGGTTATGTGCATCAGCTTCTTGTATTCAGAAGGGCTTATAAAGGTAATTGCGATTCCTTTTTTCCCTGCACGTCCGGTCCTTCCTATTCTGTGAACATAGGATTCTGAGTCCTGGGGGAGGGAGTAGTTGATGACGTGAGTGAGATCCATCACATCTATTCCTCTTGCAGCTACATCAGTGGCTATTAGCATGTTTATTCTTTGTTTCTTAAATTTATCCAGAACTCTTTCTCTCTGATGCTGTGAGAGATCTCCGTGCAGTCCCTCTGCGTTATATCCTCTATCTACAAGCTTATTGGCAAGTTCATCAACTCCTACCTTCGTTCTGCAGAAAACAAGCCCGTAGAAGCCGTCGGTTATATCTCTTATTCGGCAGAGAGCTTCGAACTTATCTGAAGGTGAGATTTCAAAGTAAATCTGATCGGTTAGATCGGCAGTAATCTGCTTGTTCTGAGCCGTAATTACTTTGACATTCTTCATGTATTTTTTTGAGATTGCCTTGATTTGAGGAGGCATCGTTGCAGAGAAGAGCAATGTCTTCCTGTCTGGATTGGTGTGGTTTAAGATTGCCTCCACATCATCAATAAAACCCATGTTCAGCATCTCATCAGCCTCATCGAGGATTACGTGAGAGACTTTCTCGAGATGCAGTGTCTTTCTCTTTAAGTGGTCCAGTATTCTACCGGGTGTACCTACAACAACGTCCACATTATTATTAATTCTTCTTATCTGATCCGACATTGACTGTCCGCCGTATACCGGGATAATCTGAAATTTTTTCTTTCCCTTAAATGAGTTTATTTCATCGGAAACCTGAATCGCAAGTTCCCTGGTCGGTACCAGAATCAGGCACTGAATGTGTTTTGCCCCTTTCTCCATCTTCTCTATAAGCGGCAGACCGAATGCGGCTGTTTTGCCTGTTCCTGTCTGTGCCTGTCCTATAATATCAGTTTCTTCATTAAGAAGAACCGGGATGGCTTTTGCCTGGATTTCTGTAGGTTCCTCAAAACCACGCTGTTTAATTATTTTCAGTGTTTCTTCGGAAAATCCCAGATCATTAAATCCGTTTGAATTCATCTATATGTCCTTAAAAGTATTTTGAGTCATATGAAAATACGTGTGATAATGTTACAATTGTTTTATTATAAAAAATACAAATAGTTGCAAATTCAATTTTTTATAATCCGGACAATAATGTCTAATCTATCACATGCTTCACGTTGTGCTATATTAAGTTTATACTTAATAACCGGATTTGCAATTAAAAAAGTGATAAAAGTTGAAAATAGTTCGGTATTTAAGTACATTATGTATGTATTAAAAGATTGGAAATTTAAGATTGAGGTTTGGGATTATGAAATTAACAAAGGAAGAGAAGAAGCTGATTAATGCCAGGACACCTGATCAGTATATAGACTATTCTATTAAACTGGATATACCCAGGGGGCGTAAGGCCTTTCTTAGTAGACTCTGGCAGGTGGAGACTGGTTTTTCTGTAGAAGATATTATGTATGCCCGCAACAGGCATCCCTACTGGAAGGACAAGAAACAGAAAAATCATAAGGAAAGAACGAAGAAGAGGCTGGAACAGTATGATTTCAGCACAGGCGAGAGGATAGAATGGACAGATGAGCTTATTGAAAAATTTCTCTCCCTTAATCAGAGAAAGAGTAATGGGCGATACGTTCTTGAGGACAGGGTTCTGGCCGAAAGGTTCGCAACAACTATTCCGGGCATACAGCATATGAGAAGAAAATATAATTACGCTGTTAATATACTTAATTTCGAAAAGAAGAATATTACTCATAAGCGGCTGATGGAGCTCATGACTCAGTCCGAGGGTATACTCTATAGAATGCTCCGGGATTTGCGGCTGGGACTTAAGAAGTAGTGTTCTTTTATGTTCCTGCTAAAATTTGTGAATTGCTGTTGCCTTGAATGAAATGTATATTTCACAGCCCGGATGAATATTCAGGTCAAGGATGGATCCCTTGGTTATAGCGGATATAAATATGTTTTCGTCCTTCCTGAGTCTAATTTCGTAGTAAAAACCGCAGTCCGTAATATCTGTCACAGTGCTCTTGAAAGAATTTCTCATACTTGATTCCACTTTCTCTGTACTGAGAACTATATCCTCGGGTCTGATGGCAATATAACCTTCTCCTGTCTCAAAATGACCGTCGGTTTCTATTTCCAGACCTTTAACCAGAGCCTTCGTGCCGTTAAAAATGCATTTGAAAATATTTTTTATTCCCACAAAATCTGCGACGAACTGATTCTGCGGCTTTCTGAATATATCCTGAATATTGCCGCTCTGCATTATCTTCCCGTTATTTATAAGTGCTCCTCTTTCTGCCAGGGAAAGTGCTTCAGAGAAGTCATGGGTAACCATGAGGAATGTAGTTTTTGTAGATTTATGAATACTCTTCAGCATCTCACGGATGTCGCCTTTTATTGAAGGATCCAGTGCCGAGAGAGGCTCATCGAGGAGGAGTATTTCAGGCTCTACTGCAAGTCCCCGGGCAAGAGATGTTCTCTGAAGCTCACCT
>CAYNFB010000227.1:0-6327 GCA_964396355.1 uncultured Leptospirales bacterium | reverse complement strand
TCCCAACCTGCCATTCTAGCTAGCATCCACCACATGGCCTTTGCAAGCCTCACTCCTCCTGCTTTTGAAATATACTTTCACTTGCTGAGCGTTTGTAATCCGATTTTCTGGACTTTGAGTAACCTTCGACGCTACTCTTTCTGTAGACATTTCTTACGTTGAGATACCACGGATAGAGATCAGGGACGCTGATATTGTTAAGAGGGGCTCCTGTTGAAAGGCTGAGGTTGATGTTTTCCCAGTCTTCCCCGGTTTTTTGCCGTATGTCCGAGTAGAGAATTACTTCTACATTCCCATCCTTCTGGCTCGCTCTGAAATCGTACTTCATCTGCCAGCTTGTGTCAGGGATTATATAGCTGAACACAAAGTCTGTTTTAGAATCGGATGCGGAATAAATTGATAATTCAATTTTCTTCTCTGTATCTATGCCGGAGGTGTCTGCTCTCAGATAGTTCTCTTTAGCCGCATATTGTTTCCTGAAATTGCCGTATTGCTGAACTTTGAGCGAGGCCGTGTTTTCCTGTACAGCCTGATCAAGTTCCATATAGCTTCTGTAGTATCTGCTGCCTGCAATCTGGTTGAGGTCAAACTCCAGCTTTTGAATCTCCTTTGCAAACTTTTTCCTCTTCTTCTGTATATTCCTCTTTGATGTCTGTATGGTCTTCCTGTTCGAGTTCAGATATCGGGCGGTATTGCTCCATACTGTTGTCTGGGGAATTCTGGTTGCCAGTTCCTTTGATGCTGTCTGTTCCGTGAATGTGCTGATGGAATTGAGAAAGTTTTCCTGTTCCTTCAGGTTGTTCAGATCATCGGCAAGTTTGATGTCTTTATCCCGGAGCTCTTCCAGCTTTTTCTCTATGGTCAGTATTTTTTTTCTTCTTTTTTCGAGGAGGGCCTGTCTGGATATTTCCAGGGACATTATCTTGCCTTTGAATTTTTCAGGCAGATTTCCTTTGGCTGACCAGTCATATAGGTTGTCGGGGAGACCGTCTACAATAACAGTATTTAGTCCCTTCTTAAGACTGATTTCTGATACCCTCGTTATTTTTGCCATATTTGTGAATAGTTTGACTGATTTTATTCTGCTTTGAGCTTTAATTTCTGATGAAAAAAGATCAGCCTGTACTGCTGCAAGTATTATAACAATCATTGTTATGGTATAGTGTCTTCTCATGAATCCTCCGGGTCAGCAGGCAGGCTGCTGTAGAATTAATATATAGAGTAATATGAATATATTCTAGTAATAATGTAAAGATCCAGTCAATAATCTTTAGTTATTTGGTGATAATAATTATAGGTGCTGAAATACTTAATATTTTATATGTTCAGTACTTTTTTGACACACTTCCTTATAGAGATTCTGATTTATAAAAATTTTCTTGACTCAATGAGGTGTGTTCCCTGAAATAACTTTAGTGGAACTATTGTGAATATAGTTTTTTCTAAAGTCAAAGTAAATACTAGTAACAGGCAGGAATGGAAATGACAGTTAAATCATTGAAGGAAGCAAGAAAAGAACAAATTTTGAAGTCAGCCGAAAAGGTTTTTTCGGAAAAGGGTTTTCAAAACTCTACAATATCTGATGTTGCCAAGGAAACAGGTGTCTCTGATACTACTATATATGAATATTTTTCATCCAAGGAAGAGCTGCTGTTCTGTATTCCCAGAGAATCAATTGAACTGAGCAAGAAGATGCTTGATTCTCACTTAAATTATATCAGCGGTACTACTAATAAGCTAAGGGGTATGATTTATCATCTCTGTAAATATTATCAGGATAATCCTTATTTTGCCTCCATATCTCTGATGACTCTAAAGACTAATAAGAAATTTATGGAAACAGATACTTATAAAGATCTGATTGAATACTACGACATAATGGTAAAGGTCATTCAGGACGGTGTGGACAGCGGAGAACTCAAAGATGATATTGATCCTTTTTTTGTCAGATCTGTAATTCTCGGCAGTGTGGAATTTATTGTTATAAGGTGGCTGATGTACGGATGTCCTGAAGATAAATCACAGCCTATTTTAAATGTTGATTCTCTATTCAAGCTGGTAATGCACGGCACGAAGAAGGACAAGAGAATGAAGAACTTTAACTTTAAGATAAAAATTGAGCCCGATGAAGAGGAAGTGGAGGAGTAGTCTCCTCCATCCTGATCTTTTTAGATCCAGCCGATTTTTTTTGCATCAAATTTAAGCTCATCCCTGAAGTCGGGGTGGGCTATTGAAATCAGCTTCTTTACCCTGCTGCTTATACTTTCCAGATTCAGGTCTACAATTCCATATTCTGTGCAGATGTACTGAACTTCGTTTCTTGACGTGGTCACAACGCTGCCCGGGAGGAGAGTGGGCATGATTTTTGATCTGGTTTTCCCCTCCTTGTCCTGGTAGGTTGATGCAAGAGCCATTATTCTCTTCCCTCCCTTGGACATCTTGGCTCCCTGATTAAAGTTCATCTGTCCGCCTGTTCCGCTATACTGCTTCGTTCCAAT
Source organism: uncultured Leptospirales bacterium (assembly GCA_964396355.1). Classification (GTDB taxonomy): domain Bacteria; phylum Spirochaetota; class UBA4802; order UBA4802; family UBA5550; genus CAYNFB01. The sequence goes on along the minus strand of CAYNFB010000227.1, from coordinate 3,829 downwards.
GGATTCTGATGCAGCCTGTCCTGTCAGATCTATCATCAATGTGGTGTTTATTGAAATGAGGCTGTCATTCATGGCTATATTAGCCGGATTGTTTACCCAGTGGACTTCCTTGAATTCGAATAGTTCATTCCTGTCAATATCGCTGTAGAACTGATTCGTCCCTACTGCGAATGCAGTTACTATCTTGCCGGGATAGAATGTCTTTCTGCTTCCGGTGATGACGCCTGCCTTTACCAGTTCTGTAACTGATGGTGTTACCACCTCTGTATGCATTCCCAGATCTTTTTTGTTGTAGAGCATGTGTCCTATGGCATTTCCCAGACCGCCGAAACCCAGCTGGATTGTAGAACCGTCAGGAATTATTTCCACTATATATCCGGCCATCCTGTCTTCCACATCTGTGATGGGAGTCTCTGGAAGTTCGAAGAGCGGCGAGTCGTTTTCGATGAAGTAGTCTATTTCTGAAACATGAACTTTGAAATCGTCCCCGCTGCACCACGGGAGGTGATTGTTTACTTCACATATTACTAAATCTGCAGGTTCGAGGCATTCCTTCCTGGGGAGAAAAGAGCCGAAACAGGATTTGTTTACATATCCGTCTTTGTCCGGAGGAGTGGCTGAAAATATTACCTTGTTGGGGGCGACCTTCAGTGCAACCTCTCCCAGATCAGAGAAACTGTGAGGTTTATATGATCCCACTCCCCACTCCATGCATATTCGCTCAAGGGGGCCCACAAACATGGTTTCTATGTTAAAGCTGTCCTTAGCCTCGGGTTTCATATAGTCGTAGAGGGCCATTGCGTATCCCTGGAGTATGGTCACATTCCGCAGCTCGTCAGCTCTTGCGCCAAGGGCGGTGGAGAAGGCTTTTGGTATGTTTACCCCTCCGCCTGTAAAAATTCTGTCGTTTGAATTGATTTTGGAAGCTGCTTCCCCGGCAGTTATCAGCTTTGCTCTGTAGTCTTCTGTGACTGATCCGCTTACAACAGTTCTGTCCTTCTTTTTTTCTACCTTATTCATCTGATCCTCCCGGCGCATTACACCTGTATTAATGCAGTGTTTTGATCTAATTTATTTATAAATACCAAATTTTTATGTTTAAAATAATATTAAACGTATAGTAAAAGTCAATAAAAAAAATTCATAATTAGATTAAAATGCGAATATTTGACCAGAACTAATTATTTAATAGATATTCTTGCATTTCTATACGATTTATTCATTGTTTTTCCTGTCATAAATAGATTGAACACTGGGGCAGTTTATATTAATATGATGCAGAATCGAAGTGATATGGAGGAATTGTCGATGGTCATCGATTTTCATACACATATATTTCATCCCCGTCTGCTGGCAGATCGGAGTATTGCCATGAAGGATCCGGTTTTCAGCCTGCTCTATGGGGATGAAAATGCCAGAATTATCGACGCAGCGGGTCTGATTTCCTATATTGAAGGAGACGGGCCGGACGCTGCCGTTGCGATGTCCTTTCCCTGGTCTGACCGAAAGCTCTGTGCAATGCATAACAGCTATATGGCTGAGACGGCCGAGAAATACAGGGGACTAATTTTTCCCTTCGGAATGGTTCCCCGGGCAGACAGATCTGAAATAAAACATCTGGTGAAAGAGATAAAGGATTCCGGCCTATACGGAATAGGAGAGATCGCCTTCTACCGTTCAGGAATGGATGATGAGAGTATTGAATATCTTAAAGCCGTCCTTGAAGCTGCAGGGGATTTCTCACTTCCTGTATGTCTTCACGTCAATGAACCTGTTGGGCATCAGTATGCGGGTAAGTATGAACCCTCTCTGGGTGCTCTCTATGGTGTGCTTGAGAAATTCACTGATGTTACCATGATACTCTCGCACTGGGGAGGAGGGCTGCTCTTCTATGAGCTGATGCCCGAGGTCGGCCGGTCTTTTAAAAATTTCTACTACGATACGGCTGCATCTCCCTATCTTTACAGCAGCAGCATCTACCCGAGAGCCGTTGATATTACGGGCAGTTCGCGGATTCTCTTCGGCAGCGACTATCCTCTGCTGGGAATCAGGAGATATGAGGCAGAGATAAAAGAGTCTCTGATATGTGATGAGGATGTAAAGAAAATAATGGGACTAAACGGCGCGTCAATTCTTGGATTGTGAGTGTCACCACTCAATTGCGGTGGCCTTAAATATTATGAACACCTTTCTTCCCGGGAGAATGTTCATTTTTCGGGCAGATTCTTCTGTTATATAAATGTTCATCATCCTGCCTGAGACGTCGGCCTCTATCCTTATCCTCCCGGTCTGCTCTTCTGCTACCATGAGTCTAATGGTCGCCTTCAGGCTGTTTAGAGCGGATATGTCATCTACGTGATGTTCAGAAATCATAATATCATGGGGATCCAGTATGCCTATGGAGTCTTCATCCGGAGGGGGAGATGCGAAGATTCTTGCATTACCGGAAAATGGGGCGGACCATATATTGTCTCTCTCTTTCTGCCAGGGGCCGCCGATTATATTGACGTTACCGGTTCCGGTGAGGCGTCCGTCGTGAAGTTTCCATATTATATCCGTTGCGCCTGTGAGCCATGACAGGTCGTGACTGGATATTATAAGTGTTGTGGAAAAGTCGGTTCTCATTTTTTTGATCGCACCGCTTATGGCTGCCGCGCTTTCGGTGTCCACATTTGCTACAGGTTCATCAAGAAGAAGCACTTTTGGATTCAGTATTATTCTTGAAGCCAGGGCTACTCTCTGGGCCTCTCCGCCTGATAATTCATGCCACCACCGCGGTGCAAATTTATCCGGATCAAGATTTACAGTTTCGAGAGACTCATATACTCTCTTTTTTAAATCTTTTATGTCTCCCCTTATCTTCAGACCGTAGCATACGTTGTCGAAGACCGATCTCTTCAGGAGATAGGGATCCTGCTGAAGCAAAGTGACTGATCTGTTTCCGCCTTTCTGCGGGATGAAGTTCATGCGGCCCGATTCGGGTGTTTCGAGAAATGCGAGCAGTCTCAGCAGGGTGCTCTTGCCGCTTCCATTGGGTCCCGAGAGCCCCAGGGAGACTCCGCTCTCTATGGTGAAATCGGGGATTTTCAGTCTGAATTGATTATAACCGTGATCTATATTTTCAAGGTGATAGAGTGTCTGCTGTTTATTCATTGTCAGCCTCTTTTTCTGAACAGAATGAGGAACCAGTTAACGAGGAATCCGATGAGAAGCAGTACGATTCCCAGAGCAATACCCATGGAAAACTGGCCTTTCCCGGTTTCAAGTGCAATGGCCGTGGTTATAGTTCGGGTATGCCATTTGATGTTTCCTCCTATCATCATGGAGACACCGACCTCTGATATGGCTCTGCCGTAGGCAGTGACAGCGGCGCCCATTATGGCGTATCTTGCCTCGTAGAGGCTGCTGAGTATTATCCGGTTGCCTCTGGCTCCAAGAGTGATGAGGGTTGATCTTAGTCTTGAATCCAGGCTTTCTATGGCTGTGGCGCTCAGAGATATTACAATGGGAAGAATCAGTATTACCTGACCTGCCACAATACCTGAAATTTCGAAGAGGAGGTGGAATTCTCCGAAGGGGCCTTTCTTTGTGACAAATGCGTAGACCAGAAGTCCCACAACAACTGTGGGAAGGGCAAGAAGCGTGTCGACAAATGCTCTGATCTGTTTCTTTCCGGGAAAGTTCATGTAGCCGAGTATGAATCCGCAGGGCAGACCTACAGCAAGGCTTATGGGAATTGAAGCAGAAGATGCTATTAGAGTATTTGCGATGGCATGTAATGCTCGGGCAGATATTCTCATCATTCCGCCCCGGCGATTATGGACAGGTT
>CAYNFB010000226.1:0-6335 GCA_964396355.1 uncultured Leptospirales bacterium | reverse complement strand
GCCATATCGCCTCCGGCTTTATTACCGCCCAGAGCAGTCTGCATTCCGTAGACACTGCCTTCCACTGTATTATAATAAATAGAGAACTGCATGCCGTACATATTTTTTTTAACCATATTGCCTATCAATGCAGTCTGCAAGAAAATCATATCCCCTCCCACATCATTGGCAAAGGAGAACTGTATCCCTGTCATATCGCTGTTTACAAAATTCCGGGCCAGGGCAAGCTGCAGTCCGTATACATTATCCGCCTCATTAACAAGTCCAAGATCAATACCGGCACAGTCTGAATTTACGCCGTAGAGGATATTCAATCTCAGACCGTAGATATTATTATCTTTGCTGAAAACCTGAACCGGATTAAAAAGACTCACCTGGAAAGGGGCCCATCCGCCGCCCTTGCTGTTTGCCCTTTCTTCTGAATCACTGTAATCAGAGAGACCGTGATCTGCCGCTTTTGTATTTTCACTAACTGATGCGTAGAGGAAGGCGTCTGCAGTCAGCACCAGAACAAGAAGAGAAAGCAGACACAGCGAATTAAAAATACGATAGAAAAATTTCATTGTGATCCGAACCTCGTATATAATTATGTTTCATGCAGGTTCAGTTTTATGGGGAGTAGAAGAAGGAAACCCGTTCATGCATTTAAAAACCTTGCTGCCGATAGAGAATTATTTGAAAAATAGATCCATACGTCCAGTAAAAAACCCGGATGCTGAATCCGGGTCTGAGTTTAATTTATTATAGTAAAAGGGCAGACATGCGCCTGCCCTCGTTTAATCAGTCGTCATACATTGCGTCGATCTGTTCCTTGTACTTCTCCTGAATAACTTTTCGCTTAACTTTCATCGTAGGAGTGATTTCTCCAGTCTCCTGAGAAAACTCTTTAGGAAGGAGAGTAAACTTCTTAACCTGTTCAACCTGTCCCAGTTCCTTCAGCCTGGTGTCAAAGATTGACTGGTAGAACTTTTTGACCTCTTCTTTTGCGATAAGTTCCTCTCTTGAACTGAAAGAAATACCATTCTTCTGAGCCCAGTCCTCAAGATTCTCGAATGAAGGAACAACAAGAGCAGATATATACTTCCTCTTATCTCCAATAACCGCGATATACTCGACAAAGAGATCTTCAGCCATCATAAGCTCTATCATCTGAGGAGCAATATTCTTTCCCCCTGATGTGATGATAAGGTCTTTCAGTCTGTCGGTAATACTGAGATATCCATCCTCATCAAATTTACCGATATCTCCTGTTTTAAACCATCCGTCTTCAGTAAAAGCCTCTTTAGTCTGCTCAGGCTTCTTATAGTACTCCTTGATTATATTCGGTCCCTTGGCCTGAATCTCTCCTGTATCGGGATCGATTCTGATATCAACAAGTGGTGAAGCCGGGCCCACTGTGCCGAACTTAAAGCATTTATTTCCGTTTATTGTCAGAACAGGAGAAGTTTCGGTGAGGCCGTATCCTCCTGTAACCAAAACACCGCAGTAGAAGAAGAACTTCTCGATCTCAGAGTTAAGCGGTGCTCCACCAAAGTTAACATGATCAAGATTCGTGCCGAAGAGTCCCTTTACCTTATCAAGCACCAGTTTGCCGGCTATTTTTCTCTTCAGTGATAAATACATGCCGGGCTGCTTGCCGTCGAGAACCATATCCCCGTGAGCCTTACCCACTGATACTGCCCAATGAAAAAGATTTCTCTTAAGGGCTGATGCATCTTTGAGCTTTGTATATACTGTGGAATAAATTTTTTCAAAAAGTCTCGGGGCACTGTTCATTACTGTGGGATTGCACTCCTGGAGAAATTCGAGAATTTCATTGTGATCTTCACAGTAGTATATCTGCATTCCCATTGAGAAAATCCCGTATTCCCAGGATCTTTCAAGCACGTGAGTCAGAGGAAGCATAGAAAGAGTAGAATGAGTGTCATCAAATCCTGCCTGAAGATATCTTCCCACACCCCAGGCATTCTGCATGAGGGTCCTGTGCGGATGAGCTGCTCCCTTGGGCTCACCGGTTGTACCAGAGGTATATATAATAGTACACAAGTCCTCATAATGAGCTCTTGTCATTATCTCTTCAATCTGTTCTTTGCGGTTTGCTTTTCGGCCTATTTCAAGAAAATCATCCCACATTACAACTCTGGGATCATCGTGAACCTTTGTCCCACGGTGAAAGACCACTATCTTCTCAAGTGATGGACAGCTTTCAAGAAGAGGATATGCCCTGTCGTAATGCATCTGACGCCCCACGAAGAGGACTTTGATTTCTGAATCCTTAACAATATATTCAGTTTCTTTCTCAGTATTTGTAGCATAAATAGGCACGGTTACACATCTCAGAAGCTGTGAACCCAGATCAGAGATATGCCACTCCGCCCTGTTGGGAGAGAAAATTCCTGTCATTTCCTGCTCTTTTATTCCCCATTCAAGAAGAGCTCCTGCTGTAGCAAACATCATCTCAGAAAGCTGGTTCCATGAAAAGGTCTCCCAGGTCCCGTAAGGCTTCTGATGGAGTTCATCCCTGTCCCCGTATTTTTTTGCAAGGTTTACGACCATGACTCCAAAAGATTTCCATTCATCAAGATATTTCTGAAAATCCTTTTCCAGAGCCTCTTTTTCATTGCGATACTTTTCAGTATAATTAATGCGCGGTTCTAATGCCTTAAGCGTGTTATACCCCATAATGCTCCTCCAAAAGTTATGTAAGAAATTATTAACGATAACTAATTTTGTTAAAAAAATTAGTTTATTCTGTATTTTTATATTTTAATACACCCTATCTCTCATAAAATCAAGTAATTTATAAACAATGATTCAAATCCTGTAAATTTATAGTAAAATGGTATTGACATATACCTCTATTCATCGCATTTTACAGTAAATTTAGAGGGAAGGTTTTACAATGGCTATAGTGAAGACAACTGGAGATGTATCTAACAACTTCATCGGAGAAGATTCATACTTTTCAGGCTCTTTTAATATAAACGGTTCACTGAGAATTGACGGATGCTTCGAAGGCAAATCCCTTAAGGTAGAACAGCTCTACATCGGCCCGGGCGGGAAGGTTAAGACAAACATTGAAGCCGTCTCTGTTATTGTAGAGGGACTTATAATAGGCAATATAAATGCAAGCAACAGAGTTCTGCTCATGCCCACGGCGAAGGTATTCGGGGATTTACGAACACCTGAACTGATAATACAGAACGGAGTTCTTCTTGAAGGAAGATGCACAATCGCAAACGACCTGAGAACATCTGCCGGTGATGTAATCAAAGCAGAATATGAAAAAAACAAAATCAGACCGGATGAGCTCTTCAAAAAAAGCGAAATTAAATCCAATAAGAAAGAGAATTAATCTCTCAGGATTTTATTTACCTCTCGGGTCAGTCCGGCAAGAAGTTCTTCTCTGCTTACACCGCTGGCCCGGACAAACTCGGCTATCTTGATTCTTTTCCCTTCAACAATCTGCACAAGCGCTTCAACTTCTCCGCCACGGCTGACTGCATTCATCTTTTCACCGCCGGAATAACTCAGCACTTCAGGCCCTGAGGAATAACGGAAGACTGTTACCACTACCCGAAAACGGCTACGAGGATCAATATCAAGCTTTAAAGGAAGATTAACCAGTTCCCTTTCGGAAAGATCTATATTCTTCCCCACCCTGTAATCTAGTGATTTAACTCCGGAGATCCCTCTGCATGAGAAGAAGAAAAGACTAATAAACAGAATATTAAAAAATATAAACCCGGAAGCTGAAATATTTTTCATTATTACACCGCCTGAGACATATTTTTATTGCCTGAAGACATTTAAAATTCGATAATATAAACTGTAAAGTTATATAATTTTCTCAATAGCGGTAATGTAATGAATAATGAAATCCTGATGATCAAATCTATTTTTATTTTCTTCTCTCTCTGGACAGTATCAATGATAATGCTCTGGTTCAGGCCCAGAATAGAAATATTCTGGAAAATAGCAGCTACCCTTATTTTAGCATTCTACATCTGGTTCTTTTTCAATGAATTAACCACCGGATATGAGGCCTTCATTGCAGACTGGTACGTTTCTCTGCTGGATTTTGTAAAAGAATTAGTTTCAATAGTTTTCATTACCATGTTTATAATATGGCCCTTTGCCCTGGTAGTCGTTTTCTATAAGGCAAATGACATGGGGGCTGAAAAAATACTGAAATTTCTCTGTCTTCTAACTCTCGTCCTGTGGATTATTTTCATTATAACATACTTCTTCAGCCAGGGCATTGAATCATTCTTCTATGAAAATCTAAAAAAAATGATACCTCATGCGGGCTGACAGGAGGATATTTCTTGTTATCATTTCTGCATCTCTGATATTTTCAGAGGCTGCAGCCCGAAACAACTCGACTGAACTCTACAAAAACGGCCTCAATGAAATAAAAGGAAAGAACCTGATTAAGGCGGAGGAGAACTTTCTTGAAGCAGTGAAGATGAACCCGTCCTACTGCCTGGCTCATTACGGACTGGGAAGAGTATACCTTCAAACAGGCAGACTGTCTGATGCGGAGAAACATCTTATAAAGACCACAGAGCTTGATCCCTCCTTCACAAAGGGATACTTCTATCTGGGCATTGCACAACTTCTTTCCGGCCGCAATATTAAAGCACTTCACTCCTTTGAGTCGGCATACAGCAGAGACAGTACGATGATAGAATCACTGTACAATATGGGCGTAATTTACGACCTTCTGGGGAACGAATACAGATCATTCCATTACTTCAGACTCTACTTCAGGATGAAGAGCAAAGACAAAGATGACATCTTCTGAGACTATACATTGAAAAGATTCTGAGCCTTCTTCTTTCCTGTTATTCTCTCATAATCATCATAATCAACAAAAATTAAATCCGGCAGTTTTCTTCTGGTTCTGGCAACAATTTCGTGCCTGCCGTTTTTCGCGTCCTTGGATGTGACGTATTTAAACTCCCTGCCGCAGCCGGGACATTTATCCAGATCCTTAAGTTCTATTCCAATCTGTTTGCATCCCGGACAATGACCGTATTTGTCCTCAACCATTATAATATGATCCTGAACATCTTCAATACTTATCTCCGACCACACTCTCATGTATTCCATCATAAACCTCCACGAACAGTCTTAATTCTCTCATGAGGATTTCTATCTGTATAATCTCTGATAATATCGATCATTAAACCAATCCTGTCAAGATTTCTAATTTTTTTAAACAGTTCATGAGAGAAAATAAAGTTTTTTGTAAAGTAGAAGCAGAACCGGTGAGCCCTGCTTTTATGTAGATCGGCCGGCAGAGTAAGCTCAATATTATTCATCACACGGGCAAATATATCAAAGAGATCAACATCAAAATTATAACTGCCGTCCGATATATATTCCCGGGCGGCGCGAAACATCCAGGGAGCCCGGACTGCCTCCCGCCCTATCATCACACCGTCGCATCCGGTTTCAATAAAACGCGCTGCAGCATCCTCCGGCCTGGAGATATCGCCGTTGCCGACAACAGGTATGTCGAGATTTTCCTTCAGAGTCTTCACGAGTTTCCAGTCTGCCGTTCTGCTGAATGAAAGTTTTGCATGACGGCCGTGGAGAGTCAGATAGTCAACACCTTCATCCTGAAGCATTTTTGCGAATCTGATCATACATTCAGGATTACTGTCTGTAAAACCGCTTCTCATTTTCACAGACAGACGGCCGGAATATTCCGCTCTGCACCTTTTTACAACATCCCTTGCCAGAGACTCATCTTTAAGAAGCCGCGCCCCCTGGCATTTTTTTAAAATAGCAGGTGCCGAGCAGCCCATATTGATATCTATACCCCAGCACCCCGTTTCCGCAAGGATTGAACAGGCATCGGCCATAATTCCCGGTTCCCCTCCCAGAAGCTGATAGACGAAAGGTTCATCTCCGGCACTGCGGGTCAAAAGAGGTTCATTGAACTCAGAACCGGAACTCACTGCCGCCGCACTGAGCATCTCGGAACAAAGCACTGTTTCTGAGCTGAACTCTCTGACAATATCCCTGAAAACCGGTGTAGTAACCTCGGCCATGGGCGCCATAAAAAATTTATATATACTGTTCATATCCTGAATATCTGTCCTCTGGTTCATTAGTCATAGTATAACAACAGATATGTTATGACCAGCAGACAGGATCTCAGAAAACCAATATTAATAACAAGTAAAATAATCAAAAATGAACAAGACAAAAATCAGATTTTGATTCCCAAACCCCCAAGGTAGTTAAAATTACTTTTTTTTCTTATGCTTTGTAGGTAACTCGATTTTCTTTTTTTCTTTTTTCTTCTGTTTCTTTTCTCGTAG
>CAYNFB010000225.1:1349-6342 GCA_964396355.1 uncultured Leptospirales bacterium | reverse complement strand
AGCTGAGGCATGACCAAAAACAACCCTGTCTCCTGATTTTATATGCTTAACAGCTTCATCTGCACTGACAGTTCTGCTCTTATATAATTCTTTCCACTGCATATAAAACCTCCTTATTTTTTCTTTTAAGCAGGAGGCCCATGGAAAGCAGCCTCCTGTTACGATCACATTCTATGCTTTCTCTTTATCTCTTTTATAAAATCTTCTGCTTCCCCAAGAGAGCCGATCTGTCGAATAAGAGCTTCGTCTATTCTGCTGGTATCTGCACAGGCTGATGAACAGCCCATGAACACCAGAACCAGATCGGCATCTTTATCTTCAGATGAAACAAATTCTGCAATACCGCTTAATGAATTTCTTACGATATCTGCGGCTGCAATTCTGTCATATGCAGGATTGCAGCCGCCGCAGAATTTCATTCCAATTTTCAATGAACTATTTACTCCTTGATTCCACTTAGTTTTTTTGCGACATCCTTCTTCGCATTCATGTTCACCTGACGGGAAATCATTATTCTCTGAGCCTGAGGTGAACCTGCACCATGCATTGACTCTGTAAGATAACCGACTGCTGCAGTTCCCAGAGTTATATTTTCGATGAGCCTGAGTATTTTCATTCGGTTCTCAACCGAAACAGAAGCATTACCCACAAAATATTTTTTTACCCATTTCCCAATTTCAGGAGAATTTAAATCATCCTCTGAAGGCATTGTCACCATCAGACCGCCCGCTATATCCTGTGCAAGTCTGGCGATCTCATAGGGGAACCTTGTGACATTCTGTTTACATACATTTGCAAGGAGAGTGTTGACCAGATAGGTTCCGCATTCCTGTCTGCTTCCCTCTCCCGCACATGCAAGAGATCCGCAGAAAAGAGTTTCGTTCAGGTGATTCATCTCAATGATCTTATCTTTCACGTGAGAGGCCTTGTTGGCACCGTTATACTCTGCGGCAACCTGTGTCGCTCCGATGAGAACATCTCCGACTCCGGCCTTACATGCATAACTCTGCCTGTGATAGGATGCGAAATTTTCTACAAGTTCGCCGGCAAATTCATATTCCTTATAAAGAAAAACTCTGTCCCATGGAACGAATACATTATCAAAGACAACCAGTGCTTCATGACCGCCGAAGATCTGATTACCTCTGTCCATCAGTCCTTTTTCAGTCTTTCTGGTATCGCAGGACTGACGTCCGTAGATATATGTGATGCCCTCAGCATCTGAAGGAAGGGCAAATGAGATAGCGTAATCTTTATCTGCCTCGCCCATGGATATAGTAGGCATTACAATTATTTCATGAGAATTTACCGCTCCGGTCTGGTGAGCCTTGGCGCCGGCAACGATGATTCCATCCTCTCTCTCCTCAACAACGTGGAGAAATAGATCAGGGTCTGCCTGCTGATGAGGGGCAAGACTTCTGTCTCCCTTGGGATCAGTCATTGCGCCGTCACATGTTAAATCCTCTTCCTGTACAAATTCGAGATATTTAAGAAATCTCTTATTATACTCTGTACCGTACTTCTTATCTGTATTGAAAGTTGTAATAGATAGAGCATTCATTGCATCCATTCCCACACATCTCTGGAAACAGCAGCCGGTCTGTGCACCAAGCATTCTTCCCATTTTAGACTTTTTAACGAGATCATCCGTGCCCTGATGCAGATGGGTGAAACGATTTATCTTTTTACCTGTCAGATGTGATGTTGCTGTCATCAGGTCTTCATACTCAGGCTGCTCTGCCAGTTCATAGGTGAGCTTTACAGCATTCATAGAGGGACGAATAATGGGATCGTCTACGACATTCTCAACTTTCTTTCCAAAGAGGTAAACCTGCAGATTCAGCTTTCTCAGGCTCTCTTCATATTCCTTACCGGTTTTCATCTATAATACCTCCAACGTAATTTATTCGTATAAGCGTGTTTGACTAATTACTTATGCACTAAGTATGCCAAATTTTAAAAATAAATACTTAATTATAAATAACGGGGAGGAATAGATCATTTTACGCGAATAAAAAATATTTGTTAACAAAACAGCATCATTTAAAATGAAAGTAAACCCTTACAAAGAGTCAATCAGCACAAACAAAACAGTAAAACTGGGTTATCCGGAAGATTTGTTTCATAAATGGAACAAAAGCTGTTAGCAGACATCACAGGACAACGGAATATTCAGACAATTTATCCTTATTTCAGGTTGGAATTGATGAAAAACGACGAAAGGTAAACAAAATTGAGAAAAAAAGCTTTGTTTCTCCTGTCCAAAAACAATTGTTTCACAAATGAAACAATTGTTTACTAATGAAACATGTTTCACAAATGCAACAGCTACTTCTTTTTAATGCCGTACTTGGCTGCTTTTCTCACAATAGATGCAGCACTTATCTGAAGATGTTCGGCCATTATACGGGTGGTTGAATATTTATCATATGCCTTCTTTATGAGCTGTTTTTCTACAGCCTCCAGAGCTTCCTTCAGCGGCATAAAGCCTGAAACTGCAATTCCTCTCACATCCGCGCATTCAGCATCCTCGCAGAACGAATCGGGGAGATCTCGTACGGTTATCACATCATCAGGCGTCATAACCACTATTCTCTCGATCAAATTTCTAAGTTCACGGACGTTTCCAGGCCAGGAATACTTTTCAAATATATCCAGAACATCAAGAGAAAGCCTCTTTTTCATACCGTAATTTTCATTGAAAATATTTAAAAAATGCACCACGAGAAACTGTACATCATCGCTCCTTTCTCTCAGAGGCGGAATAAAAAGAGGAACAACATTGAGTCTGTAGTAGAGATCCTCCCGAAATATTTTTTCATGAACCATGTCCAGAAGATCCCTGTTTGTTGCCGCCACAATGCGCACATCAATACTCCTGAATTTATGTCCCCCCACCCGGCTGAACTCCTTATGCTGGAGAGCCCGGAGAAACTTAGCCTGCAGAGCATAAGGAAGCTCTCCTATTTCATCAAGAAAGAGAGTGCCTCCCTCGGCCATTTCGAAATATCCGGGTTTCCCGCCCTTTTTTGCGCCGGTAAAAGCACCCTCTTCATAACCGAAGAGTTCCGATTCAAGAAGATTCTCGGGTATAGCTCCGCAATTCAGTTTAATAAAAGGCTTGCCGTCCCGGGAGCTGTACTTATGAACAATGCCTGCAATTAAATCCTTCCCGGTTCCGGACTCGCCGGTTATCAGAATTGTAGAATCAACCTTTGCGATTCTCATAGCCATTTCAGCTATCCGGCTCATCTCCTCCGACCCTATAATCATACCTTCAATGTTCCGTACAGTCTTCAGCCGCATAGAGCTGAGTTCTTTCATATACTGTTCGGTAATTTTTCTGCTGTCCTCCAGCCGCTGCTGGAGAGAATAAAGCTCTGTAATATCCCTTACGCTGGTCACAACCCTGAAAATATTTCCGTCATCATCGTAGACCGGTTTACCTGTTGCAAGAAGCGACTTGCCTGTACTTGTCTTCTGAATAATGCTTACCAGCTCCCGGCTGTCCAGAACCTTCAGCGTAACCGATTCAGAATATACACCATTTTCAACAAGAACCCGCATGTTTTTTCCCACAAAGTCAGAAGTATTAAGCTCTGTTATCTCATCATAGGCTTTGTTTATCCTGAGTACATTTGCCTCACCGTCACAGACAAATATGCCGTCTGAAGAAGATTCTATTATCGCATCAAGCTCCATATTCAGCTCATTGACAGACTCAAGCTCACCCACTATGTTTTCGATATCAGTTATGTCCTGAAGAATAGCAACAGCTCCGATAATATTACTGTCATGACGTATGGGATAACTTCTGTTTATGTAGTTGTGATTTTTAAATATAATGGTCTTTATCGGCGGTTCTACTCCTGTGCGTATAACATCGAGAAGATTAACTCCCTCCACAAGCTCCGCAATCCTTCGCCCCAGGAGCTCCTCCTCGCTTTTTTCCAGCACCTCCTGAGCTGTCACGTTCACCAGATTTATACGTGCATCGGGCCCGGCGGAAATGATCAGATTCTTCGACGAATTTATTATCGAATCCATTACATTTTGTGCTACCTTGTAATGATCGTGATATGTTTTAACAAAATCAGGAATAGCTATTATACCCACAGCCCTTTCGTCCTCCACAACAGGAAGATATGCATGTTTGAAGTAAAACCGGTCCTCCACATCATCCTCAGGATGTCCGGCAATGACGTCCCTTGTCATCAATTCCACTACTTTAGTTTCAAGATATGATTCTTTGCAAAAAGACCAATGAGGCGCTGATTTTCATCCACTACAGGTGCAGCATCTATCTTTTTTGCACTGAAAGCAGAGGCAGCTGACCTGACCGTATCATCTCCTGTCAGCAGATGTATGGTATGGCTGCAAAGAAAATCCCTTACGATCATATATGACCTCGATTTATTAGAATAAATTTAACTAATTTTTTTTTAAAAGATTATTCAAGCAAAAAAATATCCACCATTTTTTAACATTTGCTCAGTTTACATTAAAGAGCAATAGATTAAAAAATAAAACCTCATTATATATCACATCATAAAAATTTCTTGATTCACAGTAACATATAATTTACTTAACACCTCAAAAGTCCAAAGATAATATTAAAGAGAAAATAATGAAAAATATAATTCGCTACAGCGACAAGCTTTCTCTCATTGCCCTTAAACAGAACCTCACGGGATTTGACAATTTTATCGGATCATGGCTGATAACCGGTGAAAAAACAATTCTCATTGATACAGGAACATCCTACTCTGTCCCTGTCCTGGTAAAATCACTTAAAGAGCTGGGAGTAAAGAAGATAGACGTCATTCTCATTACACACATACACATCGATCATGCAGGCGCAACCTCATCGGAGCCGACCTCAGCGAGGCCTACCTGCCATCCCCAACGATGGTGCTCCTGGCCTCATGGGGCGACGTATCAGACGGATTGTGCCGCGATCTGATGCGGTACGACGCCGCGTGCCACAACGACC
>CAYNFB010000225.1:0-1339 GCA_964396355.1 uncultured Leptospirales bacterium | reverse complement strand
AGATAGACGTCATTCTCATTACACACATACACATCGATCATGCAGGCGGAACAGGAGATCTCCTGAAGTATTTCCCGGAGACGCCGGTTGTAGTTCATAAGTCGGGAATAAAACATCTGATGAATCCTGAAAAACTCTGGCAGGGAAGCCTTGCTACGCTTGGACATTTCGCCGAGGCATACGGCCCCATACTTCCTGTACCGGAAGAACTGCTCATTGATTCGGATACATTCACAGATTTCGGGATACAGCCTGTAAATACTCCGGGTCACGCACCTCATCACGTGAGCTACTTATTCGAGGATATTATGTTTGCCGGAGAAGTTGCCGGAGTCTTCTCTGATATGGGAGAGGGCTACTATCTCAGGCCTGCCACTCCTCCCAGATTTTTCCTGGAAACATCGATAGACAGCCTTATGTTGACAGATGAGATTCAACACAAGACAGTATGCTTTGCTCATTTCGGGATGACCTCAAAAAGGGATGAGATATACAGAAAAAGCCGGGACCAGCTTTTAACATGGGCGGAGCTGATAGAGAGGCAGATGGGAAACCTTGATGAACCTGATTTCATAGAAAGAACAACTGATATCCTTTTAGAAAATGACCCTGCTCTCGCCCTGTTTACAGAACTGGACAGAGACAGCATGATCAGAGAGAGAGGATTCATGAAAAATTCTATAAACGGCTATGCCGGATACCTTAAAGGGAATAAATCAGAATAGAAGAAATCAGCAGGAAACAAAATACTCATCCGGATATTCTACCTCACCCCATATTCTGCTGAGAGCCCCGGTTACCAGTTCCAGCGCCATGAAGGCCTCCTCCGGGGCTGCAAAGGGCAGACGGATACTCCACTTCTTCGCTTGTTCGAATCCGAATCTGGGATAAAAGTCCGGATGTCCCAGAACTATTACAGAATCAAAATCAAATTTTCTGCACTGTTCCAGTCCATATTTAACAAGACTCGAACCTATCCCTTTATTATGGAAATCGGGGTCTACAGCCATTGTTGTAAGAGAAAGAGTTTCATAATTTTTAAAATCCGAGTGAATATAAAAAGGGAAAAAAAAGATATGCCCCCGGACAGAACCATTAGTCTCTGCAACAATTGAAAGCTCGGGAATAAATTTTCTGTTCTTCCTGAGTCTTCCTATTAGCTCACTTTCATTCTTCTGCTCATAGGCCCGGTCATTTACTATGGCGACATTGCCATAATCCTCTTTTGTCTCAGCTCTTAATATCACTTCTTCTGAATTCATCCATTCACTGCCTTAACGGTCATATTACCCGGTATTCTAATACTTAATTTTATATTTTACACGGAGAAAATCAATAT
>CAYNFB010000224.1:0-6384 GCA_964396355.1 uncultured Leptospirales bacterium | reverse complement strand
CTGCGTATGGATGACGATCACCACAGTTGCCGAAATTCTGGCCGATTTCACCCAGAAGATGAGAGGTCTCTGCGATTCTTTCTGATGCCTCGCCGATCCGCTGAACCGATCTGCTGATGATCCCTGTAATTTCCTTTGCCGAACCGATGCTGTTTTCAGACAGCTTTGAGATTTCATCGGCTACCACTGCAAATCCCCGGCCATGCTCCCCGGCCCTTGCCGATTCAATTGCCGCGTTCAGCGACAGCAGACTGGTCTTGTCGGCGATATCGTTTATTGTATTTGATATTTCAGCTATACGCGAGGACTCCTGCTGGAGGGCCCCGATAATTTCATTTGCGCTGCTGAGTTTACTGCTGCATCCCTTTGCAAGATCGCTTATTGAGTCCGCATCAGTCCGGGCAGATCCTGCAGAACTCACAGTATTGCGGAACTCCCCCTTAAGCCTCTCAATAAGAACCTTGCCCTGTTCATTAAAGTCCTTCTGGCCTTCGGTATTTATCTGAATCATCTCGAATGATTCAATGACACTGGCAGATGAGGCCCTGGTACTTGCAAAGACAGGATACTGTTCCTCTACAGATGAATCTATCTCTTTTGTAAAACGGTTAAGAAAATCAGTAGTTTCGCTCACGTGTTCGATAAGACTCCGCGCTTCACTTACGATTTCGGTTATGCGGTTTTTCTCCTCCTCCATCTCAAGCCCCTGAGATTCAAGCTCTGCGGATTTTTTCCATCCCGAATATCTCATCCTGTCAAGGATGTAGATGAAGATAAGAGTAAAGACTATTACAGAAACCAGATCATTGAGCGAATAGTTTTCTCTTGGAGTCACAAATCTCATGCTGTAGAACATGCCGCTTATAACGAAAGCAACAACAGAAGAGAATATCATCCCCCATAAAATATGTCTGTAAATCGGAGCCACAATGACCAGTATCAGTATAAACAGATATCCCGCAAGATATACAGGGTCTGCTCCGGTAACTCCGGTGATTATCCCAGCTCCGGTTTCAAGATAGAGGCCGAGAAGAGAGAGAAGCAGCATACTGTGTTTCTTCAACGAAGGAATAAACTGGAGAGCAAGAATGCCCGCAGAGACAATAGTCAGGCCGTATCTCAGGGATACGATGAGCGGTATGTCGGGATAAATAATACTGTCTGCTTCAATATATCCCAGCCATGCAAAAAGGCATATGACACATGCCGGGAATAAAACCCGATAACTCTGATAACTAAGTTCTCCGTAGAATGTCCCGGGAAATTTTTCTCTCTCCCAGAACAGGATCCTCTGTACTTTTCTGAACATCACGTCCGCCTGTATAAAAAATTTTTTGCCGAATCAATACCCTGCTCGAAGCCTTCAAGCATCTTCTTCTCATCTGTAGTCAGCCTCTCGACCTTAAAATCATCGGGTGGATAAATGACCTCAATGCCTTTATACTTATTCTCTAAATCGCCGATAATTTCATTATATCTCTTATATCGTCCCTCGAGAGCCTTTACGAAATAATAATACTTATCGTCTCCGTAATAAAGCTCGTACATCTTTCTCACCCAGAATGATTCCTCTTTTTTTCTGTATCCCCGGGGCCTTGTTACAATAACCAGGATTTCATTCTCCTCGTAACCGGCCTCAAGAGCCTTCATGTAGGGAATAGGATCGAAGAGACCGCCGTCGAGAAAATTCAGATCCTTGTAGTTGCCAAAACCTCTGTATATTACGGGAAGAGCAGCCGTGGCCTTGAGTACAGTAAAAATATCGTCCTTCCGGGAATTGAAGTATACAGTTTTCGGCAGAGAATCCTCTCTGCACAATGTGCCTGTGATATATACAGGGCAGCTTCGTCTCAGTGCGGCCAGATCGAGAGGTTCATCACCCTTCAATATTACATCAATCATCCAGTCCAGATCCATTATATGCTTATCGGGATTCATGATATTCTTCAGGTGAATAAAGTCGCCCGAAAGAAGTTTGGTAAAGAAGGCATCCCTTGCCAGGTAAATCTGCCCGGCAGCATAAGCCGTACCGGTTAAAGCACCGGCAGAGGAACCGGCTATCATCTTCCATGGGAAGTACCCCCTCTCATGAAAAGCCTGGAGTACACCGGTAAGGAAGACTCCCCTCATGCCGCCGCCCTCTATAACCAGAGCCTTCTTCCGGGGGAATTCACTATTCCTGGAAAAGACAGCCTTCAGTCTGTCCTGAATTCTGATATTTTCTGCATCTTTCTGATTTTTCACAACTCTATAGTGGGCAGTAATCAGGTATTAAATCAACAATAAATTCAAAACAGGCCCTGATAAAAATCATATTTTACCATCGATTTGTTTTTCTGTTTACCTTTACTTATGCCGAAAATATACAAAGGGAGTGCCGGTATTCCCTAAAGGGGAGACCGGCATGACAAAGCTGAAGGAAAAATAAATCGGGAGTTAAAAATTATGAAAAAACGGACACTGATAATATCAGTTTTCATACTAATGTTATCCATTCAGGCCGGCACAGAGAGCCGGTTTTATAAGAAGCACAGGAAGGCAGTGACCGATCAGCACAGCAGCGACATAGCAAACAGAGATGCCGTGTTAAAACAACTCAACTCCTTCATAGGCGGCATAAACGGAGAGGTTTCTAAAGAGAATAATGTCATGCTCTCCACACCTGTAATGGAGAAGCACATAGAGGGAGTGACGGAGATCACGCACTTTCATACAACAGGCGCCATACCTCCGGCGATCTACGGCTATGCATCAGTTTCAAACCTGAATATGCGCACCGATGACAGCGGGTCGGGAGAAATCATCGGACGTCTGAGTTTCAGAGAGGAGGTTGAAATTCTTTATCAGTCAGACAGGACTTCGACTGTAGGGGGAGCAAAAGCGCCGTGGCTTCTCATAAGACGAGCAAACAGAGACGAAGGATGGGTATGGGGAGGCTACCTCTCGGACAGAAAACCCTCAAAAGAGGGAAAGCAGGAAATAACAACAGACTGGAATATCATTATGCCCGCATCAGGAAGAATCAGCAGCAGATTCGGATACAGGGTTGACCCGATAACCAGGAGAAGAAAATCCTTTCACAAGGGAATAGATATAGCAGCTCCCAAAGGTACGCCTGTCTATGCGGCTGAAGCAGGAACTGTACACATGGCAAAATACGTCAGATACGGTTACGGAAATCTGATAGTGCTGAAACACAGCAGTGACTTCTCCACCTACTACGGCCACCTGTCAAAAATTCTGGTCTCAAAAAACAACAGAATAAAAAAAGGAGATCTCATAGGCAGAGTGGGAACTACAGGAAGATCTACCGGCCCCCATCTTCACTTTGAAGTAAGAAAGGGGAACAAGGCTCTCAATCCGGAACAATACATTAAATAGAACTCATAATTCATGCCAACAAACAGAATAAAATCATCCGCGGGTGCCTAATATAAAAATCATGTAAAAAAACCCTGTTTATTAAATTTTATTATTTGATTATTTTATATAATTATACTATAATGAGAAAATTAAATTTGATGAAATAATTTACAAACCATTACAAGAGGAGTTTTTAATGAAAAGATTATCACTATTTCTCACCGTAATGCTCGCCCTTTCACTGGCTGTCTTCAGCTGCAGTAAAGGCAGCAGCAAGTACGTAACAATCGGAACAGGCGGAGTTACAGGTGTTTACTATCCCACAGGCGGCGCCATATCCAAGATGATCAATGCCAAAAGCGACACATACGGAATCAGAGCTTCTGTTGAATCAACAGGCGGATCTGTTTACAACATCAATGCTGTTCTCAGCGGCGATCTTGAATTCGGAATTGCACAGTCTGACAGACAATTCCAGGCAATGAAGGGACTGGCAGAGTGGAAAGACAAAGGACCACAGAAGAAACTCAGAGCAGTATTCGCTGTACACCCCGAGGCTCTCACATGTGTAGCATCAGCAAAAAGCGGAATAAAAAATTTCAAAGATCTTAAAGGGAAAAGAGTAAGCCTGGGAAATCCCGGTTCAGGACAGCTGCAGAATGCAAAAGATGCTTTCGGTGCATTCGGAATGACAGAGAAAAGCGTCAAGGCTGAGTACATTAAGGCAGTTGAGGCAGCAGGCCTTCTCCAGGACGAAAGAATTGATGCATTCTTCTATACAGTCGGACATCCCAACGGAAGTGTAAAGGAAGCAACATCAGGCAGAATCAAAGTAAGACTGGTGGACATTTCAGGAAAAGAGCTTGACGCTCTGATCAAGAAATATCCCTATTATGCAAGAGCAGTGATAGAGGCCAAGAATTATCCAAGCGCTGTGAACAAGAAAGACGTAAACACAATCGGTGTAAAAGCCACACTTATATCATCATCTGATGTAAGCAGTGATGTTGTTTACGCTATAACTAAAGAAGTTTTTGAAAATCTGGATAAATTTAAGAAGCTTCACCCCGCATACAGTGTTCTTACAAAAGAAAATATGCTGGAAGGACTTTCTGCTCCGATTCACCCGGGTGCTGCAAAGTACTATAAAGAATCAGGTCTTGATAAACTTATCAACCCTGAGCTCTTAAAATAAAACTGATATTATTAAACCGGGGAGCTATTCTCCCCGGTTCTGATATTATTTTTTTACACATTTTCATAAAAAATTACATCTTAGCCGACTAAAGGACCGTATATGGATACCAATCCCGATCTGAAGCATGTTGAACAATTGATAAAGGAAGAATCTGCAGCAATCAGGCTGCTGAGCAAAATGGAAAGCAGGCTGGTAGCATCAATATCAGTTGCCTGGGCTCTGTTTCAGCTTTCTCTTGCAGGATGGCTCATTCTGGACAGTACAATGGTCAGGGCAATACACCTCTGTTTTGCCATGGTGCTGATCTTTCTCAATGTTCCCATGATAAAAAAATCGGATAAATTCGGCTGGCTTTCAGAGACCAAGAGTATTCCGGTTATGGACTACATTCTTGCATTCGGATCAGGGCTCCTGGCTCTGTATATTATGTTCGACTATGAAGGGATTGCCCTGAGGATGGGAAACCTCAACACAAGGGATATCATAATCGGCTCCATGCTGGTACTTGCATTAATTGAGGCGACCAGGCGTGCCATAGGTCCTGCCCTGCCTGTAATTGCCGTTGCATTTACTCTCTACGCATTCTTTGCTCCCTATATGCCGGATTTTATGGCGACCAAGGCCGTATCTCTTCAGAAATACATAAATCAGATATCAATGTCCACAGAGGGAATCTACGGAATACCCCTTGGAGTATCTGCAACAATCGTATACCTCTTCGTACTCCTTGGCTCAATGCTCGACAGAGCCGGTGCAGGAAGCTTCTTCACAACAATTGCACTGTCGCTTCTGGGGAAATACAAGGGAGGACCTGCGAAAGCAGCTGTTGTCTCATCGGGATTCTCGGGACTCATCTCGGGTTCCAGTATTGCAAACATCGTTACAACAGGAACTTTCACAATTCCTCTAATGAAAAAAGTCGGATATCCGCCGAGAAAGGCTGCAGCCATTGAGGTTGCGGCAAGTACAGACGGGCAGCTCATGCCTCCCATCATGGGTGCCGCGGCATTCATCATCGCCGAATACTGCAACGTTCCATATATAGAAGTGGTCAAGGCTGCGGCGATTCCTGCATTTGTGTCATATGCGGCTCTCTTCTACGTAACCCACCTGGAGGCCTCAAAACTCGGCATGACAGGACTCAGTAAAGAGGATGTGCCCAGCTTCAGACAGACAATCCGTGACGGATGGCATTACACCATTCCGATTATATGGCTTGTATATGAACTGGTAGTGCTGCGTCACTCTGCAGAGCTTGCGGCCTATCACGCAATTCTAATTCTCATACCGTCTATTCTCTATCAGGAGATCAGGAAATCACTTGAAGAAGAGAAAGGAATAAAAGAAGGCCTTGTAAATTCGGTTAAGATATTTACCGGCGGGCTCATCGGCGGTTCCAAGAATATGGTTATCGTTGCCCTTGCAACTGCATCGGCCGGTATCATTGTTGGGGTTGTGAGCATGGGACTCGGCGGAATGATTACCCAGATTGTTGAGGTTCTTGCCCAGGGTAATGTATATCTTCTTCTCTTCATTACTGCAATAGCCAGTCTTATTCTGGGAATGGGACTGCCTACAACTGCAACCTATATCGTAATGGCATCCCTCACAGCACCGATAATAGTACATGTTGGAGGCTCCATGGGACTGATTGTTCCCCTCATGGGCGCTCACCTCTTCTGCTTCTACTTCGGTATCCTTGCAGATGACACACCTCCGGTAGGACTTGCCGCATACGCAGCAGCTGCAATTGCAAAAGCCGATCCCATACGAACAGGCCTGCAGGGATTCACCTATGACCTGAGAACTGCAATTATTCCATT
>CAYNFB010000223.1:0-6408 GCA_964396355.1 uncultured Leptospirales bacterium | reverse complement strand
CTTCAACATATATTTCATCCCCGAGTTTAACATCCTTCTGAAATACTATTGCCTTGTCATATTCAATCTCTTCAGCAGGACTGATCGGCTTCCTAACTACCATTTTCTTTGAAACAAGTTTTACAGTATTCTTATCTCTGTCGAAAGCGACTTTGACATTTTCCACAGTACCATACTGTTTCTTAAACGCAGAAAGCATTGCAGATTCTACAATGTCCTCTATTTCGTCCCGGGGGATCCCCTTCTCTGTTGCTATCTGATGGAGCGCCTCGAAAAAATTATTGCTCATTTTTTTAAATCCTTAATAATCCAAATTAGCATTAACTATATCAGCATGCTTAATTGAAAATATCTTATTATTTTCATCGGTTACTTCTATACCGTTTTCATTCACTTCGCTTAAAATACCTTTCACAAACTTTCTGTCATCACCATCGATAAATACCAGTCTAACAGGAGATTTATTAAACCTGATAAAATCATCCGTGTTCCGGAGTTTCCTGTCAAGGCCTGGAGAAGATATTTCCAGGAGATACTTTGGAAGAGTCCCATCCTCATCAATCCTGATACCCACTTCAGTGCTGTACTTCTCACAGTCGCCGTGAGAAATTCCATTGATACTGTCTATTTTTACCATAATTTTTGAATTATCTCCGGAAAAATAGATAGAACTTTCATATACAGTATAGCCTAAATCTTCAGCTGTTTTTTCTAATAATTCTAAAATTTCTTCTTTTATCATAACCGCAACCAATAATATAAAAAAAGAGTGGCACCGCCACTCTACACCATCTGCCATTATGAAATTGGAATGATTTATTTCAAGTGTTTTTTGTCAAAACCTCAACTTAACCGGATCCTTTATTTTCATATCCCTATAGGATACACCCGTTTCTCCTGTATAACAGTTCAACTGAAGAATTTCAGAAAGATCAAACTTATCTTTTCCAAAAACCATGGACTCAAGCTCAATCCACGTTTCTGCAATAGCCTCGACAGATGCCTTTATAATATGCAGGACAGAGTCATATCTGAAGCCCCGCCTGTCTGCCGGATACTGCCACCTTCCCTGATGAAGATTCAAAGCATCCTCATCAACTCTCTTTGAAGGAGGAAAAGGAACCAGAAAATCGGAATACACCGGAGCACTGTCTTTTAATTTTTGAATAAGTCTCTTTTTACGCTGATCCTCCGTCCTCTTCATCCTGACGCTCAGCCTTATTCTCTGAGGAATATTATCAACCCCTCTGATCCACCCGATATCTCCGTCAATAACCCCTATATTTTTAAAATATTCACTGAACAGATCGGGATTGTCCTTTTTGAGAGTCGAGAGCAGCAGAACCTTTATTGACGGCCATAGATACTCTCTCCGACGCTCATAGTAAACAGGAAGCATATCCTCCACATTTAAATCAAGTTCTTTTGAATTTTCATCTTTAAAAATAAAGTAATTATCTATGTTATACTGAAAGAACAGATTAGCCTCTCTGTAATATTCAATTTCCTTTCTGGAATAGGCCGAGGGAAACCCGGAGTGGTAAAAAACGTAAGGGTGCACCATGGCATCTGAAATTAGATGAGAAACATATCCCATAAGATAAGCCCTCTGAACAGAGGCCCATTCGTTTCTGCTGTCCCTGCACCTGCTTACTGTTTCAATCATAGCAGCAAGAAAAGAGGGGGATCCTGTATCATGAAGATAAAAGGAAATATCGTTTCCATAAACAGAGCCCCTGCTTATAAATTCAGAATAATCAAAAATATTAGGTCCCATTGCACCAAAGAGTCCGGCCTTCATATGATCGGGCGACGAAAAGAGCGTCTCAATAGATCTATTCAGATAAGTTCTGGTTTTGCTTTTGGAAACAAGATCCAGAGCGCTCCTGAAAATTACATTATGGGTATAAACTCCAGGCATAAATTCTCCTAACATTAAATGCTGAAAAAAAGCTCAGCAGGTTTATTCAAGACCCTGCACCGGAATAATCAAAAAACAAAGCTCCCGGTATGTCCAGCAATAAAAGAGTTTGACTGATAATTACGTATCTGTTAAATATACGAAATAATGTGTGATGATTATACAAAATGAACCATAGAATATACCCCATTCTCACGGGCCATTTCACAGTATCATTCGGCAATGACAGGAATCTTAAATTCCCCAGGGTCCAGGATATTCCATCCTTTATATTCCTCATCGAAGATGAGGAGGGAGAAATAATTCTGGTCGACACAGGCTTTGACCTGGACCATATTCCCGGATCTGATTCCGGCGGCATTCTGGAAGGAAAAGGAGATATCCTCTCTGCTGTCAGAAACAGGGGATTCAATCCATCTGATATAAAAACAATAATACAGACTCACCTCCATTGGGATCACACCGCCGGGCTCAATTCATTTAAAGATGCGGAAATAATAGTTCAGGCATCTGAAATTGAAGGACTCTTCAGCCTCAGAGAGAATGAAGAAACATCTTTCTGCCCCTCACACTGGATGGATTCTCTTGAGAGATTCCGCCTCATAGAGGGCACGCATCAGGTCAGGCCAGGAATTGAGTTAATAAGAACAGGCCGCCACACAGAAGGTCATCAGATTGTAAGGGTAAATACTGCAGATGGTACGGCTGTCCTGCTGGGCGACTCGCCATTCACATATGAATGGCTCTGGACTATGGTACCTGATGAACTCTGGATTAAATACAAAAACGGAGAGGGGAGTAATTTTTTCTGGCCCGGAGGCGTGATGGACAAACTGAAAATATGGTATAACAGAAGCAAACCTCCTGCAGAGACAGTCAGAGAAGACATGGCGATGAAAGAAATAAAAAAGCTCGGGAATGTACATATATTTTCCCATGATCCCGAGCTTATAAACAAAGACTTTTTTTAGATAGTTTTTCCCAGATCATCGATATAGAGACTCAACACAGGTCTCTTTGACATTCGCACAACCTTTTCACAATTATTCTGATGGACCATATGATTGATACCCTTTCTCAAATGATGCCCCATTATAATAAGGTCTATATCAAGCTCTTCCGCTTTGGCAATTATCTTAGTACTTGGATCACCCACATCTATAATGGGTTCAATATCAGGATAATTTTCTGACATTCTGGAAATATAACTGTTCATTAAATCGAGTGTTTCCTTAACTGCGCTGTCCCTGAAATCCTCCCAGAGTCTGTAAGCATCATAATAGAAAGATAACTTGGGCATTTCGGTTATTACATGCATAGTGTAGACCTTGGCATTATACTTTTCCGCAACCTGAATAGCCTTATCAAGTACAGCCTGAGGTCTCTCTGTAAATCCGAGTGCAACCAGAATTTTCATTCCGTTCTTAAACATGTATGCCTCCGCATTATGCATAATGAACTGCTTTTATCTTTGATCAAAGTAACCTCATTTCAATTTTATGTAAACTAATTATTTTTTTAGAACAATTATAGTCACTATTTAATTATTTTTTTTAATCAGTCCGGTGTTTTGTTAAATTGATTAACAGGAAAATAAAAAATGACCCGGATTAAAAAAATACAAGAAGAAAATGAATTTCTAAAGAAAGAAAACGACTTTCTGAAAAAAATCATTGAAAATGACTCGGCGACAGAGTTCCCCGAGTCAATTCTGTCATTAAAAAACTTCGGCTCATTATCAGCCTTTGAAAGCGACTTCATCTTCGGATTCTGGGAATACGACAGCAGAGACCAGTGCTTTATTCTCGATGATATTCTTAAAAATTTTTTCGCTCTTGAATACAATATTCTCGATCTTGACACATTCAGAACCTTCATCCCTCCTGAAGAGCGGAACGAGACAATCAATACCCTCTTCCAGGCAATAGAAAATAAAATATCGGCGATCAGATTTGAACAGACAATTATAAACCCGGCCGACAGCCAGACCTATGTAATTCTTCTAAGCCTGAACAACACCTTCGACAAGACAGGAGACATCGTAAGAACCGAAGGATCAATGATAAATATCTCAGAACTGCTTAAGTCCTACAAACAGACCAGAGCCAGAATCGGAAATGAAAAGTATATACAGGACTATTCAAAAAGGATGAACAGCGTTATTACCGAGGGCGAGGCGGTAGATTTCCTCCTTCGGGAACTGTCAAAATTCCGTCCTGCCGAAAGGATCTATCTTCTCTGCAGAAAAGACAACAGGTACTTAATACATTCAGCAGAACCCGATGGGGATACAGGAGAAAAACGCAGATACAGTTATTCAGTATCAAAGGAAAATGTCTACGTCAACAAAGAGAAGCTGACCAGCGAAGGATTCATTGTGAAGAGCCCGGACTTTGAGGAGGGCAAATTTTACAGGCTCAATACCTGGCTCCACCAGAATGCGGAAACACTTCTGATTTTACCGGCAATATCCGGTGATGAAAAATTTTCTTTTGCAGTAGTGGATATTACCCCCTTTGCAGCAACTCTGACCTCTCCTGATATTATAACCTACCACGCTATGATGAATATATTCGAAGGAACTATAAAAAGGCTGGAGGAGGAGACAGAACACCACAGAAGAGAAATGCAGTATCAGCTGCTGGTCGAGCAGACCCCTCACATGCTCTGGCAGATGCTCCCCGACGGGAAACTTCTCTTCGTAAACAAAAACTTTGCCGAGTACTTCGATGTTCCCATACACAATCTCAAAGGAAAAAACTTTTTCACATTCCTGACAGAAAACCAAAAGAAACAATATGAATCAGAACTTGCTCTGGCAGACGTAAACAAACCTGAAAGAAATTTCAACCTCAAAGCCCTCTCCCCGGGAGGGGTAAAAAACACCTTCCGCATAGCCACACATTCAATTTTTCACGCTACAGGAAAACTCCTTCTTATCAATATAATAGCAGAAGATATTCCTGATCCTGATGCAGCAGTAAAAGAAAAGCAGTAATCTGCTGCCGTACGCCGTAATTGATAAACCAGCCTCCAAAATTTTAGTATTTCAGAGATCCTGATCTTCCGATAAATAATATGTAAATCCATCAATGTAGAGATAAATGAAGAAAAGAGGATCACTTTTAATAGCTGCACTTCTGATTCTGTCCATGCCGCTCCATGGAGACGACTATCAGTACCAGCACTTTGCCGACAGAAAATGGATGGACAGATACGTCCCTTTTTCCGATTACATACCGAGAATCCGGCTGCACTACTATACTCATCCGCACTATCTCGAGGACTACTACCGTCTCTACGGCATGAAGCTCTACTATAATGAAAATTCACTGCGCATGAATATAACGAGACTGAAGACTGCTCTGAACTGCAAATTCAGGCATCCTTCTCAGGCGCTGGTTAAAGTGGAGACAGAAAAGGAATACCTTAAGTACAGAAAAATCATGTTCATGCATATCAATATTCTTATAATGAAGAACTATATCAGAATAGCCACACGGTATGACAAGAAGAGAATATACTTCTACAATGAAGACTTTGCCAAAGACATCAGTGAAAGTCTTAAAATAGCCGACAGCCTGTACCGTGAAGCAATCCCCTATTGGAATGAGGCAAAGAGACTCGCCTCCGAGGCCAGCAGGATAAAGATAACTACTAAACTCAGCAGTATAGAGTCCGAAAGATTCTCCATTATGAATAAAGAGCTGAATTACGGCAAGACGATAAACAGGGATCTGGAAAAGCTGAAAATAAAACAGGCAAGACTTCAAAATTTTCTTGCAACTTCTGCCAAATAATATTTATCTATAGATAGCAAAAAACTTAACTGCAATAGAGAGAAATGGAAATGCACACCCTTGACCTGATTAAGACGAGAAGATCAATAAGAAAGTATAAGGACCAGCAGATCAGCGATGAGATACTATACGATATTCTCGAGGCAGGACGATGGGCTCCCTCGGGGCTTAACAACCAGCCCTGGCGATTAGTCGTGATTAAGGACGATGCCTGCAGAGAAAAGCTGTCTGAGCTTACGCATTACGGAAATATTCTAAAAAAATGCGATCTGGCTATAGCTGTCTTTTATAATAACCCCGAAGGCTATAACAGAGACAAGGATCTGATGAGCATAGGCGCCTGCATAGAGAATATGATGCTTCAGGCTCACTCCTGCGGAATAGGATCTGTCTGGCTTGGAGAGATCCTGAAAAACAAGGATGAAATAAATGAAATACTCCAGATGGACCCGGAAAATGAGCCTGCCGCATTGATCGCAATGGGCTATCCCGATGAGACCCCGGAAAAAGACCGCAAAGACATGAATGAAATACTGGTTAAAATAATTTAAGGCTCTCCCTTGAAGAAAATATTGATATCAATAATAATACTCACAGCCGGTGCTATAGCCAACGGTGCATCCATCCCCCGCGTAGACATTACGTCTCTGACTGTACACAAGGCCCATGACGGATACAGGGTGTCCT
>CAYNFB010000222.1:0-6416 GCA_964396355.1 uncultured Leptospirales bacterium | reverse complement strand
TATAACACTATAATATTCCCCATATCTACAGAGGGCAGCCCCCGCCGCCTTGCCGGCTATTCGATAGATGTCACTGAAAAACACAGGACAGAGACACTGCTTCAGAACTCCCAGAAGCTTGAATCACTGGGCATCCTTGCAGGCGGGATAGCCCACGACTTCAACAATCTTCTCAGCGGAATATTCGGATACCTTCAGCTGATAAAGCTGGACATAAACGATAATAAATTTGATAAAATTGAAAACCATACAGACCGGGCAATGGAGGTCTTCGGCAGAACGAAGGCTCTCACTCAGCAGCTTCTAACCTTTGCAAGAGGCGGGGAGCCCCATAAAATAATAATGGACCTTTCAGAAATTATCAAACCTAATACGGATTTTGTTCTCACAGGGACAAATGTAGACAGCGTATTTGAAATCAGCCCCGACCTGTGGAAATGTACAGCGGACAAAAATCAGATAGGCCAGGTTCTTGACAACATCATTATAAATGCAGTTCAGGCTATGCCCGGGGGAGGAACAATTACAGTAAAAGCCGATAATTTCACCATAGACGGCAATAAATCCACCATACCCCTTCCTGAGGGCAGATACATCCGCCTGGCTGTCAGTGATACGGGCCAGGGAATAGCTCAGCCGTCACTGTCCCGCATCTTCGACCCCTTTTATACAACGAAGAAATCAGGAAACGGCCTGGGCCTTGCAACATCATACTCAATCATAACCAGACACGGCGGAACTGTAGAAGTAGAATCCATTGTTGACCAGGGAAGCACATTCACCATATACCTTCCTGCTGCCGGAGCCGGTGAAAAAAAACAGAATACAAATCAGGGAAAGGTTATACCTGATTTTACCGGCAGGGTGCTGATAATGGATGATGAAGAGTTTGTAAGAAATACGGCACGCGGCATACTCAAGTCCAGAGGAATCAGGGCCGATTCTGCCTCTAATGGAGAGAAGGCTGCCCACATGTACCGCGCGGCATTTAACTCAGAGGATCCCTATAGGGCGGTAATCCTTGATCTCACAGTCAAGGGAGGAGCCGGAGGCCTGGAGACGCTGAAAATGCTGAGACAGATAGATCCTGATGTGACGGCAATAGCCTCGAGCGGATATTCAGCTGACCCGATAATGGCTGATCCCGGACAGTACGGCTTCAGGGGCAGACTTATAAAGCCCTACAAAGTCGAAGAGCTCAACGATATTCTCAGCAGAACTGCTGAGGAATCCTGACGCTGTTTCTTCTTATCATCATAAAAGGGAACTGATTTAATATTTTCCGGTGATGATGCTGTATTTATTTTTCAAAGCTTCCCGTTCTTCAGGAGCAAGAGATTTCATATAGCCTTTCCATCCCGGACAGTACCGGATATGGAATTTCCAGAAACGGCCGGACAGTGATTCCGGATTATTATCGTACCTGCTTCTCAGCGAGCAGGTGCTGCATCTCTTCTCTGACATAGATATACCTCTTCTTTTATAATTCTATTATATATGATAAAAGAGAAAGCGGATAAAATCTCCAGTACTTTTTTATCCCGACCATACCGATTTTTCTGGTCATACTTCCGGAATTTCCGGGTAAGTCAAATCTCACCAGGCCGGGTACTGTCCCTGAATAGAATTTTATGAATAAAAAAGCATGTCACTTATTCATAAGTGTAGAAATATTATAAAAAAACAAACATATGAGAACAAATTTATTTTCAAAAAAAAATAAAAACCGGTTCAAAACCGATGATAATATATTGACAAATAGACTGCTTGAATTTATGCCAAGCTACTTTTTTAGTATGAATTTTAATCAGCAGGAGGCCCGCTAATTGGGAAAGGAGATCCACGTACTACCTCACAAAGATGCCTATAAGAGGACCGTTGTCAACGGCAGTACCTACTATGGAAAGCACCTGATGCTCACCGCAAAGGGATGCAATGAGAATCTACTGGAGATTGACAAGGTGGCATCATTTATCACGGACATGGTCCCGCGTATCGACATGGTTCCTTACGGTGATCTTGTTATTGCCCGTTTCGGAGATGGTATTGAAGTAGGTATATCAGCAGTTCAGCTGATAGTTACAAGTGCCATCACTATCCACACAAATGATCTCGCCAGAGATCTATATCTTGATGTATTCAGCTGTAAATGGTATGAGGAATCCATTGTCATAGATATGGTGAACGAACTGTTTGCACCCGTAGAAATCAAGGATACTATTATTTTAAGGAAGTAGAAAGGATGAAAGAAAAAAACACAAATCTCCGTTTTTATCCGGACTTCTACCCTTCTTTCGAGGGAGAACCGACAAGAGACAAATTTGAAATAATGACAACTATATCAAATGGCGAAGGCCTTGTCTCTCTTACATCTTTTAAAGAAAATGGTGTTGTTTTCAGATTTGCCGGACTCCTGCTTGATGAGATAACTCTCTTCACGCTTCAGCTTCAGCCCGGGAAGCATCTGCACGACCCTTTCTGTATGGGAAAAGTGCTGCACAGCTGCGATCCGAATATGCGCTGCGACATGGAAACCAGAACTTTTACAGCAGTCAAAGACATAAACCCGGGAGACTTCCTGACAATGGACTATGATACAACAGAAGACATCCTGTTCAGGCCTTTTGAATGTTCCTGCGGATCAGAAAACTGCAGAGGATTTGTATCAGGGAAAAAAGCCTCTATTGGTCAGTATCCCTGCGCTGTTTAAAAAATATTAAAAAACAAAGCAGGTCCGGCACTGCAAGCCGGGCCTGCGGAGTACTCTCTGTCATCCTTCTTATTTTTTCTCTTTTATAATACCCGCAAAAGCCTGTGAAATCAGACTTTACTCTTAAGCACACAGGCCGGATGATAGCGTGAAGCGCATCGGATTTTTACAGCTCGGAATCTCTTCTGTCAGCGGCTCCGACTGAATCAAAATTAAAGCGTGCCCTGCTCCTCTTCTTTCCAAGAAGCTTCCAGACAAATTCCGCAAGAGCCCTGTCTTCAAGCCTGTCCAGCACATCAGGAATCAGAATATTACGGGCATGCCCCTCCCCGGCCGGGCCGTTTGCAAGCCTGGAAGTATACCTCCTGGTAAGGTAGGACGGGGATTCTGCCTGATCATCAGACTCCCACATTCTGCATTCATCAAGTCCGCTGCCGTTTAACCACTCAACTGATCCCTCTTCGCAGGAGGAAATAAAAACTCTGCTCACCAGTCCCGCAGGATCAACGGTTATGACCAGAGATCTCCCAACAAAGTCCTCCCGTAAAAATGAGACGAAGAAGAACTTCCTGTTTTCATTATCTTCTTTAATTTCATGAAGCCTTAACACAGAAAACCTCCGCTGATCCTATTGAACTAAGAGTAAATAGTTCCCCGTTATTTTACAAGAAATAATCATCCCCGGCCAAAGCACACTTCAAAAAATAAAAGTGTATAAAATAAAAAAAAGGCACAAAAATTTGATTATTACCAATGTTTAACTAAACTTGTAGGATAATCAGCCGGCAGAAGAGATTTCAACTATTTCTCTGAGCAATGGATAATCAGCAAACAGACTGATGACGCTGAATAATTTCCGGATGATACAGATACAAAGGAGGACGAACTTATGAGTATTCTTAGATGGAAGAACATATCCATACAGTTAAAGATCATGGCAATTGGCTTTACGGTAATTCTATTCTTCTCACTGCTTGTACTTTTCTATTTCGTTCCCTCAATGGAACAGGCCATTTTAGAAACAAAAAAAGAAAAACTCAGGGATATAATTGATTCATCAGCATACACAATTGAAGGGCTTAATAAATGCTGCAGAGAAGGAAAAATTACAGAGGAGGAGCTCTACTCCCGTATAAAAGCATATATAAATGATGTACGATACGGACCTGAAGGTAAAGATTATCTATGGATAAATGATATGGATGCACGCATGATAGTACATCCATATAATAAAGAAATGAACGGACAGGATGTATCTAACCATAAAGACCCCAATGGAAAATTTCTCTTTGTGGAAATGATCAACAAGTGTAAATCCGAAGGTTCCGGGTATGTGAACTACATGTGGCAGTTTAAAAATGACACCACAAAAATTGTTCCAAAAATTTCCTATGTAAAACTAATTCCCTCACTTAACTGGCTCATCGGTACGGGAGTATACGAGATTGAGGTGCAGCAGGAAATTCAGGGAAGAGTGGACGAGCTGAAATTGAAACTTATGGGGGCAATCGGTCTAATTACGCTTATCCTGGCAGTCTTTGTCTTCATGGTTTCCAGAAAAATCAAAATCAATATAGGAAAATGCGTCGATGTGGTCAACGATCTGTCCGAGGGAGATCTCACCGGGAGGGTAAAGCTCAACCAGAAAGACGAGATTGGACAGCTTGGAATGGCCATAAACAAATCAATGGATGACATGGAGAGACTTATCGCATCAGTTATCAACAGCTCACAGACTCTGGCTCAGGCAGTTGAACAAATCTCATCAGGCAACCAGAATCTTTCCCAGAGAACCAGCGAACAGGCTACAAGTGTCGAGGAGATAGCCTCAACCATAGAGGAAACTGCGGCGACAGTAAACCAGAACGCCAACAATTCCCAGGAGGCAAACGGCATAGCGAAATCATCAGTCGAAGCTATCATGAACATCAACGAGAAGAGCCGTAAAATTGTCGACATCATAACAGTGATCAACGATATCGCATTTCAGACAAATCTTCTTTCCCTCAATGCAGCTGTGGAGGCAGCAAGAGCCGGAGATCAGGGCAGAGGATTTGCAGTCGTTGCTGCAGAAGTGAGAAACCTGGCTCAGCGATCAGGAACTTCAGCAAAGGAGATAGAGACACTGATAAAGGATACAGTGGAGAGCGTTCAGATCGGCACGGAAATGGTCAACAATGTGAGCACTCTGGTCAATGAGATAACCCTGGCCACAGATGAGCAGCGGCAGGGAATAGACCAGATAAACTCGGCCATTACACAGATGGATACTGTAACGCAGCAGAATGCGTCTCTGGTAGAAGAGACTGCCGCTGCAAGCGAGGAGATGGGCAACCAGGCTCAGGAACTCCGTGAAAGGGTATCTCTCTTCAAAGTAAACGGGAACATCGACATGTATTCAGAAAACAAAAAAGATAAGCATAACGGCAACGGCCGGCAGCATGAGAAACCGGAAGCCTATATGATTAATAAAAAATCATCAGAGACGGAAAATACAACCAGGGAGTTATTTACAAGAAGCGGTTTCGAGGAATTCTAGACAGGATACTCTCTCTGTGAGATGGCGGTATTCAAAAGGCCGAAACCGCCATGACAAACAGCTGATGCTGCACATTCCCTGCCCCTGTCATACCGGCTGGAGCGACAGCGCAATGCCGGTATCTCATACTGCATATTTTCTGGCGCCGTCATACCAGCGGGAAGTATCTTCCCCGTACAGAAGAAAACAGCATCATCGGCAGGGAACCCCGGTCAAAGCCGTGAAGAAACTGTTAATTTACTGGACAGAAACAGACACTCCATTACTTTTCCTCTGAGCACCCAGGGGGAGAATAGAATGAATAAGAAAATAAACATAGTACCTGTAGAGAACTACGGTCATCCGGGTACTTTTTCCTATAAGTGGTTCTACTATAAATCAGCAATAGAGGCCGTGCTTCGTCCCCACAGACTTATATTTAAACAGCCGAGATACGGCAGGGACAGTAATTTCTTCTACCATGAATCTACCAGAAACAGATGGAACAGACTCTGCAGAGTCCCGGAAAAGACAGAGGTACCCTTTACAGTATACGGATACTCCGGTGCAGTAGGCATGATGAGAGTACTAAAAGATCTTGGAGTCAACTTCAGACACCTGCTCCATTTAAAAAGCGAAATTAAAATTACAGAAGTAATGAAGCCGGGAACATCATACACCATCGACTATATTTTCGAGGACGTGCTTAAGATTAAGGCCGACAAGGCTGCAATAATAGGCACGACGAGAGTAACAAAGGACGGTAATCTCTACATGGAATCAAGAGACCACTTCGTCATCAAAGAAGTCCCTGCAGACGACCTTGAAAGACTCAGAGAGGATACCAGCGGACAATTCAGAGGTATTACCCGCGTCCCGCCGGGTGAGCTGAAAAATTCCAAATCTGAAGAGCTCTACATAGCTGAAAATTTTGCCCGGGATTACGGAAACGCATCAGGTGACAGAAATATAGTTCACACCACCCCTCTCACTGCAAAAATATTCGGCTTCAGAAAACCCTTTATACAGGGACTCTGCACAGGAAATATGATAATGTCCAGACTTATCATGGCCGGAATCAATCCTGGTTACTTCTCCATTGTCTTCTGCAGACCAGTATACCTGAAAAGCAGAACTATCCTCAGCTACAACGCTGACCAGTACAGGCTGGAGGATGAGGAAGGGAGA
>CAYNFB010000221.1:0-6513 GCA_964396355.1 uncultured Leptospirales bacterium | reverse complement strand
TCCTGCCAGATACGGCCTGCATCCTGAGGGTCAATTATTGAGCCGTATGTTCTTAACATTGGTGCAATACTGTTTATTATACCTGTTGCTCTTGCTCCGACGATTGAGCATATCGGTGATATAATGGTAATATCCAATGTTACCGGGAAAAAATACTATGAAGATCCCGGGTTCCACAGAACTCTCCTTGGAGATGGTCTTGCTACTGCTTTTGCGGGATTTTTTGGAGGACCTCCAAATACAACTTATTCAGAAGTAACAGGTGCTGTTGCACTTACAAAAGTCTTTGATCCTAAAATACTAAGAATTGCTGCAGTATTTGCTATTCTTCTTTCATTCTTCAGTAAACTCGGCGCTGTTCTGAAGACTATTCCTGCACCTGTAATGGGCGGAATCATGATAGTGCTTTTTGGTACAATTGCATCAATTGGTATTAAAAACATGGTAGAACATAAGGTTGATCTTACGTCTAATAAAAATCTTATAATAGTAGCGGTCATACTGGTTGTGGGAATCGGCGGAGCCTCTGTTAATCTCGGTCAGTTCAGCCTTGCAGGTATAGGCCTTTCCGGACTTGTTGGAGTAATACTCAATATAATCCTTCCTGAATCGACTGACAATAAAGACATTGGCGGTGACCCGGAAAAGACAAACTACGAAGTATTAGAATAAATTTCACAGGGGGCGGGTCTTTAT
This sequence comes from uncultured Leptospirales bacterium, assembly GCA_964396355.1. Taxonomy (GTDB): domain Bacteria; phylum Spirochaetota; class UBA4802; order UBA4802; family UBA5550; genus CAYNFB01. The sequence continues at coordinate 5,817 of CAYNFB010000221.1, read as the reverse complement.
CCGCCCCTAATCATTCTTCATTTAACAGTATTTCTCCTGTCATTGAATCACCGGACTTTAAAATTTTTGATCCCCTTGTTATCTTGCACAGGCTTATGCCGAGATCTGATGATATTTTTCTCTGGGGTACCCCTGCTTTAAGCATTTTCATAAGATTCCAGCGAAGAACCAGATCCTTTCTTTCATTTGGAGTAAGCATTTCTGTAAGAAATTTTTCAACTTTTTGCGGATCGTTTATCTGAGCTATTATTTGAGATAATTCTGAAATTTCAGTCATAAAAACTCCTGCTTCACAAATATTTCTTTTAAAAAAAAGACAATATCAAAAGAATATTGTAAAGCAAAAAAGATTATATTACTGGTTCCATGATATATTTCACCCTTTTGATATATCCATCCATATTAAATTTTCTTTTCAGTCCGGCCTCGTTCATATATCGTACTTTACCGAAGACAGGACGTTCCTTCCATGGCCTGTCGTGCTTTCCAAAACACCAGGCAATTCCGGCATAGCTGTTGGGATCATTACCGTCCAGGGCATATTTATTGTTAAGATATATCATATATTCAAATGCTGTCTCGGGTGAATCAGACCACTCAATTATTTTCTTTCCCCAGTACATTCTCATATAGCCGTGCATTTTCCCGGTTGTTACAAGCTCGTGCTGCGCGGCATTCCAGTTAATATCATGCGTTCTGCATTTTTCGAAGTCACTCCTAGTATAGATGAAATCTCTAGGATATGCTTCGTGTGAAATAAGTGTTTCATAGGCCCAGTCAGGAAGACATCTTAAATTATCATAATTTTCATTATAATGCACAAAGTTAATGCTGAGTTCTCTTCGGACTATTAGCTCCTCCAGATATGAATCTCTTCCGGGTGATTCTGTCTTCATTATTTTGAGTGCAATTTCGATAGGTGAAATCTGTCCATAGCGCAGATAGGGACTCATGTGAGATGTTAAATCAACAGATGGTTCATTTCTTTTTTCAGAATATAAATCAAGTTTTCTGGAAATAAAACTTCCTAATTTTCTTGATGCGTGGGAATGGCCGCCCGATAGAATCTTTTCCGGATTATTATCTCTTGCGAGTTTCAGTTCATCATATATATTTTCCGGCTCTGACAAATCAATGCTTTTTAATCTGATATCAATTGATGAAAGCTCAGGTTTTATCTCAGGAGGCGCCTTGAGAAAGAAATCAAGTTTTCTTTTTATTCTTGGTCTGAATGTTGCTGCTGAATACTCGTCTTTTTCGGAAGCGCTTTTCACAGGAACAATTGAATTTGACTCCACGGAGATAAAGCAGCACTCAATTGCATGGGCAACCTCATCCGATTGTTCTGTGCATTCCTTCATATATCCCGTGTCTGTTATTACCGCAGCAGCACTGGCAGAAAGATTTACCACACCGGTTACCGGATTGATTATCCATACAACATGCTTAATGAAAATTTTTTTCAGATCATCCTCTACCTCTCTGAGCCCTTCAAGCATGAACTTGTAATGCTTCAGTCCTCTTTCATCTGTCGGTTCAGAAATTCCGGTATAAACAAGGAGAGGCAGCTTCAATTGATTGGCCATATGAATCGCGAAAATAAGGGCGTGGTTATACTTCACTCTGAATGAGTGATTCATCCAGTATAATACATAGGTACCCCGGCAGCATTCCTTTTTGTTTAAAAAAGTGATTCGTTCTTTATCAATTACATCCATAACTATAAGATATAATAAAATAAGTATTTTTCAAGTTTTGTTTAACTACCGGGACATAAAGATGGATTGTGCATAAAAAAAAGCAGATTTATTCTGCTTTTTTTGAAGTGAAAGCCGCCAGGAGCATTTAGTTAGTCATCTGTTCCGGCTGACCTGTTGCATCAAGTACTGTATACCAGAATCTGCTGTTCTGATTTATTGATTTTCTCTTTGAAATTGCAAGGTCAATAGGGACATGAGTATAGTTATTATTCCACTGCCCGATTACCAGATCTGTTTTTCCAGCCATTCCTGCGTGAACTGCATATTGCCCCAGCTGGGCACAGAAAATTGAGTCATTGGGGACTGCAGGTGCACTTCTTATCATGTAGCTGGGATCAATGTATTTTAAATTCATGTCGAAGTTGCACTTGTTGAAGTAATTCTCAATCTTTTCCTTAAGAAAAATACCTATATCTTTAAGCTTGATATTTCCCGATGCATCTTCCGGCCTATTCGCGTTCTCTTTAATTATCAGATCATGGCCGGCTCCTTCTGCAACACAAATTACCGCATGCCCTCTCTTGTTAAGTCTGTCGCGAAGATGAAAGAGGAGACCGTTGGGGCCGTCCAGTTCGAAGGGAACTTCGGGAACAAGAACAAAATTAACGTCATTCATCGCAAGAGTGGCATTCGCTGCTATAAATCCGGAATGTCTTCCCATGAGCTTAACAAGTCCTATGCCGCACGGTGCGCCTTTGGCTTCAACGTGAGCTGTGGTTATTGCCTTTACTGCTTCTGAATATGCAGTCTCAAATCCGAAGGTTCTTTGAATATAGCTTATGTCATTGTCTATAGTTTTAGGTACTCCGACTACGGCAAGGTTATAGTTTCTTTTCCGTGCAAGCTCTGCGATTTCATGAGCTCCCTTAAGTGTTCCGTCTCCCCCTATAGTATAGAGAATCCTGACGCTGTGTTTTTCAAGAGTGTCGACCAGCATTTCCATGTTGTCAGTTCCTCCTCTTGAAGAGCCGAGAATGGTTCCTCCGTCCATATGTATATCCCTTACCATATTAGGGGTAAGCTCAATTGGTGCATATGGTTTGGATGGATTGAGGCCGTTGTATCCGTATCTGATTCCGAGTATTTTTTTTGAATTGTATCCGTAAAAAGACTCCATCACGATGGATCGTATCACGTCATTGAGTCCGGGACAGAGACCGCCGCAGGTGACTATTGCAGAGGTGATCTCTTCGGGATTAAAAAATATTTTTTCTCTTGGTCCGGCAAGCTCGAAGGTCTGAGAAAAATTATTGGTGGTATCACCATTAATCATTACATTGTAGACCATACGTTTGCTGTCACTTGTAAAGTTCATCTTATTGGCCTGAAATGTTTCAAGCATGGGCGAGTTAAGTGTACACGATCCGAGATTTTTTATTGTAAAACTCATTGTATTCCTCAGGTTTAAGATTCTATAATTTCTTTCAGGTCAAATCCCCATGAATCGGCAGTGAATGTGATAATTTCAATTTCATCTTTTTTAATATTTCCGTCAGTCATTGACATCTGTATTGCCGTCGCGAGAATGTGTTTCATGTTGGAGCATCCTCTAATACTGTTTATCAGTTCCTTTAGATCCTCGACTGACTTGATTTTTTCATCGACATCGTTAAAAACTTCCTGATAATCTTTGAAACCCTTTTCTCCGGAGATTTTGTTCAGGTTTTCTATTTCAGAGACCGTAACAATTCCATCAGAATTGATAATATATTTACAAAGTCCAAGCAGAATAATTTTTTCATCATAGCTAAGTGTTGCAGGCATAATATTCTCCTTTTTTTTTAAAAGATAATATTAATTAGCAGATTATCCAAAAAAAACAAGCTTTAAATAGTTTCGGGTGTAAAATTTTAATAACTGTAAACAGCATGACGGATAGAAAAGGCGGTATTATAAAGATACGCTTACCTGCAGTTGAGTATTTTAAAAAGCAGGCAGCGTTAATCAGGAAAGTTGCTGCCTTATTTTTGGGCTGTGGCAAAATATTCCATTGGAGTAATGCCGTAGACATTTTCAAAGTCTTTACCTATCGGGCAGACCTTGCATGTAGTCCACATCAGCCCGGCTGCAATTTTTGCGATTTTGTCATCCAGTTCAAGAATATTTAGGTACCCGTTTTTGTCGGCCTTATACTTCTTAACTAAATTCAGTTTGCATTCTTCACATCTTTTGGTGTTTTCTTTGGCTCTGTAATTTATAAACGGCATAATGTCCCCCTTGACGGATATTATTTTAAACGCTTAAACTTGAACAAAAGATCATATTTGTACAGCTGATCTATATGTGCTTATATAAAAAAAAATTGATAAGTCTTGCGACAAAGTAAGATCCTGAAAGAAGAAAGAAGGGAATTGTTCCAAAAAATACCGCTATCTCTATTCTGCTGACAACTGTAGAATGCAGAACCTTCTTCCCGAAAAAGTTATAGTGAAAATTTTCAGGCTCTTTTGATCGTTTGTATATTGCCCAGAATATTCTGACTTTGGCAAAAAACGTTACAAGCATAACAATACCCGACATTAGCCATGAGATGAAAAGTGTGTCGACTCTCTGAATCAGATGAGGCTTTGCAAGGGCAATGACGATACATGTTCCTGCAATCAATACATTGCTCAGTGTTGTATTTATAAAGTGTTTTAAAGATCTTTCTGATCTCCTTATAACATAAGATACAAGGGCGGCAATATGCGCCATGAAAGACAGAAATAAAGTAATTAGTAATATAGAAAATATCATTCAGTCTTCTTTATACCTTTGGTTTATATTTGTTATAAATTTAATAAAAAAAACGTAGAATGTCAAGGGGTTTTGTTTGTAAATCTTATAAACGATGTAATTTACAGTATTTATTCTAAATGCGGGGTCTATTTAATCTTCTTTTTTGATTCAAGCCTTGTGTTGAGTGAATAAAAGGCCTTTTTCGCCTCTGTTTTGACATTTGTATTAGGGTCATCTTTTGCTCTGTTTATCGCATCAAGAGCTTTTGTTGAATTAAATCTTGCAAGCGCTCTGATCGCTTCAATTCTCACATCATAGTATTTGTCCTTAAGCACCTCTATTAGAATGTCTATGGAAGACTCGTCTCTGAAAACAGCGAGGGATTTAATTGCCTCAAAGCGTATATTCTTATACTCATCGTAACATGCTTTATGCAGGAGGGGCAGTCCAATGGGATTGCGCTGCCTGCCGATGTTTGTTACGGTGAGCAGTCTTTTGGACGCGCTTTCATTCATATTCTTAACCATGAGCATAAACGGAGCACTTCTAAGAGCATCCAGGGCTTTCTCTGTGCCGATTGATTTTAATGAGACTTCTGCAGCATTCCGCACCTCGGGACTCGAGTCTGTCAGTGCTCCGATGAGGCAGTTTACAGCAATGGAATTATTGGTTCTTCCCAGTGCAACTACAGTATCAAATCTGACCTTGGAACTCTTGTCATTGGCAAATTCGATTAGATAAAATGCCATGGTGGATATTTCCATCTCTCCGATAGTCTTGATTGCCTCAAGCTGAACAGCCTGCTTCTTATCTTTGAGGGCCAGTGCAAGAATCTGTGTAATACTCTCATCATCCTTTGAGTAATAGTGCGGCAGAAGGCGAAGAACTTCGATCTGATCATCTGCCGAGCCGTAGATGATTATATCGTGGAGATTGTGTATGACGCTGGAATCTCCCAGTCTGGCAAAGAGCAGAGTTGCTTTTATTTTTACCTTTCTGTCGTCATCATCAAGAAGAGGGCGAAATTTTTTCAGGCATTCCGAGTCTTCTCTTGCCGAGAAAAAAAGTGCTTCCATAGCTTGCAGGCGCACATCGGATTTACGGTGTTTCAGTAGGTTATATACCTCTTCTGTTTTTCCCAATGACATCAGTTTTTCTATATTAGGTTTCAGAAACATATTATATCCTTGCCTGTTTTAATTTAGAGATATCAAATCCCTATATCATTTCATAGAGTGTATTTCTAACGTTATTCAGCCTCACTTTTCTTTATTTTAATTTTTTTTTGCACGATGTCAAGCGACAATATAATTAATATTTTATATAATGAAAAATAAGT
>CAYNFB010000220.1:0-6520 GCA_964396355.1 uncultured Leptospirales bacterium | reverse complement strand
CGCTTCAGGAAAAGAAAAAAAACAAGGGGAATTAATGTGCAATACGACTGTCTGATAATCGGAGGTGGGCTGGCCGGTCTTACCTGCGGCATAAGATGTTCATCATCCGGCCTGAGAACTGCAATCATTTCAGGAGGGATGAACTCCCTTCACTTCTCATCAGGATCCATCGATATCGCAGGATATGCAAAAAACGGCGACATCATTAAGGACCCCTTCGATCACCTTACACGGCTTATAAAAGAAGATATGCATCATCCATATAGAAAAACCGGAATAAAAACCATACGCAAAAGCATCGATTTTTTTACATCAGAGGTTGAGCAGGAGGGACTTGCGCTGAAGGGAAACGGAGGGCAGAACCACTTCCATTTGACAAATTTCGGAACGATGAAGCCGACCTACCTCTCACAGGAAAGCGTATTCAACGAAGATATTCCAGACCTCCTGAAATCAGATAAGAAAATAGCAATACTGAACTTCAGCGGATTCCGGGATTACTACCCGGAACAGACTCTGGCAAATCTGAAAGACAATCCGCTGTTCAAAGACAGAGAAATTATACTTGGAGAAATCTCCCTTCCCTATTACTCGGGAACGAACAGGAATCTTCACGAATTCAGATCAGTGGACATTGCCCGCTACTTCGAGACGGAGAAATACCTGCCGAGAATTGCAGATGAAATAATTAAAGCATCAGGCGACGCATGCGCAGTATCACTGCCCGCCTTTCTGGGCATAAGAAATTTCAGCCATATCAGAAAAAAGCTGGAAGAGCTCACAGGCCGGCATATCTACGAAATCCCCACTCTGCCGCCTTCAATACTGGGACTGCGGATAGACAATGCGCTTAAGAGCTCTTTCATGAAGTACGGAGGAGAGTACAGCTCGGGAGACAGGGTGCTCTCGGGAACCGTGAAAGACCATATTCTTCAGTCAGTGAGAACTGTCAACTCGGGAGAGATGGAGATAACGGCGAAATACTTCGTACTTGCAACGGGAAGCTTTTTCAGCGGCGGCCTTACAAGCGAATTCGACAAAATATACGAGCCTGTCTTTAACCTTAAACTAAATGCAGAAAATAAAAGAGACAGATGGTATAATAATAAATTTTTCGGACAGAGAAGTCATCCATTCCTGAGTTACGGAGTTGAGACTGATAAAAGGCTCAACCCTCTCTCCTCTGCAGGAAAGACAATGAAAAATATCTTCTGCGCCGGTTCCATACTCTCGGGATATGACCCGGTCAAAGAGGGGTCAGGCGGAGGGGTAGCTGTTTCAACCGGATACTGCTGTGCTGAAAAGATAATCAAGGAACTGTCAAAATGATCAAACTGGAAAATATAAGCTTCGACCACTGCATAAAATGCACAGTCTGCAATATCTACTGTCCCGTCACCCAGGCAACGGGACTGTTCCCCGGTCCGAAACAGTCAGGGCCAGACGCTGAAAGGCTGAGGATCAAGAACCCTGAGCTTGTAGATGCATCTCTGAAATTCTGCACCAACTGCAAGAGGTGCGAGATAGCCTGTCCATCTGATGTAAAAATTGCCGAGATCATACAGGAAGCGAAACATAAATACGTCAAGGCTCACTGGTTCAGGCCGAGAGATTTTTTCATGAGCAGAACAGATCTGGTCGGCACAATGGCCACACTCTTTGGTTCAATAACAAACTACATAATAAACCTTAAGCTGACAAAAGTCTTTATGGATCTGATACTTAAAATTCCATTTAAGAGAGCCTTTCCCGCATATGAGAAAAGCACATTTGAAAAATACTTCAATAAATCTATACTTCCCAATCAGCAGGGATATAAAAAAAACGTTACATACTTTCACGGATGCTACGTTAACTACAATAACCACGAGCTGGGACGAGATTTTGTCAAAGTGCTCAATTCGCTCGGTTACGGAGTTGAATTAAAAAAAGAAAAATGCTGCGGAGTGCCTCTCATTGCAAACGGTTACATTGAAAAAGCTAAAAAGAATGCCGGCTTCAATATAAAATCACTTTCACAGGGGAACAGTGATGAGAAAATCCTCTCCACTTCCTCCAGCTGCTCATACGCACTGAAACACGAGTATTCCAGTTTTCTCAAACTCGACAATTCAGCCATATTCAACAGAACAGATTACGTGACGAAGTTCATATGCCGTGAATTCCAGGCCGGCAATATTCCGAAGATGAAACCGGTAAGCATACGGGCCGCCTACCACTCCCCCTGTCATCTTGAAAGGCTTGGAGGTGTGATTTATACCCTGGGAATGCTGAAGAGGATTCCCGGACTTGATCTTGTAATACTCAACTCCGAATGCTGCGGAATAGCAGGAACATACGGATTCAAGAGTGAATACTACCAGATATCCCAGGACATCGGCCAGACGCTTTTCAGACTGATAGACCGGGCAAACCCGGAATATGTAATAACAGACTGCGAAACCTGCAAAATGCAGATAGAGATGAATACACCCTACAAAGTGCTCCACCCGGTAACGGTAATGGCTATGGCGCTGGGAACAGGAGATAAAGGAGAACTATGAAATCACATAGAAAATATCTGACATTCAACACAAGTTCAAGAAGAGAATATATCAACATCACAAAGGATGTGGAAAGTGAGCTTCGGGAAAGCGGCATACAGGAAGGCCTCTGCCTGGTAAATGCCATGCACATCACAGCCAGCGTCTATATAAATGATGCGGAAAGCGGACTGATCAATGACTTCGATGATTTTCTCGAAGGGCTGGCGCCCCATGAACCTCTCAGCCGGTACAGGCACAACAGAACCGGAGAGGATAATGGCGACGCACACATAAAGAGAACAATAATGGGACGGGAAGTAGTCGTTGCTGTTACAGAAGGCAGACTGGACTTTGGGCCATGGGAACAGATATATTACGCAGAGTTTGACGGCAAGAGGCCCAAGAGAGTCCTTGTAAAAATTATCGGGGAATAAGGACGAGCGCGATATGGCAAAGATAATGATTGTTGATGATTCTAAACTTATGAGAAAAAAGCTTTCCGATATCGTGACTGCCATGGGGCATACAGTTGTTCACGAATGTGAAACAGGAGAAAAAGCTCTTGTCTCATACGTTACCTACAAACCCGATCTTGTGACAATGGATATAAACATGCCCGGCATAAGCGGAATTGAAGCAACATCACAGATAAGAAAAAATTACAGCAATGCAAAAATAATAATAATAAGTTCAGAGAATCAGGAGGCCAGTATTCTCCAGGGCATCAGAGCCGGAGCAATATCATTTCTGGTAAAACCATTCAGAGATGATCACGTTCAGAACAGCGTAAACAAAGCCCTTGCTGATGTGGTTAAAAAAGAAAAAAATGAAAAAAAAGCACAACTTTACCGCGAACTCAACTATGATGAAAATATAACGGGCCTCATTCTCCTCGTTGATGATTCTAAACTTGTGCTCAAGGCAACATCAGACATGCTGAAAAAAGACGGCCACAGTGTTCTTACAGCCGATACCGGCAAGAAAGGACTTGAGCTTGCCCAGAACGGCGCACCTGATGTGATACTGCTTGATATAGTGATGCCCGATATCGACGGTTATCAGGTAATGAAGGAGCTGAGGAAGGATGAGATAACACGTAACATACCGGTAATAATGTACTCCTCCCTGACCAAAAAAGAGGATATTCTGCTTGCCATGAAGCTCGGTATTGCAGACTACATATCCAAGAACTGCGACCCTCTTATATTTTCCGGAAAAATAAGATCAGCACTGGTGGAGGCAAAAATTCAGAAGCTGAAGCTTGAAGAGAACTCAATTAATAACGTCATTGTAACAAGAGATAAGGATTCCACACTGATCTCCTTCAGGTACACTCTCAAATCGGAGGCGGCAATTGCGGAACGGAAGAAAGTATTTACCGGCGCATTTCTCCACAGTATTAAAAACAGCAGAAAGGTTCTGGACTTCAGGCAGATAAATGAGATGGACAGCACTGAACTTTCACAGGTAGTATATATATTCAGTCACTTTCATGAACAGGAACTGTTCATTATATGCGGAAAACACCTGGGAGCATTTGCAGCAGAATTTGACATGGAAGGCATAAATCACTTCTTCATTACCCGGGGTGATATGGAATTATACATTCAGAATATTAAATCAGAATAAGTTTAGATACAATGAAGATCATTGACTCACACTGCCACCTGGAAAGCCCGGAACTCTATGAAAGAATTGATTCTGTCATTGATGAATCGAGAAATTCCGGAATTGTTAAGATTATAACCTCATCAGTTAAGCACGATCAGTGGCATCTGTCAAGGGAACTGAGCGGAAAATTTCCCGAGGTTGAATACTCCATCGGCATCCACCCCTGGTTCGTCACCGAGGCAGACATTCATATAGATCAGATGCTCTGTGAGGCACCGGCGGGATACATCGCAATAGGCGAGATCGGCCTCGATAAAAAAATTGAATCTCCCGACTTTGCGCTGCAGTGTATTATATTTCGTCTCCAGATGGAATATGCGGTTAACGTGAACCGCCCCGTAATAATACACTGCCGGGGCGCCTTCAATGAACTTATAGAAATACTGAAAGAAACCGGAGTCCCTTCTGCCGGAGGCATTGTACACGCATTTTCGGGCAGTGCGGAGATTGCAGATATACTGATGGACATAGGACTATCCTTTTCCATGGGAAGCGCTCTCTCCTACAGGAGAAGCTCAAAAAGAGATGCTGTGCTGAAAAAGATATACCCGGATAATCTGCTCATCGAAACAGACAGCCCGGACATGCCGCCTGAAGGCACAGAGAAGCCCAATGTGCCTTCAAATATTCTGATAAATCTGCACGGTGCGTCTGAACTGCTGGGCAGGCCGGTTGAGGAGATTGCAGAGGCAACAACAGAAAACGCAGAGAGGATATTCAAACTTAAATTATGATGGACCACTCAAGAACAGAAATACTCACCGGGCCCGAAGGCCTTGTTAAACTTAAAGAGGCCACCGTGATCATTGCAGGCCTTGGAGGAGTTGGAGGATATGCAGCCGAAGCCGTCGCCCGGGCCGGTGCGGGAAGAATAGTACTCATAGATTTTGACAAAGTCGCTCCCTCAAACTGCAACAGGCAGATACTTGCACTTCAGTCCACAATGGGAAAATATAAGCCCGACGTTGCCCGGGAGCGAATCACAGACATCAACCCCGATACAGAAATTATTATAATAAATAAGCGTCTGCTGCCGGAAAATATCGCAGAACTTATTCCTGATTACGATAACAGCTATGCAATTGATGCAATAGATGAGGTACCATCAAAGGTGGCCCTGATACATGAACTGGTGAAACGTAAAACACCCTTCGTATCATCCATGGGAGCAGGAAGCAGACTCGACCCGTCGGGAATCGTTACAGCAGACATAAGCAAGACATCATACTGCCCTCTGGCCCGGACGGTAAGACGAAAGCTCAAAGAAATAGAAATCTACAAGGGCGTGAGATGCATCTATTCACAAACTCCCCTGCCCCGGAAGAAAACAAAAGACAGCACATCAGAGAACGGAGAAAGGGTACAGGGAAGCATATCATATATGCCGGGGATATTCGGTCTAACGGCTGCCGGTGTTATTATCGGGGATATTCTGGGGTGATGCATATTGTAATAAAATAGTATCCGGGGGAAGAATAATTCCAGCCCTTTAAACGGGCCGATTCAATGCGGTATCTGTTTTTATATAGGGTCACTGTTTTATTTTAATCCGGTGAAGAGAATACTAATTTAATGAATTATTTGTTATTCTGATGAATCGGTTTTTTTAAAATTCTCTCACTTGATCTGCTGCTGTTTCCGATATTAATTATTATTTTTTCAATATCTTCAGATAATTCTATTTTTTTACTGATCTGATATTTGGCAATTTTCAATTGCTGATGAGAATAAATAATGTTTATACCGGAAGCTGCAAGAGATAAAAATCCTAAAATTACGGCAACACATATTGCGTCATTTGCTTTTTCTAAAGATTTATTTGCAAGTCTCTCAGATTGTCTTGAAGACTCATTTGCACCTTTTAATTCCAGATAACCAATATATCTTTCATACATCTTTGTTTTCAGATGTCTGTTGGACTTTTCATTGGGATCTTTTTTCTTAGAATCACTTTTTATTTCTTCAATGCTTTCTGAGACATCAAAAAAAATATTTTTAAGATAATCATTATTTTTTATTTTTTTTAAATTACTGTAATCATCTATAGGTTTAGAAGAATCAAGAGATTCCGTAAAATTTTCCCAGGATAAACCAACTCCCTCCTGATCAGCTTCATATAATATTTTTAAAAGATCAAAGAACCAGTGTTCATTTTTCATTTAAACTCCAGAGTATAATTATAATAAAAAATTGCGCACATCTATTTCATAACCCTATACTAAATATAATACATAAAATCAACGATACATTTGGATTATGGAGCAGAGACAATTAAAAGTCAAGAGTGAGATTTTCAATTTTAGTATTTTCGGTGTTTTTTGTTC
>CAYNFB010000219.1:2524-6532 GCA_964396355.1 uncultured Leptospirales bacterium | reverse complement strand
GGGCATGTCTACACCATGGGCATTTGCGGCATAGAGAAATATCGCCCAGTTTACAAAGACACATACGATAAAGACGGCATAGACCTTCTTGTTGTAAAAGAATTGGAGAATTGTCAGAGAGAGCATGGACAGAGCATAGAGATGAATTCCCTGGGTCGCATAGAGCCAGTCAATATTTACCGCATAGTTATATTTTGCAGCAATGGGCAAAGAGGTAAGGATGAAGCCGGATATCCACTCAATAAGAATAACCGGTTTCCTCATCTTCTTTCTTCTATAGGCTAGATACATCAGGGCTATAACAATAAGAAAAGGTGCACTGGTCACAAAAATTGTTTTAAAAGGGACATTTGCAAGATTCTGGAAGAAAGATGCAATACCGACCATGAGAGAAGTAAGGATTAAAGCCTTTATGAGACCTCGCAGCTCGAGATGTTCACGTGCTGAATACTGATTATTCATATGTACCTCATTAATTAATCTTAGCTGGAATACAGCCCTGCCATATTTCCTGCAACGCACAGTAATGCAGGGTTATGAGTTAACAAATACCGATATTTTACATATATTATAATAAAGGTACAGGGGAAGTAGTCAGTCAATGAATTTCTTCGCATATCTCCGAAAAATAAACATTTCGGAGATATTGCACGAAATCAAAGCAAATATGAAAAATAACCACTTTTTACTACATTTCTGCCTCTGCTGTCTGACACATCGAAGATGACCTCCTCTATTCCTGTGGACGCCTTTCTCTTTCCTGTAAGGGTTAGAGTATCACCGGGAATCACAGGAAATGAGAACCTCGCCGAAACCGATCTCATCCGTTCAGAATTTCCTCCGGCCAGTGAATCGATGAGAGAATTGCTGCACATGGCAATTACACAGACTCCGTGGAGTATGGTTCCGGGAAGTCCGGCAAGCCTTGCGAAGAAATCGCTTGTATGAATGGGATTGGTATCTCTGGATACTTTTGCATACTTCTTCTCCTGTCCCTTCACGGTGCAGATAGAAATTTTCACACCATCACCGGACTGTGAAAAATCACTGCCGGAATCAGGTTTATCAATTTTTTTCTTTGGAGCCGACCGAGCCATGCTCCGGACCATGAATCCGGTATTGCCTTCGATGACCAGACTTCCCTTTCTGTATGCTCTTGTTATTATAGTGAGCAGTTCTCCGGCAGGGGTTTCTTTTATATCATCAATGGACATTTCCACACTCAGGCTGTCTTCTCCTGAAACAGGAGCATGACAGATAAGCCCCTGTCTTCCGTGAACCATTCTCAGGAGATTCATATTCAGCCCCTTCAGAGTCATGAGCTTTTTAAACATCGGATAGAGACTCCTGGAAAAGAAGAAGGGAGGTGCTGGTCCTCCATACTCCTCGTATTTGCTGTAATCATCCAGCGTAGCATCACTGTAGGCTTTTATCTCTTTTTCAGATGCCGGCCCGAAATCCTGTGCAATGGTATAGCCGATCATCTCCCTGTTCATGGAAACCGAATAATAATTGCGCACCATTGCAGCAAAGACAGGTATATTATCTATTATCATACTACCTCCCCGATCAGGCAGAAGCCTTCCCTGCCCTGTCCCACCTGCCGGACTCCCTGAGTTTTTCAACTTCTGTGCCGGCCATATTCTTAAGCACCATGTAATCAACTTTTGCAACCCTGTTCAGGGGCATTGTTCCCGGAGGAAGAATAACCACGTGAGAAGGCCTTGAATAGGATGAGATATCTCTGCATGCATCCATTACATCCTCCGCGGTGACCTTCTGGCCCGAGGCCTCCTCAACAAAGGCTACAATGGCCTCGATAAAAACATCATGATCTGCTCCCACACAGGCAATGTTAGAGGCCCTGCCCTTCAGCTTTGATGAAATATGATTGTTGATATCCTGTGGATAAACCTGATAGCCTTTCGGCTTTATTACAAATTTGGCCCTGCCCACGAAGTGAAGACCCTTTTCGTCATAAAATCCAAGATCACCGGTATAGCAGACGCGGTCTTTTGAGAGAGCACGCGCAGTGTTCTGTTCATCATCGTAGTATCCCAGAAATACCTGTGGCCCGGAAAAACATATCTCACCTGTTTCGCCTGGTCCTTTTTCACTGCCTGCAGTGCCGTCATCATTCATAGGTTCCCTGATCGAAATAGGGGTCAGGCCCATATCGAATCCTATACCGGCAGCAATATCCTCTACTGAATCATCAGTATCGGTAAATGTACAGAAACCGGCAGTCTCTGTAAGGCCAAGACCAGTACCGATTTTAGGGGCCATGGCCTGCATTTTTTTCAGAAACTCCACCGGCACGGCCTGGCCTCCGTAGAGTATAAATCTCAGAGAGGAAAGATTATAGCTGCTGTAATCGCTCAGCTGCCACTCAAGATTAAAGAGAGCCGGAATCTGTCCGATAACAGTGACTCCGTGCTTCTCAATGGCCTGGAGGCTTTTGGCAGGGTCAAAGACGTGAAGGAGAACAGATGTACCCCCCACGTAGATAGTAGTAGCCAGCTGTTCTGTGATGCACCCCACGTGAGAGGGGGGAAGATTTACCAGCATCCTGTCGCCGGGAATCATCTCAAACCCCACGGCAAGACCGATATTCTGAATGAGAATATTTTCGTGACATATAAGCGCCGGCTTGGGAGAACCTGTAGAGCCCGTTGTGAATATAATCAGGCATGGATCTCTCTTCCCTATAAGAGACCTGGCCTTATTTACAGAACCGGTGAAGAGACTCTTTATAAAAATCTTCTTTATATCCTTTACAAATTCGGTTATACCTGTTGCCCCGTCCATAATAAGATCCTCCTCCTTCTGAAACTGAATCCAGTTTTCGATGTAGGGGGATCCGGCCATGACTTCGCTGATTATGGGCCTGAAATCCGCAACAGGAGTCTTGCCGAGGAAGAAATATGCCTTAGGTTTTATCCGGTCAAAACAATACTGGATTTCACCGGCCTTCAGCCTCAGATCGATTGGGGCTATGATTACGCCTATGCGGTAACAGGCATATATCAGATATACATGTTCCTTCAGAAGAGGAAGAGATGTGGCGATAATATCGCCCTTTGAAAGTCCCATGGAAAGAAGCTTCGCAGCAAAGGCATTGACAGAGGTATTAAAAGCCTTCCAGGTTACAGTCTCTCCCGTATCAAATTCTATGAGTGCGGTTTCTTTTTTTCTTTGTTTTGCATAAAGGCTGATGTAATCAGCCATATTAGGCAGGAGCTCTTGGTATCTTTTTAAAGCCAGATTCTCTTTCACTTCATTCATGACAGGTCTCCTTTAAAATTATACAGTATAATAAAAATGTACCTTTTACGGGTAACTCTGTCAATTTAAAAGACCTGGAAAGTTAACACATTGCCGATAATGTCCACTAAAATGAACCCTTAAAACGAAACCGGATTTACAGCAATTCTCTGTAGCCAAAAATACCACAAAAAAGGCGCCATCCCCGGGATGCCGCCTTCTGCAGAAAATATTTAGATGAAATCTATTTTGCAGCCATTCCGCCGTCAAGAGGTATGACCGCACCTGTCATATAATCCGAAGCCTTTGATGCAAGAAATACTGCAAGAGCCTTGATGTCGTCCTCTTCACCGGCCTTTCCTGCAGGCACCACTCCGAGCATGGCTTCAAGCATCTTCTCCATACCGGGCTGAAAAACATACCCCATCATATCTGTCCTGAAAAATCCCGGAGCAATGCTGTTTACATTTATCTTATGGTCAGCAAGCTTCACTGCAAGATTTTTTGTAAGAACTTCAATTGCTGCCTTGGAAGAATTATAGGCCACTGCCGGATGGGCAATTTCAAGAGATCCCCTTGATCCGAAGATTGAGGAAATATTTATCACCTTCCCTCCGCCGTTATCTTTCATTATATTTGCAACTTTCTGTGTCAGGATCCAGACTCCTCTCACATTTACATTGAAGATTTTATCCCATCCCTCTATGGGAAATTCAAGAGTAGGCGCTCCCCAGGTTACTCCTG
>CAYNFB010000219.1:0-2507 GCA_964396355.1 uncultured Leptospirales bacterium | reverse complement strand
CATCTACCAGCGCATTAATGTCCTCCTCCTTTCCCATGTCGCATTTGACTGCAAGAGATTTTATCCCATGCTTCTCTGAGAGCCCGTCTGCAACTTCTTTACAATTATCGACTTTTCTTGAGGCAATGACAATATCAGCGCCCGCCTCTGCAAGGCCTGTTGCGATAAACTGTCCTATCCCCCGGCCTCCGCCTGTTACAATTGCAACCTTTCCTGAACGATAAAACATCTCTTTAACATTCATTGCATTACTCCTGTAATAATTTTTTCAGCTGAACTGCAGCTGTTTATTTTTCGTTACCGGCGATTTATTATCTTTTACTAAAAATAGAATAGACAAGTCAAATGGTTTTATTAAAATTTATGAGATCATCCTGCCTCTTTTACTTTTACAATACATCTGCATAAATTACTTGCATTAATAATAATCTGCAGACATTATCTATGTCTGAATCGGGAGGAAAAATGACTGAAACAAAATACAGAAACCCGGTCCCCACTGTGGACATTATAATTGAAATTGATTATAACGGTACCCGAGGGATAGTTCTGATTAAAAGAAAAAATCCTCCCCGGGGATGGGCAATTCCCGGCGGATTTGTCGACTACGGGGAGTCTCTCGAAGATGCCGCAATGAGAGAAGCAAAAGAGGAGACGTCCCTCGATGTGGAACTGATAAGGCAATTCCACACCTATTCAGATCCGTCAAGAGATCCCAGACAGCATACAGTCTCTACAGTCTTCACAGCAAGGGCCGAGGGGAAACCGCAGGGAATGGATGATGCTGAAGAGGCGGCAGTCTTCACCGAAGCCGATCTCCCCGATAAAATAGCATTTGATCACAGAGAGATACTGACAGATTACTTCCGCAACAAATACTGACAGAGGAGTCAATGAATGGCCTTTTCAAAATGGATAGTCAAAGCCGCTTCACTCACAATGGATGCAATATTCACGGCCTCAGATGCAGACATACGGGTCCACGGTCTGGAGAATGTACCTCCCAAGAACGTCCTCTACGTGGTTAACCACTTCACGCGCATTGAGACGGCGTTCCTCCCCTATACCATTCACAAATATACCGGACAGCTCATGTTCTCTCTTGCAGCAGCAGAATTCTTCGGAGGGAGGCTCGGCCAGATACTCCAGAAGATGGGAGGGATATCCACGAAGAATCCCGACAGAGATAAAATACTGACAAATGCACTTCTTACCGGCACAGCCTCCGTAGTAATTTATCCCGAAGGGCAGATGATAAAAGACAAGAAACTCATCGAAAAAGGAAAGTATCTGGTGTACAATGCGGGAATACGCAGACCTCCTCATACGGGTGCTGCAAAAATCGCCCTTCGGGTCGAACTATTCAGACAGGTGATAAAGAGACTCCATGAAGAGCAGAGATACGATGAACTTGAAAAAATAAAGAAAAAATTTGATTTTAAAAACGAAGAGATTATTGATATAATAACCGGATCAACTCACATAGTGCCGGTGAACATCACCTACTATCCCATAAGAGCAAAAAATAATTTCATCAAAAAAATGGTCGAACGCTTCACCGGCGAGACAAAAGGCAGGATTGCCGAAGAGCTTGAAATAGAAGGAACCATGCTCGCCTCGGGAGTTGATATAGATGTAAACTTCGGTAAAGCCATCCGCGTCAACGAGTACCTGGACAAAGCAGGTCTTGCGGCAAAAGTAATTAAAGATTTTTAAACACTGAATTTTTACGGAAAATTTAATCCGTGCGATAAGCGTAAGATCTTGCCGGATTTTTGACCTGAGCATGCAGTTATAAATAACAAGATGATCAATAGTATGCTGTTCAGGTGTAGACTACGACGACTATATCAGAAAGATAAACATCAAAAAACTCAGTCTCAAACTTCTGAACATCTATATGAAATCGATATACAATATGACTACAGTAAACCACGACCATATATTCGCATACATTCTCAAGAAACATCCCCATACGGTAATAAACGACTATGACTTCAAGAACCGGGCATCTCTGGCCATCGAGAAGATCAAGGAGCTCAATTTGAGCTACTTTCACTCTACTCTTCTTTCAAAAAATGCCAATATCAGCGCCGACACATTCCATGAAAAATACGACAGTTTCATGGATGAAGCTGCAGCAAACGGGCTGATTATCATAGACGGAAACCGGATTATAAAAAATAATGAAAAATTTACTCCCACATATAACTTCCATGGCATAAGAAAAGATAACTTCGTAGAAGTTCTCACAAATGAAATTGAACCTTTGAAAGAACTTACATCGATGCTCAGAAGAATAATGATACTGCCTCCAATTCTTATTAAATATCAGATACGAAGATCATTCATGAGACTTGATAAGAAGATATTCACGGACGACTATAATAAATTTAAAGTAGAGGGAGAGAGCAAACCGGTCAACATCGGCGAGCCCTTTTTTCTCCACAGGCCCTTTAACAAACACGGCCTCATTCTCGTACACGGCTACATGGCCGCACCCGAGG
>CAYNFB010000218.1:0-6552 GCA_964396355.1 uncultured Leptospirales bacterium | reverse complement strand
GATAAATCAAAACCTGAGGATTTGAGAAAACCGGGGCATATTTTCCCGCTGGCAGCAAGGAAGGGAGGAGTACTGGTCAGAGCAGGTCATACAGAGGGAGCCGTTGACCTTCCAAGAATGGCAGGGCTCAAGCCTGCTGGTGTTATCTGTGAAATTCTCAATGAAGATGGAACAATGGCAAGAAGACCTGATCTGGACAAATTTGCCGAGAAACACGGACTGAAAATTGCAACCATTTCTGATTTGATAAAGTACAGACAGCATAAGGAAAGACTTGTAAAAAGAATATCCGATGCCCATATGCCCACAGATTACGGAGATTTCAGAATCGTGGCATACCAGACAGATGTTGAAGACAAGACTCACATCGCACTTGTAAAGGGAAATATTGAAGGAGAGATGGAGGTTCCCGTAAGAGTACACTCCGAATGTCTCACCGGTGATGTTTTTGGCTCAAGAAGATGCGACTGCGGCTCACAGCTGCACAGTGCAATGAAGTATATAGAGAATCACGGCTGCGGTGTAATCGTCTACCTCAGACAGGAAGGAAGAGGAATCGGACTCGGGAATAAAATCAAAGCATACCATCTTCAGGATAACGGTATGGATACAGTCGATGCGAATATAGAACTGGGATTCCCTTCAGATCTGAGAAATTACGGAATCGGAGCGCAGATTCTCGTTGATCTGGGACTTCAAAAGATAAAACTGATGACCAACAATCCTAAGAAAATAATAGGTATTGAAGGATACGGCCTGGAAGTTACCGGCAGACTTCCTATTGAAATTGAGCCTGAAGACGGAAACAGATTCTACCTGGAAACAAAAAGAGACAGAATGGGACATCTGATTCTTGGAAAAGGAGAAGTTCAGAAAGAAGATAAGGTCTGATAAAAAAAATATGGTTCAGGAAAACCCTATCCCTACAATAATAGTGGTCGATGATGAAGAGGTAATTCGAATAACTCTTCAGAAAAAACTCTCCAGAGTGGGATATAATGTCATTTCATTTGAGAAGGCGGAGAATGCTCTGTATTACCTGAAAAACGCCGAAGAACCGGCTGATCTTGTAATAACAGATATCAGGCTCCGCAAAATGGACGGCATTGAACTCCTGCGGAGAATAAACAGTCTCGACAATCCGGTTCCGGTACTGATAATAAGCGGTCACGGGAACGTTGAGGACGCCATACGGGCTTTGAGGTACGGAGCAAGCGATTATATCAGAAAGCCCTTTGATATTAACAATCTCACATCTTCAGTAAGGTCCATACTGAAGATGAAGCTTGAAAAGAAAATTGCAGAAAATTTCGGCCGCTATAAAGACTATGAAAAGGCTGTATTCACTATCCCCAATGACGGCAGCCTGCTTAACACAATATCATTTAATCTGACAAAGGATCTCGTTTCAGCCGGTCTGTTTAATTACACTACATCTGAAAATATAGCTCTGACTCTGAAGGAGGCAATATCCAATGCAATGTTTCACGGCAATCTGGAAATAGACTCATCTCTCAGAAACAGCGGCGGCATAAAAGAATTCAATGATGAGGCGGAGAAGAGACGAACAATTGCCCCTTATAAAGACAGATATGTAAAGATAACCTATGAGCTTACCAATGACTACGTGCAGTACAAGATCGAAGATCAGGGTAATGGATTCGATTTCAAATCACTCCCCGACCCGAGAGACCCGGAAAACTTTTTCAAAAACAGCGGACGGGGACTTCTTATAATAAGAATTCACATGGATGAAGTGGAGTGGAGCAATGGCGGCCGGACAATCGAGATGAAGAAATATAAAATAATAAGAGAGAACCAGGGGGCATAATGTACACAATAAAATGGAACGGAGATTCCGTATCAATACTCGACCAGAGACTTCTTCCTCTCAAGGAAGAGTACCATACGTACATGGAACACAAGAGCATTGCAGAATCTATCAGAGACATGGAGACACGGGGAGCCCCTGCAATCGGTATAGCAGCAGCAGTGGGAATCGCACTGGCGGCAAAAACCAGCAAAACATCTGCTATAAAAGAATTAAAAGAAGAAATGAAGAAAGTATTTCAATTATTTGCAGGGACAAGGCCCACTGCAGTAAACCTTTTCTGGACAATCAACAGAATGAAGAAAATAGTTGAATCGGCAAATGATGCCGGTGAACTAAAAAAGAAACTCGAGGCTGAGGCTCTTCTTATATTAAAAGAAGATATTGAGGCGAATAAGCAGATGGGCAGAAACGGATGTTCATTTCTTGAAGACGGAGACATCGTCATGACCCACTGCAATGCAGGTGCTCTTGCCACAGGCGGCTACGGTACTGCTCTTGGAGTTATACGGGCGGCGATAGAGGAAGGCAAAAAGATTGAAGTCTATGCATGTGAGACCAGGCCCTATCTTCAGGGAGCCCGCCTGACTACATGGGAACTTTTTCAGGATAACATTCCGGTGACTCTCATAACCGATAACATGTCCGGTCACTTTATGAAAGAAGGCATCATAAAAAAAGTAATTGTGGGTGCAGACAGAATTGCAAAAAACGGCGATACAGCAAATAAGATAGGCACATACACTCATTCAGTTCTGGCAAAGGAGCACGGCATTCCGTTTCTCGTAGCGGCCCCCATGTCCACTCTCGATCCTCAGACAGAGAGTGGTTCTTCCATAGTCATTGAGCAGAGGAGTATAGATGAGGTTGCCTATATTAAAGATGTTCAGATTGCGCCCGAGGGAATAAAGATTCTCAATCCCTCATTTGATGTGACTCCTGCCGGCAATATTACCGCCATAATAACCGAAAAGGGTGTAATAAACAATCCGAAAGAAAAAGGGATAATGGAACTTTACAACAGGTAGAGAACCTTCATCCCAGATTATACACAAGAGAATAGTACCACAGGAGCAGGCTGCTGCCGAAGAGAAAAGTTGCAGTAATGCCTGCTGTTATAAAGGGAGCAAAGGGGATTCTGACACGAAGTCCCCGTCCTTTTATGAGTGCCCACGATGCGGCAATTAAAGCACTGCCCACCAGAGTCAGCTCAACAAAAACTATTGAAAGCTCCAGCCCGAAAATAAAGCCTGCAAGGGAAAACATCTTCAGATCTCCTCCCCCGAAGGATGCAGGGAATATAAATATAATGACAAGAAAAAACATTCCAACAGCAGCGAATCCGATAAGATTATCTGATATATTACCTCTAACGTATACAGGATATGATGAAATCAGAAGAGCTGCGAGCAGAAGAAAATCGGGAATAATCATAATTTCTGTATCAACAATGGAGATACAGATGCATAGAGCAATTATAAGATAAACCGCAAAAGCGGAAAAATTCAGGCCCAGAACGAAGAAAACCGCAACAGCAGTCATTCCATATACAGCCTCCCACGCCGGATAGGAGAGGGAGATTTTCTTGCCGCACCCGGCACATTTTCCGCCGGTTATCAGGTATCCGAGAAAAGGAATAAGATATATAATTCCGATTTCAGCCCTGCACGAGGGGCACATCGATCTTGAAAAAAGGGCTTTGAGAGGATCCTCTTTTATCATGCCGCTTATATACCTCAGAGCAAGAGTATAGAAGAAACTTCCAAAGCAGGCTCCTCCGAGAAAAATTAAAATATAAACCAAGCCCTGTCCTCTCACTTATAAAAATCTACGGTGTAGTTAAGCCCGCCTGTTATTTCGAAGGCATCCATGCTGATATCAAGATCAGCAGTCTTATCTTCACTTTCCACTCTGGATTGTCTGCCCATATATCTGGTGCATTCCACAACGAATGAATAATTTCTGCCTATCTGCGCTTCAGCACCGGCCTTAAAATGAAAACCTGCAAGATATGAAGCGAAGGAAAGAGATTCTCCCGGAAATAACGAGATAACGCCGGGTTCTTTCTGCTTAACATCCAGCATGAAGTATGAAAAATTCACACCCCCGGCAAAGTAAAAACGGCTTCTGCTGTCAATAGGAACCTGGATTCCCACCGACAGAGGAAAGGTGAACCTGCTGAAATCTATTTCGATTTCATTTTTCGGATTAACGGGTGTGTCAATATCTCCCGAAGGTTTATACAAAAAATAACGGCTGTATTCCCAGGAAAATTTAATGAGCATCAGATTATATGAGTAGGTGAAATTTGCCGAGAATACAGGCATATAGAAATTCTCAAGTTCATTAACTTCAGTACCCGGCGCGGCTATTTCGGTGGTTCTCATGTCGGAGTTAATGTCTCTCACCATCTTACCCATTGTTCCGGAATCATCTGCAAATCCGGCCGAGAGCCCAACAGAAAATGTTCCGCCATAGGACATCCCTGCCGCCGATATGACGATTAAACATGAAAGCACGAGATATTTAGTAAAAGTCATTTTCAAGGTACTCTCTCAAAAAATAAAGTATTTAACAATTCCTGCACTTATCTGATAACCAGAAAAATCCACTCTGGCATAGTCATCACCATCAGACACGGATCTGCTCGATCCCGTATAGTATGCCAGCCTGCACTGAAAAGATACTGACTCAGAGACCATACGCTCTCCCCTCATCTCCCAGAACAACGGAAAGGAATAGGCAGTAAAATTTCCCTCATGGTCAAGAGAGGCAGACTTAAAGCTGGTGCTTAATGTACCGTAGGCAAATGCCGCACCTGCGCCGGTAGAAATTCTCGTTTCGCCCCAGAAGAGAATCGTCACGCCGGCATAGACCGGAACGTAGCATGCCCACTGATTGTAGCTGACCTTGACAAGTTCTGTATCAGCTGCATTAACAGTCTTGCCGCTGCCGCCCCACATTGTGTACACCACATCTGCTCCGATACCGAAGTAGACCATGCCTGTAATGTATCTCGCATCCAGCCCTGTGGTAATTCCCACGGGGCTCTCCACTGTAGAAACATCGAAGGCTGATGATGTCCTGTTGACATCATTGATGCCGTCACTGACTCCCAGATTTTCCGCCTGCCAGCCTGTGTGCATTGCCCCTCCTGCAGAAGGAGAATAGCCCCCCTGAAGTGAAAAAGCCAGTGACGAGGCATAGACATTCAGCGGAAACAGAAGCAGTAGAGCTAAAATTTTATAGTTCATTAATTTCATTTTTAATATCTGTTTATATGACAGACAGCACCGAACCTGAACCTGCTGCCTGTAAAATCAATATAGAAATCGTCATAGACTCCGCCCGTCGAGGCCAGGGGGGAACTTCTGGCTGCCATGTACTCCCACTCGGCCAGAAAAGATACGTCAGAGGATATTTCGGCCTCGATGCCTGTTATGAATCCGAATCCGAAGAGCTGTGCTCCTCCGCTCTGTTTTCCTGATAATGTATCGATATTTCCGAATGAGAAGATGTAGGATCCCCCTCCCCCCATATAGAGACTGCCGTAATCCCGCACGGTGAGGTTAAGCCCCGCATAAACAGGAACCTCAATGAATGAAATATCAGTGGAGGTAACATCGCCGCTGCCGTTAATCTTTCCCTTTGCGACAGGATATGAATATTCAGCGCCGGTGCGCATGAAAATCATGTCTCCATCCATCTTCAGAATACAGCCCATTGATGCATTCTGCTGAGCATCACCGTCAACGCCTGTGCGTCCTGAGATATTTCCCGCATCATACTGATAGCCGAAAGATGCACCGAGGGAGATCTTTCCCTCACCCAGCACAGCAGATAGAGGCAGGAAAGAAAATACTATCAGAAAAAAGAATATCTTCACTTGTTTACCGGTTAATATTTTATAAGTAGTCATCAATTATTTATCGGTATAAACCTTTTTTAAAATGAGAAGGATCAATAAATTGACAAAAAATAATGCAGTTATTAATCTGCATAAAAAAGAGTCTGATCAGATTCCTGTTCTGTGAGTAAATGAGAAAATCAAAGATAATGGCCGGAACGGAAAGAAATAAAACATATAGGAAATTAAAATGAGCGATTTTAAATCTGTTGTTTTCTCAGGAGGAGGAAGCAGGTGTCTGTGGCAGGTGGGCTTCTGGGAGAGTCTGGCCGGTCAGACAGATCTGAAGCCGGAGATAGTTGCCGGAGTCAGTGCAGGTGCGGCCATGGCCGGAATGATTATGGCGGGCAAAGGCAGTGCCGGGCTGAAAATGATAAAGGATGCCACATCTAAAAACAGGAAGAACTTCTACATATCAAATACATTCAGGCAGGAACCGGTTTTCCCCCAGTTTCCCATATACAGAAACACTCTCATCGAAATACTGGACAGTGAAACAATAAAGAAAATTAAAGGGGGCCCGGAAATAAGAATACTCATAGCGCGCCCCCCTGCGTATCTGGGCCCAAGATCAGGCACATTTATCGGGCTCATGGCCTACCTTGTGGAGAAACATACCAAAGGGCCCGTCCATCCTGAGCTGGCGTTTAAGCTGGGATACAGACCAGAGGTTATAAGACTCAACGACTGCAGCAGCGCCGGGGAGATGGCCGATCTGATAATCTGCTCATCATGTACACCTCCATTCGTACCCATAATGAAGTGGAACGGCAGGATTTCTCTGGACGGAGGAATAATCGACAATGTGCCGGTC
>CAYNFB010000217.1:965-6560 GCA_964396355.1 uncultured Leptospirales bacterium | reverse complement strand
GAGACAACCAGGGGGTCAACGGGGAGGCCCGCCTTGACGACGGGGCTCCAGTTGAAAAAGTAATCTTTCTGATTAAACCCGTAACAGGCTTACTTCAGCTTTTTATAAATTAAAAATAATTATATCGGCTATAACTGATTTATCCTGTGACCGGACTCCCATATGGAATCTGAAATATAAAACAGTAAAAAATCAGTAAAAATATACCTGATATACACGAATAACAGAGGAGAAAATAATGGCTTTAAGTATTGGTATCGTCGGACTTCCCAATGTGGGAAAATCGACACTCTTTAACGCTCTCACAAAGGCTCAGAGTGCAGAATCAGCAAATTACCCCTTCTGCACAATAGAACCGAATAAGGCAATCGTCCCGGTTCCCGATAAGCGTCTGGATAATCTGTCTGAGATTGTTAAACCTCAGCGAATACAAAATGCAATTGTCGAATTTACAGATATTGCCGGACTTGTGAAGGGAGCCTCCCAGGGAGCAGGGCTGGGGAATCAATTCCTTTCACATATTAGAGAGACCTCTGCGATCCTCCACGTTGTAAGATGCTTCGAAGATGAAAATATCATCCATGTAGACGGGAGTGTTGATCCCCTTCGTGATATTGAAATTATAAATACAGAACTGATCCTTGCAGATATTCAGGCAGTTGAAAACAGATTAGCACGTCTTGAAAAGATGGTTAAAGGAGACAGGAAACTTCAGCCTCTGGCCGATACGGCAAAAAATCTGGTAGAGCATCTTAACTCAGGAGAACCGGCAATTCTCTTCAGCGAAAAAGAATCAGATGCCTTCATAGAACTTATAAAAGAGACGAGGCTGATAACACTCAAACCTGTAATTTATGCGGCCAATGTGGATGAGGACGGACTCGAATCAGACAATGAGTACGTAAAGACCGTTCATGAATTTGCTGCATCCCGAAATGCCAGGTCTATAAAAATCTGTGCAAAGATCGAAGAGGACATGACGGGAATGAGCGATGCGGAAAGAGAAGAATTCCTTGAGTCTATAGGGGTAAGCGAAGGAGGTCTGGACCAGATTATCCAGCAGAGCTACCACGCACTTGGGCTGATAAGTTATTTTACAGCCGGAGTAAAAGAAGTACGGGCCTGGACAATCAAACAGGGCTGGAAAGCTCCCAGGGCGGCATCGGTAATACACAATGATTTCGAAAGAGGATTTATCCGGGCAGAGGTAATTCCCTTCTCAGATTTTATAATACATAATGGTGAGGCCGGAGCGAGAACTTCAGGCAAGGTCCGCACAGAGGGCAAAGAATACGTTGTGGGAAACGGAGACGTAGTTCACTTTCTCTTTAACGTATAGCATCAGGAATAAATTATTCGCCGGTCTTTTTAACCACAATAAAAACACCGGCTTTCTTCACCACTGGAATAAATTTATCACATGCCGAAATTTATAGATTTATTCCGGTGACATATCTTCTTAATATTTTAAAATCTGCAGCATTGACCTAATTCTTTTACTTTATTATATTGACCGCTATTGATATATTATTATAATACAAGAATACTCGCCGGTTCAATCCGGTATAAACGATTAATTACTACAGGAAAACTTATTATGAAAAATGAATTATTAGATGAAATAGTTTCAAATTTCTTCACCTGCAATAAGGCTGAGGTTCTGCAGATCTTCAACGAATTGCTCAACACTATGGAGGCCGAGGAGCACCTTTCAGACAAAGAAATAATGTCCAGAAATTACGATACAGCGCAGTCAAATCCCGAGATACATTACATCCCGGGAAATCTGAAGGATGCAAGGGATGCTATCTTCCCCTATTTCTGGGGCACCGACGGATGGTTTTCGAACCTTCATCTTGAGAATGTAAAAGGCCCGGCCAACTACGGATCTCTGATCGGATCAATCGCCTGCCTCCTTAAAAACCCGAATTTATGTGTTGATACATACAGCCAGAGATCCAATGAGCTGGAACTCAAGGCAATAACATCCCTTGCCAATCTGGTATTTTATCACACAGATAATCCATGGGGAGTATTTACCATGGGAGGAACTATATCCAACCTCTACGGCGGTAAAATCGGAATCGAAAAAGTTCATCCCGGCGCGATGAAAACAGGCCTGTCAAATCTGAATATTGCAGGCATTGTATCAGAGGCTGCTCATTACTCCAATGAAACACTGGCCGGATGGCTGGGCATGGGAACCGACGATCACCACTCTATACCCACAGATCCCTCATGCAGCATGAATTTGGAAATCCTTGAGGAAAAGAGAGAGGCGCTCTACACAGAGGGAACGGTGATAGCCTTCGTCATTGCAACCTTCGGCAGCACCGACGCGTTCGGCATTGACAATATCGCTGAAATCAGGAAAATAATTGACCGTAAAAGCAAAGAATACAATGTTCCGGTTCCCCAGCTTCACGTAGATGGAGCGGCGGGATGGTCGCTCTGCTTTCTCAATGAATACGACACTGAAAAAAATGAGCTCAGCCTGTCGGCAAGAACTCTGGACACAGTAAAGAGACTTAAAAAATATGCCATGGGAATAGAACATGCCGATTCGGTCACTCTTGATTTTCATAAGATGGGATGGGGACATTACCCTGCAAGCGCATTCATAGTATCCAACCGTGATGACCTGAAACACCTGTTCAGAACAAAGGAGCAGGTGCCCTACTTCTCCGAGGCGGATTACAGGCATGACCCTGCACTATTCACTCTCGAGACATCACGACCTGCCATCGGCCCCTATTCGGTAATGGCAAGCCTCAACGGCATAGGCCTTAAAGGTTACCAGGTACTGGTTGCCCACTCACTGGAGATGGCCTCACTGCTGAAGGAGAAACTCGAGAAGCTTGATTACTGCAAGGTTCTTAACGCAGACTGCATGGGGCCGAGTGTAAACTGGTGGGTTCTCCCCAAAGGAAGAAATGCAGGAGAAATCTACGACAGACTGATATCCCTTGAACTTACACAAAATGAATTTGTACGATACTTCAATGAGATACAGAGACTATTTGAAAAAAGAAAAACAGGCATGGTGACAGGTATTGATGCCCATCTGAGTTTCACAACATCCATGGGATTCAATCCGGGAGGCATATCAATACCGGCATGGAAGGCTGTTTTCTTTAACCCCAAGACAGATGAGAAGATAGTAAACCAGATTGTAAGAAGCATAGAGGAGCTCTAAATTCCAGGCGGCAGGCACCCGCTGCATGCCGCCTAAATCTCACGGTGCACATTCAATGTGTACATAAAAATACCTGCAGCAACAGAAAGATTTAAAGAATCCATATCTGCACACATGG
Organism: uncultured Leptospirales bacterium; assembly: GCA_964396355.1. GTDB lineage: Bacteria > Spirochaetota > UBA4802 > UBA4802 > UBA5550 > CAYNFB01. The sequence continues at coordinate 3,246 of CAYNFB010000217.1, read as the reverse complement.
GGATTGTGGCCTTAATATCACAGATGCCCACCAGACTCCCGGAAAGGCCTGCGGCTTCACCTCCGAAGAGGACTATTTTCTTATCCCTGACTTTAACATCGTGAAGGTTCACAGCAGAACTATCGATGACCGATGCGACTAGACTAACCTCTGATGAATTACTAAACTGAAGAAGATCATCCTCTATATTTTCAGATCTGGCGATGGGAAGTTTAAACTGGGCACCCATGCCGCCGCGAAGACATTTTCTTCCAAAGGGATCACAGGATTTACCGCCCAGCAGAATCCCGTCATATCCCAGAGCCGCGGCAGAACGGATGATCCCTCCGAGATTTTCCGGATTGTTTGAGTCCGGACACACTACGATTCCCCACTGCTTCTTTCCATGCATAGAGGCGAAGAGAGCTTCGGAAGTGAGGAAGTTCCCCCTCCGCCCAAGAGCCAGAACTCCGCGGTGAAAAGGGAACCCGGCTATTTCAGAGATAAGCTCCTGACTGGCCATGTAAAGCTCTGCTGATTCAGGAATAATTTCAGAGAAGTGATCATACATCCTTTCTGTCACGAGGACGGATATCGCCTCAAATGAGCTTAAAAGAAGCCTCTCGGTGAGGAACCTGCCCTCGGTAATAAAAACGCCCTCACTCTGCAGGTCACGGTCTTTCAGGGAGCTGTAGAGCCTGATGCGGGAATCATCGGCCCTTTCAATAAGCTGAATCATATATTCCTCATTTATGAAGTTGTACAGAAAATTTTTAACTCATACTATGCATCATTCCGGGCAGGCGGATCAGCCCTTTTCCGGATCATAAACTTTGTTCTTCAGTGCATCTCTCACTACTTTGATTCTATGAATATCCTCAGGGCCTGTGCGGCAGCATCCGCCGATAAGGATGGCGCCGTTCCTGTACCATCCTTCAACCAGAGAGGAAAATCCGTCATCATTCTTTTCACCGGCCCAGGATCTGCTGTCAAGACAGAACTGCTCTCCCGAATTGGGATAGACAATGAATGGGCACTCACCTTCACAGCTTTTTAAAAGAGGAAGAATCAGTTCAGGCGGAGAGCAGTTTATACCGGTTCCAATCAGATCATCCTCGCCGCTGAACGCTGAAACGCAGTCGCTGAAGAACTCACCGCTGCTGATATGAGAGCCGTCCCTTGCAGTGAAAACTATCCAGTATGGAACACCTGGGAAAGATTTCATCAATTCTGCGGCGGCAAGGGCCTCATCAAGGCGCGGGAATGTTTCAAAGGCGATTAAATCAACACCCCCATCGATGAGGATCTCCACTCTCGGTCTGTGAAAATCGATATACTCTTTTCTTTCCAGAGAATAATCACCGCTGTATTCGGAACCATCAGCAAGGAATGCACCGTAGGAGCCCACAGAACCGGCAACAAGCGGACGGCGGGAGTTCTCGCCGAAATGCTCTGTGCTTGTATAAATATCAACGGCCTCCCGGGCAAGATCAACAGAGAGCCTTATAAGATCGGCAGATTCTTTCGCTGAATATCCTTTCTTCATAAACCCCTGTATCGAGGCCTGATATGATGCTGTAATAATGTATTCAGCACCGGCCTTCAGGTAATCCATATGAACATCCCGTATAACATCAGGATCATCGGCAAGCAGAACCGCTGACCACAGGCTGTCGCTGAGATCATATCCCCGTTTTTCAAGTTCCGTGGCAAGCCCTCCGTCGAGAACCAGAAAAAACCGGTCAGATAGCAGTTCAGTTATATTCATAACAGATGACACTCCATATTACATTGATCTATATACATAGTATAAATTTCATCAGAATTTATTAAAGTAATTTTTGGTCATCGGCTGCTGTGAAGCAAAATAAAGGTAAAAACAGACGTGCAGGCCGGATTCTGCCCCCTGTTTCCCCAAATGCCGGTCTTCCCTGAAATAATTGAGTCCCTACCTGCACTGTCATAAATTTATTTTTATATTACGCATAACGTTACTTTTATAAAAATTTATACTTGTAATGCTGCCCGCCCTACCAGTAGCAAAAACGTCAGAATTCTGACGTTTTCACTATTAAAAAAATGTTGACATAAAAGAGTTTAAAAGCTAAGCTTGGCTCTGCCAAGCTTAGCCCGGTGCTCCTCCATCCTGAATCGTTAAAAGCCCTGAATCACTAAAACTTTTACCTTCCCCGGCATCCTTGATTTTTCTGTCATCCCGGTTTTACCCGCTTTGATTTTCTTTACTACAACAAGTTGTAAATACCGGGATCTCATAATGAAGATTTACTTACTCACCCGAAAA
>CAYNFB010000217.1:0-955 GCA_964396355.1 uncultured Leptospirales bacterium | reverse complement strand
TTTTGCCATATCAAATATTTGAAAATCTGCTTGCCTACAGCTACTGACATTAGTCCCTCTATATCCGTCAGGTTCGCAGTAACGAAAAAACGGTCAGATACACGTTCAATTGATAAATATTACTTTTTCTCGCCAGCTTCACCTTAATAATCCTTGACATTTATACCAGATTTGGTATATTGAATCATGAGCTATGAAGTCAGATTAACCGAAGAAGTAATAGACTTTATTCTGTCTGTTCCAGTTAAAATGCAGGCAAAAATTCAACGAACAATCAATTTGCTTGAGGAATTTGGATATCAATTACCTGAACCGCATTCTAAAAAAATAAAAGGGATAGAACATCTACATGAACTTAGAATAAAATTTGCCAGTGATATAGTAAGACTTTTCTATTTTCACTGGAAAGATCAGATATACGTCATTACTTCTGGCTATGTAAAAAAATCAAATAAAACAGACAGATTAGAAATTGAAAAAGCCAAAATAATACAAAATAATTTTATGGAGTAAAATCATGAAAATAGTTGATTCAAAAAATTTTTTAAAGAAACAGTTAAAAAATGAAAAGTTTAAGAAGGAATATAACCTTCTTGAAGAAGAATTTGAAATTGCGAAAGAACTTATTAAGCTGCGGAAAGATGCTAATTTAACTCAAAAAGAATTAGCGGATCTTGCCGGAACATCACAACCAGCGATTGCCAGATTGGAATCGGGTAATTATCAAAATGTTTCATTAAAATTCTTAAAAAAAATAGGCAATGTACTTGGTGCCGTTCCGGAAATACATTTTAAAAAGGTAAAAACGGGATAATATTCTATTAAGTACCGGGGCATATAGTTTAGTGAACTTTACCAGAGGTGTAGCCCGGTGCTTCTCCATCCTGAACAGTTAAGAGACCTGAATCACTGAAACGTTTACCTTCCCCGGCATCCTTTATTTACCGCATTACTC
>CAYNFB010000216.1:0-6566 GCA_964396355.1 uncultured Leptospirales bacterium | reverse complement strand
ATGACAATTACAATTCTTCTTCAGAATACACTTAAGGCTTTTGAAATGCAGATGAAGTGATTTTATTTTATGATAGAGTGTCAGAGCCTATTTAGCTTGAGGCTCTGACACCAGTAATTGAATTTAGTCCATTTTATTGAAAAGAGCTAAAAATATTAAAAAAGTGCTCTGACCCTTCAAAAAAACTTAATTTTTTCCTCCTCAGAAACGTTTAATAATAAAATCGTTTTTAAAGAAGGAGAAATCATGACCTGGAAACTCAGAATTATTAAACATGGAGCAACTTATCATTGTTTTTCAAGATGCAGAGGGAAGAGAAATTTGCTTAAAAGCAGATACTGCAGACGGTATTTTATTGAAGCAATTCAGATGTGCCAGAAAAAATATAATTTTGAGTTAATAGCCGCTGAACCTGTCGGTAACCACATACATTTAATCATTATTACACTGGAAAATGAAGAGACAATATCAAGGATAATGCAGTATATTAAGTCAAGAATTGCAGAAAAGTACAATAGAGCAACGGGGGAGACCGGACCTTTCTGGAACGAACGATTTGGCTCTACATTTATTGAGGAATCAGATAACCCTGAACATTATCTGCTCTGGCTTTTGTGGTATATCGGTTATAATCCAGTAAGGAAGGGACTTTCCCGGGATCCCAGAGAGAATGATGTTGGTTTTATTAATTGCTATCTTATAAAAGACTATAAAGCAGAAGTAAATATTACATTACATCGTTTTTTTATTAACTTGGCGAAAACATTTGAGCAATGTGTAGAGATGTTTCTTCTATATGAAGAAGCGTATCTTAAGAGGCTTGCTGTCTATTTCTGAAACCGGATATTATTTGTTTGAGCGGATACAGGAAATCCATCATCGCATCTTTGTTTGTGATTTTATTACTTTTTTGATTCATGCTTTACCTGCGTTTGTATTATTCTGCAAATTTGGTTAACTTGACTATTCCTTTATCCAATTAGTAAAAAATAGGTTATTCTCTGATAATATTTTTCATGTACATCTGTTTTTTCCAAAATATTGTATAAAAAACATACATACTATTCAGGTATTGAATCGTTTTTTTGTATCTGGATATATTTTCTGAGTATTTGAATTCCAGGTAAGCGGTTAGGGTCAGAGCCTATCTAGAATGAATCTTGTTCTGACCCCCAAACGTAAGCAGCAGAGTTAAAAAAAAGATAAAGGGTCAGAGCCCGGCGTGAACCCGAGGTATAGATCGTTTCCTTATATAAAAAAAGACCGGCATAACCGGTCTTTTCTCATATATTTTCTGGTTTCATAAACCAGTTTTTTTAAATTCTAGTGAGCCTCGTGTTCTTCCTGGTGCTCGAGATGAGGGAAGAGCGGAAACCATTTAACAAATGCCATGTATATGAGTATCATACATGCGAAGACTCCGATTGTTATTAACCATTCCTGAATGGTAGGATTGTATGCCGTAAAGTCTTTCCATGGAAAGTTAGGTGCAGAGAAGCCGTGAAGCAGAACGCTTAACTTGCTCATTACAATTGCTCCAATACCGCAGGAGGCTCCAATTGCCATCAGTTTTTCCTGATCTCTGAACTTCTTGACATTCAGCAGTATTACCGGGCCTGCAAGGAGTGCAAATTCAATTACAAGCATCCAGATACCGTAGTATCCTCCCCACATGTCCATGTACTCTCTTCCGGAAAGCGGCGCAAAATGTGTTGCAAGTGAATATACATCGTATATTCGAAAGAGCAGATAAAATGCAAAAATGAATCCCGATATTCTCGTAAGTATCTGGTAGGTGTCCAGTGGAACAAGTTGTTTCTTCATTATCTTGCCGGCAGTGTAGGGGACCATGGTCATGAAAGATGTTCCGCCTGCCATTGCCGCTACGACTGCCAGAAAAAAGAAGTGAGGCCTGAACCATACGGCTTTCGCATAGAGAACTCCCCACATTCCTCCTCCCAGTGATCCCTGGTGAAAGAATGAAAGAAATGTTCCTGCTGCCGCCATGGTCCACATGAGTACGTGCATGTAGTGGGCAATAGCCTTTACTACTTTATTCTGAATCAGAACCTTGTGCTCGAGAATTGTTGGTATGAGCTCTACAATGAGGATACAGAAGTAAATTGACAAGCAGAAGAATACCTCTGTGAGCATTGATACCGGATAGACCCCTGTTCCCCAGTTAGGATAGAGAAATCCGAACCAGAACCTTATGGGCTGTCCCAGGTCAAAGAGCAGGAATACAAAGGTGAAGAGGTAACACATGAATCCTATCAGTACAGTTGATGCAATAATAGGCTGCAGTTTATCCACCCTGAATATATAGAGGATGAAACCTGTAGTAAAAGCTCCTCCCCCTAGCGCAACAAGCCCCAGGTCTCCGATGATCCAGCTTCCCCATGCGAAATTGTTATTCATATCCGTATAGCCCAGTCCCCAGAAAAGGATTTGGATTGCGAATATGCCGAAGAGGACTACGAGCGCAATAAGCACGTATAGCGTAATCCTCATATTTTTTGAATAGCCACTGAATAATTTCATTATCTAATACCTCCGCCTGATTTAGGAGTTTTTTGTAAACCGCATCATATCGCGGAGCCACTTATGGCTTGTTAAGTAATATACTTTTGGATTCGGGAAATGCTTGATCTTCAGCATTGCCTTCTTCTTATCTTCAGGCTGGTCATCTACAGAATTGGTCAGTCTGACTGCTCTGCTGCTCTTTGCCAGTTTAGATACCTCAGAGTTCGGATCATTGAGGTCACCGAAGACCATTGCACCGGTGGGACAGGCTGCAACGCATGCCGGAGTATAGAGAACATCATTGATGTCCAGATTCCCGGCGGCAACAGCTTTGTCTCTTTCTCTCTTCCATATATGGCTGCAGAATGTGCATTTTACAACAGTTCCTCTGGATGCCACAGATACTTCCGGATTGAGTGCATTCTTGAATGTACCTTCATATTCAGGTTTCCACCAGTTGAAAACACGTGCCTCGTAGGGACATGCTGTCTGACAGTAACGGCATCCGATGCATCTTGACCATATCTGACTTACAACACCGTCATCTCCAACGTCTGTTGCGACTGCCGGACAGACCGATACGCATGGAGGCTCGGGATTTTTCGGATCATTCCCCTCACACATCTGACACATCTTGGGCAGAAATGCAGTCTTCACATCGGGAAACTTTGCATCCCTGTCGTTTGTTACTTTCATGAGCTCAAGAAATGCGACTCTCTTGGGTATATCTGAATCATCTTCGAATATGGGCATGTTATTTTCCTGATTACAGGCTATCGAACATTCTCCGCAGCCTGTGCACTTATCAAGATCTATTACCATCCCCCATCGTCTTTTCATTTTAACATCTTTTACTATCATTATTCATACCTCTTAACTAATTTTAACTCTGGTTGACCACCAGTCTGCAGTTCCGGTGAGGGGATCAACATCTGCTGTCATAATCTTTCTGGGATTGACCCCTTTGTCAGTACCATACCTGGTGTATGATTCGTGGCCAAAACCGAGAGGTATGGCAATTGTATCCGGGGATACTGTATCTGTTAAGTGGACGTAGACTTTACCCAGCTTTCCTCTGGCCGATTCGATTACTATTGATTCACCTTCTGAAATATTCTGAGTCTTGCCGGTTTCTCTGTTGATCTGAACCCAGAGCTTACCTTTGAAGTATGTATGCGAGTCTACTGCTTTTGTAACGTAGGGGAATGCAAGTCCGTCCCCATCTCCTACGAGAGGTGCCTCTATTGGTATCATTGTGAGAGGATAGTCTGCTGAAGCCGCAAGCTTTTTCTCATATCCTTCAATAATATCTTTTGTCTTATCAACCTGGAAAGAGAATTTCTGTCCAGCTGATACTTCTTTTCCCTTTGCAGTAAATTTGCCTGACGGGAACAGGTTCCTGGTCTTTTTAACCATTGATGAAATTTCAGCAATGGCGTTTTTGACATCCTTTGATTTTGCAAATCCTGCAACTGCATCTTCGGTTTCAAGAAATGTCAGTGAAGGAAGTATATAGTCTGCATAATTTGCAGTATCGTCAATCAGTGAACCGAATGAGACAACAAATGCCTTCTTCATTTTCTCTTTAAGATCATCACCGAGAGTGCTTTTGTATACAGGGTTTGCTCCATTTACAAAGAGCAGATTAAATGAGCCGTCTTTGATGAACTGGTCAAGACCTGCATATTCACCGGTGAAGGATACTGCGCTGTTCTTTCTGAGTGATGCAGCGGGAGATTTTACCAGACTGTTCAGACAGTGTACTGCGATCAGTTCTGCAGAAGAAGCTGAAACTCCGTAGGCTCCCTTTCCTGCAACTGCAACCGGGTTTTTTGCCTTATAAAATTCATCAGCAGTTTTCCTGATTGTTTCCTCTTTGATTCCGGTGATTTTGGCAACCTTAGAGAGGGGATATTTATTTATTATAATCTGAGACCATTTAGCAAATCCGGTACCTGGGGAGTTAAGCCTCTTTGAAGTTATCAGATAATTGGCAATACCGAAGGCAAGAACTGCTTCGGTTCCGGGTTTAACAGGAATCCACTGATCTGCAATTGATGCAGTACGTGTAGATACTGAATCAGCCTGAACAACTTTAACTCCTTTCTTCTTCCAGCCGGCGAACTGTTTCTGCATCTCTGCAGGATTTCCCCAGCCTTCTACAAGTTTTGCACCGAAGCTCAAGATGTGGCCTGCTTTATCGAAGTTATATGATTCATATCCTCCGAGAGCTGCTGCTGATATTGATTTTAATGATGATTCGTAGTATACATTTTTACTGCCTGCAGCTCTGGTGAATTTTTCCAGCATTTGCGCTGTGGAATTTTCGTTTTTGTTTATTGCTGCAATGGTGTTTCCTTTATTTTCTCCCAGAAGAGCATTTGTTCTTGCGGATATATCCTTTAATGCCTGTTCCCATGGAACCGGCTGGAATTTTCCTGAACCTTTTTTCCCCACATTTTTCAGGGGGCTGCCTATTCTTTCCGGGTGATAGAGAAGCTGAAGAGCGTTCTGGCATGACGGACAGATCCCGTCTTTTGCTTCGAGTTTTACAGCTCTTTCTCCTATTTTTTTTACTGTAACAGAGCATCCGTAGGGACACGCATCATTTACGGCCTGGACGTATTTTTCCATGCCCTTCACTGGTACATACTGATCCTGTGACCATTCTACAAGCCACTGAAATCCGAGGAAGGGAGCGCCGGAAAAAACCCAACCGGTGAGACCGCCGACTACAGCGCCTCCACCTAATTTAAGAAAGTCTTTTCGTTCTATTTTTTTCATAAGATTAACTTATTCCTCTCAATATTTCTTAATCGTGACAGACTGCACATTTATTACTCAGATGAAGTGCAGTATGACAGTCCATGCACTGACCCATAAGCATTTTCCCCTTGATCATTCGGGTGCCTGTTGAGCCGGCCTTATCTCCATGACAGGAACCGCATCGGGCCTTGAGTCTTCCGTCTTCATACTTGGCTGTCATGACGACCTTGTGGCTGAAATACACAAGATCAGGTTGTTGTGCAAAAGAGCCCCAGGGCTTGTCTGTGTCCTTGTATTTATCAAACATGGGTTTTCTTTTTGCTACAGCGGGATCATCAGAACTGACAACGCCGTCTCTGGCATGACAATCAGTACAGACTCCTACTGTCGGGATACCTGTGAATCTACCATTATTTTCATAGGCATGGCAGTGCGTGCAGTCCTCACCGACGTATTTCTCCACGTGATTCTCGTGGTTAAACGGTAATTTTTTTGCAGCATCAGCCTGCATAATGCTGTCGCAGCCTTTGACTGAGACAATGTAGAAAACAGAGGTAAACAATATGAAAGGTGTAAAGAATAGCAGCAATGAACGTCTCACACAAATTCTCCTTGTCTTTTATTTTTTTTAAGAGTTGTAATTCTTTTAACTAAAATAGTGATAAAAGATAATGAACCGGAGGTGACAGCAATGTCTGTTTCACCTTTTATTTATATAATTATCCAATCCCAATTATCTAAATCAATTTGATGAAATGTCAACCAAAAATAAAAAAAATTTATGTTGACACCCGTAATATTTAATAAAATTTTAATATACTGAAATACTCCTGTTGATAAGTGTAGTTAATCGCTGTTATTTAATGCAGGACGAAATACAATAAAAGAGAAAGGGCGTATTTTGAACAGAATTCATATTATAGATCCTATACACGTTGCTCTCCCTGAAAAAGAAATTTTTTCCAGGATGAAATATAACGTGCATAAAACAGAAATGACAACCGAGTCAAGAGGGCGTATAAGATCGCTCATGGACCGGGCTTTTCTTCTGTGCAGCCCCATGGGGAGATGGGCCAGATTTGACATAATAAAAAATACCGGTTTTTCGGTTGAATTTGAAGGCGGTAATATTATTGAAGGTAAGTCCGTCTCAAAACTTCTTGCCCGCAGTACTTCAATCGCGCTTATGGCGGTATCTGTAGGTTCTGCTGTGACTGATGAGGCTGCAGAGGCGATTGCACAGGAGAAGGGAGCCGATGCCCTGATTTTTGACGCAG